>NZ_JBSFFN010000017.1:0-156309 GCF_053596135.1 Streptomyces sp. NPDC001770 | reverse complement strand
GCGGACTACGTGCACTCCAAGGGGCTGAAGTTCGGCCTCTATTCCAGCGCGGGCACCAAGACCTGTGCGGACAACGGGTTCCCCGGCGGCCTCGGGCACGAGCAGCAGGACGCCGACCTGTGGGCTTCCTGGGGTGTGGACTACCTCAAGTACGACAACTGCAACAACACCGGCGTGGACGCGCAGGCCCGGTACAAGGCGATGGGTGACGCGCTGAAGGCCACCGGCCGCCCGATCCTCTACAGCATCTGCGAGTGGGGCTCCAACCAGCCCTGGAACTGGGCGCCGTCCCTCGGCAACTCCTGGCGCACCACGGGCGACATCAACGACTCGTGGTCCTCCATGATCGGTATCGCCCACGAGAACCAGACGAGGGCGCAGTACGCCAAGCCCGGCGCCTGGAACGATCCGGACATGCTGGAGGTCGGCAACGGCGGGATGACCGACACCGAGTACCGCACCCACTTCAGCCTCTGGTCCCAGATGGCCGCACCCCTGCTCATCGGCAGCGACATCCGCAGCGCGAGCCCGGCGACGCTGACCATCCTGAAGAACACCGACGTCATCGCCGTCGACCAGGACCCCCTGGGCAAGCAGGGCACCGTCGTCTCCTCCTCCGGCGGACTCGTCGTGATGTCGAAGCAGTTGGCCAACGGCGACCGCGCGGTCACCCTCACCAACGAGAACGCCTCCACCGCCACCGTCAGCACCACCGCGGCGGCCGCCGGACTGCCTGCCGCGTCCTCCTACCGGCTTGCCAACCTGTGGTCCAAGGCGGTGTCGTCGACGAGCGGCACGATAAGCGCCTCGGTTCCCGCGCACGGCACGGTGATGTACCGGGTCTCGGCCGGCACCGGCAGCAGCACCGGTACGACCCACCCGCTGATCAGCGCCTCCTCCCAGCGCTGCCTGGACGCGGAGGGCGGCGGGACGGAGCCCGGTACGAAGGTCGAGATCTGGGACTGCCACGGTGGGGCCAACCAGGCCGTGACCCTCACCGCGGCCGGTGAACTGCGCCTCTACGGCGGGTCGGCGTGCGTCGACGCCGATGACAACGGGACCGCACCGGGCACCGCGGTGCAGCTCTGGAACTGCAACGGCGGAGCCAACCAGCAATGGAAGCTCAACCCCGACGGGACCGTCACCGGAACCCAGTCGGGCCTCTGCCTCGACGTCACGGGCGGCGACAAATCCGCGGGCAACGTCAACGGGACCGCGCTGGAGCTGTGGAACTGCAACGGTGGCGCCAACCAGAAGTGGAGTCTGGGCTGACACCACCTGAGGCCCGGAACGGCTGCCGGCCCGGCGTGTGCGCGTCCGTGCGCACGCCGTTCCGGCAGGTCACCGGACTACTGCTCGTCAGCCGGATGGTCGCCGCCGCGCTCGTACGATCCGAACTCCGGGCCCGGGCCATGGCCGTGGTCATCGGTAGCCTCACCGCCGCGACCGCGCTGGGCGTACCACTGCTCTTCCTGTACGGACCGGGCGGCGTCCTCGGCAACCTGGCGTCCGGGTACACCACCGACCGCTGAAGTCGCCCCGCAGGAAGCCCCGCTGCTGGTTTCCCTGAACTCCTCCGGAATCCACCTCGGCATCGACCTCGGTACCGTGGTCGGCGCGCTCAGGCTCCCGAACGGAGCGACCCTGGTGTACGGCCCGGGGACGGTGCCGGCGACCGCCGCCCCGCTGTTCCCGCGCATCACCGCACGCGCGGCGGCCCGCATCGGCTGAACCATCACGGCTCCGACCGAGGGCCCTGCCGCCACCGCACGGTGATGGCAGGGCCCTCGCGTACCGCTGGGCGCGCCCCCGCATCAGCGCCGGGGGCCGCGCTCCGCCCGGTTCATCAGCCGGCCCGGTTCATCAGCGAGCCTGGTTCATCAGGTCGAAGAAGGTGTCTGCGCGCACCACTTCGAACGGCGAGCCGAGCAGCTCGACCAGCTCGGCGGCATCGCCCGGCGTCCAGCTCCACGCGTTGATCGCACCCGCGACGAACAGGGGAGCGGTGCCGTCCCAGCCCTCAATGTGTTTCAGCAGCCCGTCCCGGTACTCCGCGGCCTTCCCCTGCGGATAGAAGTTGCCGATCACCGGCAGGCCGGCCGGCCTGGTCCGCAGGTCCCCGGTCTCCCAGGACTGGACGACACCGCGCAGTGGGGTGTTCCGCCGGTAGGAGTCGGCGATCCGCTCGTCGAACGGCATCCATCCGTCGCCCGTCGTGCTGCGCTGGTTGTACGCGTACACCAGGTCCATGCCGGTCCGGCGCAGGAAGCGTCCGGTGAGTTCGGTGTAGGCGTCCAGCGCCTCGGCGGGCCAGGAGCCCGGGTAGGTGTAACCGGCGCCGGAGGGGCCGGAGATGAGCAGGTCGTTGGCGGTGGCAGTGTTCTGGTAGTACGCCAGCAGCGCGGGGCCGATGTCCGCGAGCAGTGGGCTGACCGTCCAGTTGAGCGGCACGCTGCCCCGCGCGGGGTCTTCCCAGATCGTGCGCATGTGGCGCTGGCAGTACTGGATGTTGTCGCCCTCACCGAAGGTGAGGGTGAGGTAGACGCGGTTGCCGAGCCTGGCCTTCGGCCTCGTGCGGACCTTGTCCGAGATCTTCGCGGACACCCCGGCGTGCACGGTGCCGTTCATGAAGAAGTCCGCGGGCACCACCTCGATGCCGTGCTGGGAGGCCCGGTCGACGCCGCCCCACTCGCCCGCCACGTCGTTGGAGAACCAGCCGGCGTACGGGGTCGTGGGCTCGACCCGGCCGAAGACCTCGTCGAGGAGTGCGCCCGTCTCGCCGGACGGAGGCAGCCAGACCACCATGGCCCGGCTCGCGACGGCGTAGTCCCGGAAGTACGGGAACGGCTCGACCCGGGTCGGCGGGGTGGCGGTCGCGGACACCAGGTACTGGTTCCACACGTCGGCCTCGACCAGGAGCTGCCGGGTACCGGGCGGCGGGGTGAAGTGGTAGATGAAGTAACCGCCCCCGTCGGAGAACCGGTTGGCGTCCCCGCCGATGGAGGAGTTGGAGCCGTCGAAGAGGAACGGCGCCTCGGCCTCCGTACCGGGTGCGAAGGAGGCGATCACCTGGCCGTCCGCCTTCACCGCGACCGAACCGACCGAAGCGCCCCAGCCGTCGTCGCCGAACGAGTCCTGGAAGCGGAGGAAGACGCCGTCCCCGCCGGAGAGTTCCGCACTCACGTCGAAGGTGCGGACCTGCCGGTTCGACGAATCCCGGACGCGCTCGGTCTCCCGCGCGATCTCGCGCCAGCTCACGTGGGCGGTCTGCACCGTCCGGGCCGGCGGCAGCCCGGCCAGCAGCGTGTGGGTGCAGCGCGGGAAGAGATGCTCCAACTGCCAGCGATACGTGGCGAGTACGTCGTCCGCGTCGAAACGGCCGCGCAGGTCGGCCACGGTCTTCAGGCCGTACGTACGGGCCTGTTCGGCGGTGGCGGCGACGGCGTTCTCCAGGCCGGCCAGGGTGGTCGCGACGTTCACGGAGTCCGGTACGCCGGGATCGTGCAGGATCGCGCCGCGTATCTCGCCACGGTAGCGGGAGACCAGATCCAGCGCGCGGTCGTGACGGGTGACGCGTGCGCCGGTACCGGACAGCCAGTCGGAGTCGACTCCGCTGCTGTCGAAGTTGAAATAGAGGCGAGGGCCCCGGCGGTTGACCACCCCCTGAAGGGTCGTCAGAAGCAGCTGGTCGTTTCCGTCGAGGGCGCCGACATCGGCGACGTCGAGCCGGGTGGGGCGGCCGAACGACGGCAACAGGCGAGCCGCGGCACGGTTCTCCGTCGCACCGGCCCGAGGGGAGAAGAGGATCCCGGGACCGCCGGCCGCGAGAGCTGCTCCGCCCGCCTGCAGAAGAGTTCTTCGGGACACCATCGGCGATCACTGCTCCTTGGGGGAGGGGGCGACTGGAGCGAGACATCGTTGTCAGATCTGGTGACATCGTTGTCAAGCAAGGGGTGAACGTAGTGCCGGGCCGCGGTGTTGTCCATGGTGCGCGCAAGGAACCACCCTTGGCGCACCCCTGTTTGGCCCACTTCACGGCAATGCTGACCCGGGGTACGGGGCGGGCGCGACCGAACGGCGGTGGGCGGGCGCCGCAGCGTTACGGTGTCCGGCGGCCGGTCTCGCCCGTCCGCCCGCGGTGGGCCAGCAGGCGCTGTGCGGCGGACAGTGCGGCGCCACCGCCACGCCCGGAACGGAGCGCGGCCCGGGCCGCGTTGGCCCCGGGGGCGCCGTGCACCCCGCCGCCCGGATGGGCGGAGGCGGAGGCCAGGTACAGCCGTTTCACCGGCGTCTCGGGGCGGCCCGTGCCCGGTACCGGACGGAACACCAACTGCTGGTGCATCGAGGCCGTTCCGCCGTTGATCGCGCCGTTGCGGAGGTTGCCGTCCGCCGCTTCGAGCGCGCCCGGCGACAGGATCCGCCGGGCGATGACGCGGTCGCGGAACCCGGGGGCGTACCGCTCCACCTGCCGCTCCACCCGGTCCGCCATCCGCTCCCGCTCTCCGGCGTCCCACGCGCCCGTGAGCCCGTCCGCCCCGGCGTCCGCCTTTACCCGGTGCGGCACGTGCGTGTAGGCCCACGCCGACTCGGTGCCCAGCGGCGAACGCGTCGCGTCCGCGGTGGTCATCTGCCCGCAGAGGAGGAACGGCCGGTCTGGAATCAGGCCCCGGGCGATCTGCGCCGCCCACCGGGTCAGCTCGTCCACGCCCTCCGCCAGGTGCACCGTGCCGGCCCCGGCGGCGGCCGGTGCGCTCCACGGCACCGGACCGTCCAGCGCCCAGTCCACCTTGAACGTGGCGAAGTCCCACTCGAACCGGCGCATGTCGTCGAAGATCCGCGGCGGCAGGTGCTCCGCCGGGACCAGCGACGTGTACAGGCTGGGTGCCGACACGTCCGCGAGCACCGCCCGCCGGGCGGGAACGCCCTCCCCGGACGCCGTACGGACGCCCACGGCGCGGCCCTGCCGCACGACCACCTCGGTGACCCGCTGCCCGCACCGCACGGCGCCGCCCCGCGACCGCAACCGCCGCACCAGCGCCTCGGTCAGGGCCCCGGCGCCCCCGACCGGTGCGGGAAAGCCGTAGGACTGCCCGAGCATCGCCATCAGCCAGCCGAAACCGCCGCTCCCGGCCGCCTCGGGCGCCAGATCCGCGTGCAACGCGTTGCCGGCCAGCAGCAGTCTGCCCCCCTCGCCGAGGAACTCCTCGTCCCCCAGCCGGCGTACCGGCAGTACGAGGCTGCGGGCGAGCCGGAGCCCGCCCGCGGCCCGGAGCCGTGCCGCCAGCACGCTTCCGGCGAGGACGGGCGGGAAGGGGGAGAAGAGGGCCTTGACGATGTCGTCGCCGAGCCGGTCCCAGACGTGGCAGAGACCGAGCCAGCTCTCGCCGTCCCCCTGCGCGAAGCCGTCCAGGGCGCCCGCCGTCACCGTCCGGTCACGGTCCAGCACCGCGCAGGAGCCGTCGAGCAGCGGATGGGCCAGCACATGCGGTGCGTGGCTCCAGCGCAGGCCCTCCCGGCCCAGGTCCAGGGCGGACAGCACGGGGGAGGCCGCGGCGAGAGGGTAGAACGAGCTGAACATGTCACTGACGTAGTCGGGGTGGACCTCCCGGTCACTGCGGACGGCACCACCCGGTTCCGGCTGTTCCTCCAGGACCTCGACGCTCCAGCCCGCGTCGGCCAGGACGTTCGCCGCGACCAGCCCGTTGGGGCCGCTTCCGATCACCACCGCGTCGACCATGCTGCCGCCCTTCGGTGCGATGCAGTCTCGCCGTGTCGTGCTTTTATGCCGCGTGCCGCGCCGCCGCGTGCCGCGCCGGGCCGTGTCGGGCCCGCCGTTGGCCGTCAGGCCGGTGGGCGGGACTTCTCCTCGACGAGCCGGGCGAGCCGCGCCAGCATGCTGCGGTGGCGGATCTGGAGCACCGTGTCCAGCAGCGCGTTGTGCAGGGTGGCTCCCAGGCCCCTCAGTGGGTGCTCGTCGACGATGACGAGCGTCTTCTCGCCCCAGGGTCGGATGTCGAAGGCGATGCGCGCCGACCCCAGCGGGCCGCCGCTCGCCTCCAGCTCCAGCGCGCCGGGCCTGTCGATGCGGCGGACCACCGTGCGTCCGGTGACCTCTTTCGGACCCACACGTAGGACGTACGTGATCGAGGACCCCACCTCCGGCCACACGCCCGACTCCGGCCGGGACCGCTCGGTCCCGACCACCCACTCCCCGTAGAGGGCAGGGTCCTCCAGCACGTCCCACACCGCAGCCGGCGGCCGGTCGATGAGATGGTGACGGACAGCCATGATCCTCCTCGGGTCGGTGAGCCCGGTGCTGCCGCGGCCGGTGCGTGAACCCCGTACGAGCGGGCGTTCCGTCGCGTGGGGATTCCCGGCGCTTCGTCGTCTTCGGTGCCTCATGGGCCTTTTTGCGCCCCGTCGGCCTCGCTGCGCGGCGGCCCTCGCCCCCACTCTCGATTCAACCGCGCTCGCGGCGATCCCGCAGAGCGGCGCCCGCGCCCGCGGGCGAGCGCCGGACGTCCGGCCGCGCTCGACCGCGGGTACACGGCTCCCTGGGACGCCGGCCGCCCCGGGGCACGCTCAGCGGCCTCCGTCGCCGCCCTCCTCGTCGACCACGTGCACGGCGGCCTCTTCGGCCGAGGCGGCTCCGCCGTCGACGCCGACGTCCTCGGCGAAGACGTCCGTGTGCCGGCCGGCCGGGTCGTCGGCCTGGCTGAGACGGCCGGCCCGCGACCCGCCCTCGATCCCGGCTTCCGGCTCGCCCTCGCCCCCGGTGAGGTCGCCGATGCCGTCGCCGTCCGGCGGTTCGACGTCGGCGACCTCCTGCGCGAGCCGCTGGTCCAGGGATTCGCCGCGGCGCTCCTCGGCCCCCGTCGTGCCGTACTTGTTCACCGCCAGCGGGCGTTCGGGAGGGGAGTAGCCCTCTTCCATCTGGTCGTCCAGGGTCCGTTCGCCGAGCGCGTCCTCCATGTCGAGCTCGTCGTTGGGCGGATCCTGGCCGTCCTCCTGCGGCTGGTAGACATCGTCGCCGCGTGCCTGTTCCGGCATGGCTTGCTCCTTCACATATCCGTGGGACGGGCATCGGCGCACCCGCCCGCCGCTGGTGCGCCGGAGGATGCGGGTGCGTGGCCCCGCACCGCTCGTGCTGCCACGGCGGGGGGCGGCTGCTTCAGCGGCCGAGCGCCCTCCGCAGTTGCTCCTTGTTCATGGAGGAGCGCCCGTCGATGTTCTTCTTCTTGGCCTCCGCGTAGAGCTGGTCCCGCGTCGGGCCCTGCGCGCCCTGATGGGAGCGTTCGCCGCCACGCTGGTAGGCGGACTTCTTGTCCTCGGTCGACGTCCTGCTCGCCGTTTCCGACTCGCCGGACCGGGCCCGCTGCTTGTTCACCGTCCTGGCGGCGATCTCCTCGGCGCGGGACTCGGAGGTCCCCCGCTCCTGCTGGCTCTCCTTGATGTGCTCGTACTGGCGTTCGCGCTTCGCGTTGGATCCAGCGGGCATGGCCCAGTCCTTTCCGTCCCGTCGTCCCGTCGTCCCGGGTCGGGTCCCCGTCGGCGGCCCGGCCGGCGGCGGGGGCGTCGTCGTGAAGGGACGCTGACCCGCGTTTCCGGGAACTGCTTCCACTAAACAACGGTGGCCCGGAAAAGGCCTCTCGCCCCGTTCGCCCGCCTTCGTCCGGGGAGCCCGGGAGAGCGCCGTGGGGGAGTGAGATGGGCCGAAGGAGGCGTATTGCGCGCCCGGGGGCCATGATGTGCGCCGCTCTGCCACCGGACACCTCGTCCGGTGACCGGCGGTACGCATGGAGTAGCCGGGCCTGGGGATGCTGCTGAGGACGCCGGTGCGTGGAGAAGGGCTCGCGCGCCTCACTCCACGCACCGGCGGGATCCCGAGCGCGGCGGCGGCCCTCCTGCCACCCCCGGAGCGCGCATCGCCCCGGGGCTGCGTCATCTCTGCTTCGCCGGGCACGCTGGACTCATGACCAGCATCTACGAACGCCCTGCCACGCTCGTCCTCGGTGACGAGGAGACCCCCGTCCTGGCCATGCTGAGTGCCGGGGGAGGCGGTACGCCCGGTCCCTGGTCCGGCACGGTCCACGCCGACGGCCTGCAGTTCTCGTTCTGGCCGGCGGTGCAGAGCGGCGGGGTCGTGATCCTGATGCCGGACGGCCGACGGGGGAGGGCCCGGATCGACATGGATGCCGAAAGCGGCAGCGCCAGGATCAGCGGAGAGGGCCCGGCACCCTTCTGACCGCCGCCCGGGTCCGCACCTGCCCGCGCCCGTGCCCGCACGCGTGCCGGTCCCACCGCCGGCCGGTGACGGGGATCAGGGGGCGGTCATCGTCGCCCCCGGCGCCGTACCGCTTCCGCCACGTGGGGCGAGGAACTCCGTACGGGGAAGCGCGCCGTCGGCGGACCGGGGTGCCCGTGCCGTGTCCGGGTCTGTCGAGACGAACGGTGCGGCCCCGTCGCCACCTCCGTCCCAGGTGTTGCCGGTGGACCGGACGGCGTCCCCCAGCGCGACGTCCCGACCGTTCGCGACCGCCGCGTTGGCCCGCGCCACGGCGGCGGCGGTGGGGAGGTGGAAACCGTCCACGCCGTTGCGGTAGGCGGTGTTGCGGGTCAGCGAGATCCGGCCGGGGTTGCCCTCGTCGTTGAACCCCAGACCGGTGTTCTCCCAGGCGGCGTTGTTCCGTACGACATGGGCGACGGCGGCCCGGCTGTGGCCACCGCCCAACGTGAACCCGTTGCCGTTGCCCTGCCAGTCGGCGTCCTGCCACCGGTTCACCCCGTTGCCGAAGGACCAGTTGCTCTCCACCGTCACCGGGCTGGTGAACCCGCCCAGGTCCAGGCCGTCGTTCGCGTTGTCGTACATGCGGCACCCCCGCACGACATTGCCCGACCCGGACCCGAACGCGAGGGCGAGCCCGGCACCGCTGCGCCCGTGGTCTTCGGTGCCGTGGTTCGCGTAGAAGTCGCTGTCGAGTACGGAGTCGGCCTCGGTGCCGTTGTCACGCAGGGTCAGACCGGACTCCGCGTTGTCGTGGAAGGAGAGGCCCTGGAAGACGGTGTGGGCACAGCCCCGGCAGACGTACGCGTGGCTGGCGGAACCGTGGATCTCCAGCCCTCGTACGGTCCAGTAGTCGGCCGTCTGGGTGATCGCCCAGGAGGTCCGGGGGATGCCGGACGCGTCCACGACCGGACGTTCCCCCGGGTAGTTGGTGAGGGTGATGCGGTGTCGCGCGTCCGCATCCGTGGTGATCTCCACGGCCTCGGTGGGACGGTAGGTGCCGCCCCGCAGCAGGATCGTCCCGCCCGGCCGCACCAGGGCGACCGCCTTGCCGAGCGTGGCGAACGGATGCGCGAGGCTTCCGTCACCGCTGTCCGACCCGTCCGGGGCGACGTAGAGCTCCAGTGCGGCGACGTCGTTGCCGGGCGTGGAGGAGGCCGTGGCAACGCCCCGTACGGGTACCGAGGCCCGGGGCGCCGGAGCGGCCGACGGCGGGGAGGCCGGCGACTGCCACAGCAGGAGGCCCAGGGTCCCGACGGTGACCGCCGCTGCCGCCACGGCCACGGCCTTCGCCTTCGCTCCGGCCGCGGTGAGCGGCTCGCGCAGCCGGTCCAGCAGTGAAGGGGCCGCGGACGCGGCTGAGGCGGCGGTGTCGCGGAGCCACACCAGCAGCGCCGCGGGCACGGCGACGAGCCCGATGCCGGGCAGCAGGTTCTCCGGCGGGACCAGGCCGCTCCCGTGCGCCCGGCACTGCGGGCAGTCCCGCACATGACGGGCGAGGCGCTTGCGCCACAGGGCACTGCTCGTCCCGTCCCACCCCCGCGCCTCGGACAGGAGACCGGGACAGCGCGGGGTGGCCGCCAAGGCGTGCACCAGGGTGCGCGCAGCCGCAAGCCTGTCCTTCATCCGCTGGACCCGCACGGCCGTGTGCCGGCGGTCGAGGCCGAGGGAGGCGGCGACTTCGGACCGGGTGAGGCGTCCCGACGCCTCCTCCCAGTAGAGGGCGAGCACCTGCCGGTCGGCGGGTTCGAGCCAACCGGCCGCGCGGGCGAGATGGCGGCGCTGGCCGGTCAACGCGAGTTCGGCGACCGTGCGTTCGGCGAAGTCCGGCAGCGGGTCGGGCACGGACTCGACATCGCGGCGGGTGGAGTTCCCGCCCGCCGCCCGCCGTTGGTACTGCTGGATCTCGCGGTACGCGATGGCCACCGCCCACGAGCGGAACCGGTCGGGCTCGCGCAGCCTCGGCAGACCGCGGACGATCCGCAGCATGGTCTCCTGGACGAGATCGTCCGCATCGGTGTGCCCGTTCAGGGCCCGGCCGACGATCCCGTAGACCAGGGGCAGATGCAGGGCGACCAGTCGTTCCGTCGCCCGCCGGTCGCCGTCCCGTGCGGCGTGCGCGAGGGCTGCGACGTCTTCCTCGGTATCGGTCCGGCGCTCTGCCATGGTCTCTGTCCCACCGGTCATTCATCCGATCGATCACGCCAAGAGCCCGCATCGTGGCACAGCGCCGATGGGCTGTAAAGATCGATTACGAGACGTCGTGCGGGCGGCCCGGAAGCCCGTCCGTGCATGAACGGGCATGTGGGGAAGGCACGTTGATGGATGGCGGGCCGCCCGTGCGGGCAACGGACATCGGCCTGCGTTTCCTGGCTCGAAGTCGGCCCGTCCAAGTCGGGCACAAGAAGCTCCGCTCTTTCCCGGAAAAGTTTCCTGGAGATTTCTGTTATCCCCCACCGCCCCACGCATCTACCAGGTCGCTGCGGCTCCTCCAGCCGCGGCCGGCACCCGGGCGACGGACCCGCTGCCGTACGAGCCGCACGAAGGAGTAGGCGCATGAGGCGAGATCCCGCAGTACGACCCGGCCCGGCCGACGGACACCGGCGCCGCCGAAGCACACCCAGGTTCGGTGCGCTTGTCGCGGCGTTCGTGCTCGCGGTGTGTGCGGTGGTGGTGGGTGGCGCGGTGTCGCCGGCCGCTGCCGCGACGTTGCCGGCGACGGGTGGGGTGTACCAGTTGGCGGTGACGAAGAGCGGTAAGTGCATCGATGTGCCGGGTGCTTCGACGGCGAACGGTGCGTTGTTGCAGCAGTGGGGGTGCACCGCCGATTCGGACTGGCAGGAGTTCAGGCTGGATTCGGCGGGTTCGGGTACGTACCGGCTGGTGAATGTGCACAGCGGCAAGTGCATTGATGTGCCGGACTTCTCGACGGTGTCGGGGACGCGGTTGCAGCAGTACAGCTGCGCGGGTCAGACGAACCAGGCGTGGACGCTGGTGGCGAGCGGCTCGGGGACGTTCCAGATCGTGAACGTCAACAGTGGTCTGTGCATCAGTGACGAGGGCGCGTCGACCACGAACGGCACCGCGGTCATCCAGGAGACCTGCACCGCCAACACCAACAAGCAGTGGGCCTTCAAGCCCGTCTCCACCACGCACAACACCGTCGCGGCCGACGGAACCGGGACGTACACCACCGTGCAGGCGGCGGTCGACGCGGTCGGGACGGGCAACGCGAGCCGGGTCGTCGTCACGATCAAGCCGGGTACCTACCGGCAGGCCGTGACCATCCCCGCCAACAAGCCCTACATCACGCTCCAGGGCACGGGCGACTCCCCGGACGACGTGGTGATCGTCGGCAACCGCAACGCGGGCGACTACGGCACCTCGGGCAGCGCCACCGTGGTCGCCCTCGGCCACGACTTCACCGCGACCAACCTGACGATGTCGAACGACTTCGACGAGAACAGCTCCGACACCGGTGACCAGGCGCTGGCGCTGTACCTCGACGCCGACCGGGCCCTGCTGGACGGCGTGCGGCTCCTCGGCGACCAGGACACCTTCCTGGTCAACAACAACGCCCGTGTCTACGTGTGGAATTCGTACGTCGAAGGCACGGTGGACTTCATCTACGGAGGTGGCATCGCGGTCTTCGACAGCACCCGGATCCACGAGAAGCGGACCACCGGCGGCCCCATCACCGCGGCCAGCACCCCCGCCGAGCGTGCCTACGGGTTCCTCTTCTACCGGTCCACCGTCACGAGCACGGTGAACAACACCACCCAACTCGGCCGCCCGTGGCGCCAGGACGCCCAGGTCCTCTACCGCGAGTGCACGCTCTCGGCGGCCGTCGCCACCGCGCAGCCGTGGACGAACATGTCCACGAGCACCTGGCAGAACGCCCGGTTCCGTGAGTACCGCAACACCGGTGCGGGAGCCACGGTGAACGCCAACCGGCCGCAGCTCACCGACGCCCAGGCGGCCACCTACACCCCGCAGAAGTACCTCGCGGGCACCGACGGCTGGAACCCCGTCCGCTGATCCGGCCCGCGACTTCCTTTGCCGATGGATGAGAAGAGGGAACCCATGTTCAACAGGAGTGGCACCAGGTTCGGTGCGCTTGTCGCGGCGTTCGTGCTCGCGGTGTGTGCGGTGGTGGTGGGTGGCGCGGTGTCGCCGGCCGCTGCCGCGACGTTGCCGGCGACGGGTGGGGTGTACCAGTTGGCGGTGACGAAGAGCGGTAAGTGCATCGATGTGCCGGGTGCTTCGACGGCGAACGGTGCGTTGTTGCAGCAGTGGGGGTGCACCGCCGATTCGGACTGGCTGGAGTTCAGGCTGGATTCGGCGGGTTCGGGTACGTACCGGCTGGTGAATGTGCACAGCGGCAAGTGCATTGATGTGCCGGACTTCTCGACGGTGTCGGGGACGCGGTTGCAGCAGTACAGCTGCGCGGGTCAGACGAACCAGGCGTGGACGCTGGTGGCGAGCGGCTCGGGGACGTTCCAGATCGTGAACGTCAACAGTGGTCTGTGCATCAGTGACGAGGGCGCGTCGACCACGAACGGCACCGCGGTCATCCAGGAGACCTGCACCGCCAACACCAACAAGCAGTGGGCCTTCAAGGCGGTCACGACCGGACGGTCCTGGTCGGACAAGGCGGACGGCTTCGCCTCCACCGGCGGCGGCACCACGGGCGGCGCGGCAGGCAGCACCGTGACCGTGACGACCTACGCCGACCTGGTCAAGTACGCCACCTCCGCCGGCCCGTACGTCATCAAGGTCGCCGCCGCGATCACGGTGGACCCGTACGGCCGCGAGATTCCGGTGACCTCCGACAAGACGATCATCGGCGTCGGCACCAAGGGCGAGATCGTGCACGGCGGGTTCTTCCTGGGCACCGGCGTCCACAACGTCATCATCCGCAACCTCACCATCCGCGACACCCAGATGACCGACGACGATCCGGACGACAAGGTCTACGACTACGACGGCATCCAGATGGACACGGCCGACCACATCTGGATCGACCACAACCGCATCGAGCGGATGAACGACGGCCTCATCGACAGCCGCAAGGACACCACCTACCTCACCATCTCCTGGAACGTCATGGGCACAGAGAACAAGGCCCTCGGCATCGGCTGGACCGACAACGTCACCGCCCGGATGACCATCCACCACAACTGGATCCACGACACCAACCAGCGCAACCCCAGCATCGACAACGTGGCCCTCGCCCACCTCTACAACAACTACCTGCAGAACGTCACGTCCTACGGCAACCTGTCCCGGGGCGCCTCGAAGACCGTCATCGAGAACAGCTACTTCGAGAACGTCGCCAACCCCTTCAACATCGACACCACGGCGGCGTCCCTCACCCAGTCGGGCAGCGTCATGGTCAACTGCACCGGCAAGCAGGTGACGAACGGGACGACCTTCACCCCGAGCAGTTACTACGCGTACACCCTGGATGCGGCGAAGGACGTGCCCGCCCTGCTGAAGGAGTACGCCGGCCCGCAGAGCAACATCGGCGGCTGACCCGTCCCCGTCCTCCGGGACGCCCCCGCCGGCACCCGTTCAACGGGTGCCGGCGGGGAGGGGGCCGGGTGCGGGCCGGCCGACGGTCTGGGGCACCATGCGGGAGCGACACCCGCACGTCCCCCCCACGACCTGGCAGGACGCGCACAACGGCCCGACCCGAGGATGGACATGGCGTACTTCGACAACCCCGTGATACCCGGTTTCAGCCCGGACCCGAGCATCTGCCGCGCGGGCGAGGACTACTACCTGGCGACGTCCAGCTTCGAGTACGTGCCAGGGGTGCCGCTCTGGCACAGTCGCGACCTCACACACTGGCGGCTGATCGGCCACGCCCTCGACAGCCCGGCGCAGTTGGACCTCTCCGACACCGTCGCCTCCTCGTCCGGCGTGTACGCGCCCACCCTGCGCCACCACGACGGGCGCTTCTGGATGATCACGACCGTGGTCGGCGGCGCCGGCACCGTGCTGGTGACCGCGGCCGACCCGGCCGGCCCCTGGTCGGACCCCGTACCCGTCAAGATTCCCGGCATCGACCCAGACCTGGCCTGGGACGAGGACGGCACCTGCTGGTGCCTCTTCTCGCACGACGGGATCAAGGGCGTGCGTATCGACCCGAAGTCGGGTGAACTGCTGGGCGAACCGGTGGAGATGTGGTCGGGGACCGGATTGCAGTACCCCGAAGGGCCGCACCTCTACCGCGTCGGCGACTGGTGGTACCTGCTGCTCTCCGAGGGTGGTACGGAACGCGGGCACGCCCTCTCGGTGGCCCGCGCCCGCGCGCTCCCGGGGCCGTTCGAACCGCACCCGGACAACCCCGTGCTCTCCCACCGCAGTACGGACCACCCGGTGCAGAACACCGGCCACGGCGACCTCGTGCAGGCCCACGACGGCAGTTGGTGGATGGTGCTGCTCGGCACCCGCCCCCGGGGCGACACCCCCGGCTTCCACGGCATGGGACGGGAGACCTTCCTGACTCCGGTGCGCTGGGAGGACGGCTGGCCCGTGCCGGGACCGGTGGAACTCCACGCCCGAGGACCCGAGCTGGCCCCGCACCCGTGGCCGGAGGAGTCGCACCGCGACGACTTCGACGCCCCCGCGCTCGCCCCTCGGTGGGTGACCCTGCGCCGCCGCGACCCGGCGACCGTCGACCTCGGCGCGAAGCCCGGACACCTCGTGCTGAACTCCCGCGCCGAGGCGCTGGACCGGCCCGGCGCCGTGTTCGTGGGATGCCGGCAGCGCGATCCGGAGTGCGTCGCGCGCACCCGGGCCGACGTCCCCGAGGGCGGACGGGGCGGCCTCGCCGTACGGCTCGACGAGGCGCACCACTACCAGGTGGAGCGGGAGGGCGACATGGTGCGCGCGGTCGCCCGGATCGGCCCGCTGCGCCAAGCAGTCACCGAACGAGCCGTACCCGCAGGCCCGTTGACCCTGCGCATCGACGTGACCACCGCCGACGTCCTGCCGCCCACGGTCACCGTCCGCAGCGCCGGCCCGCAGGCCGGTACCGGCCTCCGCGTCGGGGCCCCCGACACCCTGCGGCTCGGATACGAGACGGAGGACGGGGAGTTCGAGATCCTCGCCGAGCTGGACGGCCGCTACCTCACCACCGAGGTCGCCGGCGGGTTCACCGGCCGGGTCGTCGGGCTGTACGCGACCCGGGGGAGCGCGGTCTTCGACTGGTTCGAGCTGAGCCCGGCCTGACGCCGTACGTACCCGTGGGAACGGAGTCCTGCCTGGTGAGGTACCGGTTTCCCCTTCGCTCCGAGGGCACATGAGAACGAGCGTCGGGAAACACGGGCGGTTGCCCGGGAGGGAGTGTGCGGGGTGGCTCGGAAGGTGCGGTGGCCGGCCGCGGCGCTGTGGCTGGGGCAGGAGCGGGACACGGTACGCCGATCCGTGCACTGTGCCTTCGAGCAGGCCGGTCCTGAGCGTGACACGCTCGTCCAGTCCCTCAAGGCCGCGATGGCGGCCATCGCGGCGTGGGCGCTCACAGGGTGGTGGCTCCAGGCGCCGATGGCGCTGCTGGCCCCCTGGACGGCCGTCGCCCTGGTCTGCGGCACCGTTTACCAGTCGCTGCGTACGGGCCTCCAGCAGTGCGCGGTCATCGCCGTCGGCACGGTGTGGGCCTCGGCGGCCATGGCGGTCACCCGGGACCAGACCATGGCCGCGATGCTGCTCACGGTGCCGTTCATGACCCTGCTCGGGAACTACCGCAGATTCGGGAACCAGGGCCTCGTGGGAGCCACCACGGCACTCTTCGTGATCACCGCCGGCTCGTCGAGTGCCTTCACGGTGGGGCACCGGCTACTGGAGACCCTGATCGGAGCAGCGGTGGGCATCACGCTCAACGCGCTGGTTCTGCCCCCGGTCCACCTGCGCAGTGTCCGCGACCGGCTGGACCGTTTCGCCCGGGGCACCTCGGATCTCCTGGGCGCCATGGCGCGCGGTCTGCGGGAGAAGGACGGACTGGACAGGGCGGGGAGCTGGGACGCGGAGGCCACGCGTCTCGCGCTGTCTCTCCAGGGGGTGGCCGAGGCCCGCGCCCGGGCGATGGAGGGAGCCCGGCTGAATCCGGCCATGCGCCTGCGGCGTACGGGTCCGCCGCCTCCGCCCGTCTCGGAGGACATGCGGTGGGGGCGGGTGTCCTCGCGCGTCCTCGCCGTCACGCGGACGTTGAGCGGGATCGGCGGCGGCGAGGCGGAGCTCCCCGGGCCGTCCCCGCGTTTCCTCGCCGAGCTGGCGGACGTGCTGGACCAGGCGGCGCGTGTCTGCGGTCAGGAGGGTGCGCCCGCATCCTCCGACGGTCCGGGCTCCGGGCATGCGGGGCCGGTGGTCGAGGAGGCGTGGGTGTCCCTGCGCGCACTGTCCGAAGCGTTCCGCCTCCAGGAGGGGGCGGCGGCAGCTGTGGGCGGAGAGCTCCTGCTGGAGGCAAGGCAGTTGCTTCACGAACTGGCCCGGTCGTCCTGAGAGCCGACTGTGCGCACCCGCTGCCGTACGGGGCCGGAGGGCGGGTAGACGCGGGGCATGATCGAAGTCGTGGAAGCAGGTGGCTGGGGCCTCTTGGCCGGCTCGGCGCTGTTGCTGGGTGCCGGGGTCGGGTACGCGTGGCGGTTGCCGCACTGGCTGGTCGCGTCGGTGATGGCCTTCGGGGCCGGAGTGCTCCTGTCCGCCGTCTCGTTCGAGCTGGTGGGCGAGGCGTACGAGCAGTCGGGACTGGCTCCCGCGGTGATCGGGACCGCTGCCGGGGCCGCGCTCTACACGGCGGGGAACATCGCACTCGCCCGGCAGGGCGCCCGCCACCGCAAGAGGTCGGGGCCGCGCCGGCAGCCCAGCGAGTCCCAGCAGGCGGGCTCCGGCATGGCGCTGGCGCTGGGCGCGCTGTTGGACGGCGTTCCGGAGTCCGCGGTCATCGGCGTCGGACTCAACGGCGGAGGATCGGTGAGCCTGGTGACCGTGGCCGCCGTCTTCATCAGCAACATTCCGGAGGGCCTGTCGAGTTCGGCGGGCATGCGTGAAGCCGGGCGCGGCAAGGGGTACGTCTTCGGGGTGTGGAGCGCGATCGCCGGGGCCTGCACCGTGTCGGCGGTCCTCGGCTACGCGGTGGTCGGCGGACTGTCTCCCGTGGTCACGGCCTACGTCACAGCCGTGGCCGCCGGGGCCATCCTGGCGATGATCGCGGACACGATGATCCCGGAGGCGTTCGAGGAAGCGCATCTGGCGAGCGGGCTGGTCACCACCAGCGGCTTCCTTCTGTCATTCGCCCTCTCCCACCGGTGAGACCCGAGTGGGCGGGCCCGGTGGAGCGGGGCCGCCGGTGTGCCGCCGTCACGCGGCACACACGGCAGTGGGCCCGCTCTCCGGTCCGGTTGATCCGGACGAAAGCCCTGGGTGGTGTCCGGCCGTGATCCGCCGGACACGACCTAATGGGAGCGGGCCGCCTCCAGCCACTCCAGGACCTCCGGGGTGACCGGGTCGGTGATGTCGGCGAACTCCGTGTGCTTCGTGAGGAACTTCGCCACGTAGGGGCAGACCGGCACGATCCGCTTGCCGGAGGCCCGTACGTCGCTGAGCGCCTCCTCCACGAGGACGGACGCCAGACCCTGGCCGGCGAACGCGTCGTCGATCTCGGTGTGGAAGAAGACGCGCTGTTCGTCGCGGTCGCGGTAGGCGGTCAGCCCCGCGCGGACGCCGTCGACGTGGATCTCGTAACGGTGCCTGGCGTCGACGCGCTGGACGCTCGGGGTGGGGGCGGGCCGGCTCATGGAGTGCCTTTCGGTACGGGTCGGGTTGCCGCGGGGCGAGAGGGCGGCGTTCGGGAGTGAGGGGGCGGGGATGCGGTCGCCGGGGTAGCCGTCCACGTGACCGAAGCGGCTCGACGCCGCCTCCCACGCTTCACGCGCCTCGACGATGTCCTCGTGGCTGCGGCCCACGAAATTCCACCACATGACGATCTTCTCTTCGAACGGCGTTCCGCCCACGAGTACCGCCCGGGCGGGCGCGTCCGATTCGTTGGTCAGGGACAGCGTGCTGTTCCCCGGGCCGGCATAGCCCAACTCGGCAGGACTGAGCAGGGTTTCCTCCATGCGGATGCTCCCCTGGTCCACGAGCAGACCGTGCTCGAACGCGGTGTCCGTGTCCAGTGTGACGGTCGTGCGGGGGTCGACGACCAGTTCGGCGCCGAGCAGCGGGGTGAACGTCGGTACGGGAGAGGTGTCCCCGGCGAGCGAGCCGAGGAACACCCTGATGACGGCGCCGGGCACGCGCACCGCCTCCGGGGCGTGGTGGCGGAAGTCACGGCCGGTGTTCCGGTGCTCCTCCGGAAGCGCCACCCACAGCTGGACGCCGTGCAGGACCGTGGTGCCGGGAGTCGAGACCTCGGTGTGGCTGATCCCCAGTCCGCCGGTCATGAGGTTGAGCTCACCCGGGCGCACGTAGGCGTGGCTGCCCAGGCTGTCTCGGTGCTCGATCTCGCCGCTGAACAGCCAGCTGACCGTCTGCAGTCCGGTGTGCGGATGGGGCGCCACGTCCATTCCGCCCGTCTCGGCGACGTCGTCGGGGCCGTAGTGGTCGATGAAGCACCAGGCTCCGATGAGCGTCCGGGCCCGCTGCGGCAGGGTGCGCCGTACCGTCATCGCCCGGGGGCCGCCGAGGGGTACGTCCCGGGCGGTGAGCACCTCCACCCGGGCCGCATCCGCCGGGCCGCCGTCCGCTCCGGTCTCCTCGGGCCGCACGATCCGGTCCGGACCGGTGCCCCCGTTCCCCGGCGTCCCGCTCCCGCCAAAGGTGCTTTCATGTTCAACGATCATGCTCGATGGTAAGCCGCCGCCCGTCCGGGCGTGCGGGGTGGTGGAGGGGCGAGGCGCCCCGGTGAGGAGACACGGGTGAACGGCACCGAGGCGGCACGCGCCGAACGGCGGGTCTACATCGACAAGCAGAGCCCGAAGCCGTACCGCGCGCTGGTGGCGGCCTCCGACGCGGTGCGTGCCGCCGCGGAGGAGGCGGGGCTGAGCCGCACCCTGGTGGAACTGGTCAACCTCCGGGTCTCCCAGATCAACGGATGCGCCTTCTGCCTGGACGTGCACACCCGCGCCGCGCTCCGCGCGGGCGACACGAGCCGGCGGCTGGGGGTGCTGGCGGCCTGGCGCGACACCGAGGTGTTCACCGCACAGGAACGAGCCGCCCTCGCCCTGGCGGAGGCGACGACGAACCCCGCCGACGCCGCGCTCCAGGAGGCCTCCTACGCACTTGCGCGGGAGACCCTCTCCGACGACGAGATCGCGGCCGTGATCTGGGTGGCCGTCACCATCAACGCCTTCAACCGGGTCTCCATCATGAGCAAGCACCCGGTGCGCGCTTTTCCGGGGCAGTGAGGCGCACGCGGACCCACCTCCCGGGGCGGTGAGGGGCGGCGCGGGGCCGTCTCCCGGGCTGCGCGGGACCGTCTCCCGGGCGGTCCGGCGTAGTCATCTTGTCAGGTGACCATCTGTTCGGTTTCTCCTCGAACTCCAATCAAAATGCCCCTCTGCGTGTTATTTGGGGCATATCCCTACATGTGCACCTTAGGTTGTGGAACGACTCCACTCGGGTGGCGCGGTGCGCCGCCCCGGTTTGCGCGTTCCGAGGGCGCCGTGCGGGGCCGTCCCGTCCGGCGCGGGACGCCACGGGGCCCGGAACGAGGAAAGGCAGAGCAGGTGAACGTGGTCGGCGTCATCATCTCCGGGGCTGTCGCGCTGGTGATCACCGTGGCACTCACCGCGGTCGTCCGCGGACTTGCCCCGGTCATCGCGGCCAAGGGCGGGCGCCGGGGGCCTCGGCGGACCGTCGGGACGGGCGTCGCGGTGGTCCTGGCGACCACCGGCGTCATGCTCGCCGCACCCAGGCTGGGCCTCCCGGAACCCGGATTCGGGGTGCGCCTCCTCCTCACCGCGTCCTCGGCCGTCGCGGTGCTCGGACTGGTGAAGGAGCTGCGCCCGGTCGGCGCCCGGACGGAACTCGTCCTCCACACCGCCCTGGCCGCACTCGTCGCGGCGTTCTCCGGACTCTCCCCGGTGGCAGCGGTGTTCGGAGCCGTGCTCGTGGTGGTCCTCACCCACGCGCTCCAGCTGCTGGACGGCTCCGACGGCACGGCGGCCGGAGTGACCGTCGTCCTCGCGGCCGGACTGCTCACCTGCGCGGCGGTCGACCACCACCCCGGGACGGTACTGCTGCTCGCCGTGGTGGCCGCCTCCGTGTCCGGCGTACTGCCGTACAACTGGCCGCCCGCGCGCGTCTTCTACGGATCCTGCGGATCGCGTTACACAGGCTTCCTCCTGGCGGGCTCCGTCCTGCCGCTGCTCGCCGGCGCGCCGTCCGGGAGCGCCGCGTGGATCTCCGTACCCGCGGTGATGGCGGTCGCCCTGGCCGACCTGGTCCTCGTCCTGCTGTCCCGGCGGAAAGCGGGCCGGTCCCTCCTGGCACCGGGACAGGACCACGCCGTGCACCGGCTGCGCCGGCTCCGTCTGACGCCCCGGGGAGCTGCCGTCACGCTGATCCTGGCGACGGCCGCCTGCACCGCCACCGGCACGCTGATCCACACGGGTGTGTTCCATCCGGCGGTCGGCCTGGCGCTGCCCGCGGCCGTCGCCCTCGCGGTCGTGGCCCTGCTGCGGGTACCGGTGTACGCCCCGCCCGCGCCCGGCACCGGCATTCGCCGCAAGCCCACCGGCTCCGCCCTCTCCCCGGAAGCCCCGGTGGCCCCATCGCCCTCCTCGACGCGTCACAGGGCCACCGTGCCCGGCCCCACGCAGCAGGGCGCCCCCGAGCCGAAGCCGGGGACGCCCGCCCGCACACACGCACCGCACATCGCCGCCACCAGGAAGCCGGCCGAGGGACGCCCCGCGGACCTGGCCGGCGACCGGCGCTGACCTATCCGGAGCGACCCGCCCGCGCCGACCTGAGCGGCGCTCGCGGACCGGGTCAGACCTGTTCCGCCACCGGCTGCGGGGCTGCCTCTCCGGCGCCGGACTCCGGACCGGAGAGGGCCGCCACCACCGCGTCGGCCTCCGCGTTCGGCTCCGGCAGCAGGAGGCCGAGCGCGGCGTAGACGACGAGCGAGGTGACCAGCGGGGTGACGATCACGGTCGTCTGGGAAGCCCCGTCCAGGCCGTACTTGACGAAGAAGTACCCCGCGAGACCGAGCGCCCAGGACGCCAGGGCCGCCCGCGAGCCGCAGCGGCGGAACGCCGGCAGCAGCCCCAGCAGCATCGGGATGGAGATCGGTCCCATCACGGCCGCGACCATGCCGACGACGATCCCGAGGACTCCGCCGAAGTGGTCGGACTCGATGGCCACGACCATGGAGACCGCGATGAAGACGACCGTGACCACCCGCGCCGCCAGCAGGGTCCGTTCGTTGCCCGCGTTCCGGAAGCCGGGCACGAGGGCGGGCAGGATGTCGCGGGTGACCACGGACGAGATGGCGTTGGCGTCGGAGGAGGCCATGGCCATCGTGTGGGAGAACATCCCGGCGAGGGTCAGACCGACCAGCCCCATCGGCAGATAGGACTGCGCCATCAGCGCGTAGGTCTGCTGGGGATCGCTGATGTGGGGCATGAGCACCGGCGCGGCGACGGCGGGCAGCAGCAGCACCGCGGGCCAGACGAGGTACAGGACGGCCGAAAGACCGGCCGAACGCCGGGCCGACTTGGGGGAGTCGGTGGCCATGTACCGCTGCGCCAGGTTCCACATGCCGCCGTTGTACTCGAAGAGCTTCACCACGACGTACGCGGTGAGGAAGCCGGCGGTGTACGGCCCGACCAGCGGGTCGGTGTGGCCCTCCGGGAGCCGGTGCCACAGGGTGCCCAGACCCGAGATGCCGCCCAGGTGGTCGAGCACCACCCACATCATCGACAGCGCGGCCACCCCCTGGATGACGAACTGTCCGAACTCCGTCAGGGCGTCCGCCCACAGACCGCCGACCGTGCAGTACAGAAGGGTGACGACACCGGTCAGCAGAATGCCCTGGGTCATCGACATCCCGGTGAAGACCTCCAGGAGGATAGCCACCGACGCCCACTTGGCGGCCACGTCGAAAACCTTCAGCAACGTGCCGCTCCAGGCCAGGGCCTGCTGGGTGGGGACGTTGTAGCGGCGGGCGAGGTACTCCAGCGGGGAGGCCACCTTGTAGCGCCGCCGCAGCCGGTTCCACCGGGGGGCGAAGAGCCAGGCTCCCACGCCGGTGCCCACGGCCAGCGGCAGGAACGCCCAGACGTACACGGTGATGCCGTAGTCGTAGGCGACCGCCGCGTAGGCGACGAACACGGCCGCGCTGTAGCCGGACATGTGGTGCGAGATACCGGTCAGCCACCAGGGCATTCTGCCGCCACCGGTGAAGTAGTCGGAGACGTCGCTGACGCGCCGGTGCGACCACACGCCGATGAGCAGCATCACCAGGAAGTAGCCGCCGACGGCGACCCAGTCGAGCCAATGCATGGGCATACCTTCTTGTTGCTGGGACGGCCCCGTCACCAGGACGGCCCCGTCACCAGGACGGCCCCGTCACAAGGACGGGCTTGTCACGGGAGGAGAGTGGGGGAACCGGAGGCTGTCGTCCCCGGGCGTGCGGGCACCGCGGTGATGCCCGCACGCGCCCCGGATCACCAGCGCGGTGACTTGTTCTCGTACGACGGGTCCAGCCTGCGCATGTAGCCGGTGTCGTCCCGGTTGCGCAGGCCGCAGCGCAGGTACTGCTCGTGCAGCCTGGCCAGCGCGTCCCGGTCCAGCTCCACCCCCAGGCCCGGGGTGCGGGGCACGGCGACGGAACCGGCGCGGAAACCGAGGGCTCCGGGGACGATGACGTCCTCCGCCGGGTCCTTCCACGGCCAGTGGGTGTCGCAGGCGTAGGAGAGGTTCTCCGTGGCGGAAGCCAGGTGGGTCATCGCGGCCAGGCTGATGCCGAGATGGGAATTGGAGTGCATGGACAGGCCCATGCCGAAGGTGTCGCAGATCCCGGCCAGCAGCTTCGAGCGTTCCAGACCGCCCCAGTAGTGGTGGTCGGAGAGCACCACCTGCACCGCGTCCTGGCGCACCGAGGAGTGCAGTTCGTCGAAGGCGACCACGCACATGTTGGTGGCCAGCGGCATCGAGGCCTCGCGGGCGACCCGGGCCATGCCCTCCTGCCCCGGAGTGGGGTCCTCCAGATACTCCAGAACGCCTTCCAGGTCGCGCGCCACCTTCAGCGAAGTCTCCACGGTCCAGGCCGCGTTGGGGTCCAGGCGCAGCGGGGTGGTGGGGAACGCCTCGCGCAGCGCCAGGACCGCCTCGACCTCTTGATCCGGCGGCATGACCCCGCCCTTGAGCTTGATGGCGGTGAAGCCGTACTCGTCGACCATGCGCCGGGCCTGCGCCACGATCCCCCCGGGATCCAGGGCGGCGCCCCAGCCGTCGGGCTCGTGACCCGGGTGCGTCTCCCACTTGTAGAACAGATAGGCGCTGAAAGGAACGTGGTCGCGAACCGCGCCGCCGAGCAGATCGCTCACCGGGCGGCCGACGGCCCGGCCCCGGATGTCCAGGCAGGCCACCTCGAAGGGGGAGAAGACCCGGTCCACCGTGCTGCTGGTGGTGATCATGCCCGTAAGGCCGTGGCCGTCGCTTCCGGAGTCGCTGCCGATCACCTCGGCGATCCGCCGGCGCATCGGACCGGTGGCGTGGACGTCCATGCCAGTGATCGCGTCGGCGGCCGCACGCAGCCGGCGCAGATGACCCTCGTCGGCGTAGGTCTCGCCCAGCCCGGACACGCCCTGGTCGGTGTGGACCTCCACGACGGCGCGGAGCGCGTACGGCTCGTGGACGCCGACCGCGTTGAGGAGGGCCGGGTCCTTGAACGCCACGGGGGTGATCCCGATGCGGGTGATCCGCAGGCTGTCGCTCATCACAGCACATCCACGGCAACGGCACCGGCGCCGCTGACGGCCCCGGTCGTCACCAGAGCGCGGCCCTGCGCGACGATCCGTTCCAGTTCCGCGAGGTGCCCGGGCGTGGGATCGGTCAGCGGCGGGCGTACCCCGCCGACGTCGAGGCCTCCTTGCCGGACCGCAGCCTTGACCAGGGCGACCGAGTAACCGGGGACTTTCTCGCGCAGAGCGATCAGAGGATGGAAGAAGCCGCCCAGGAGCTGCTGGACGGTGGCGTCGTCCCCGGAGGTGACGGCCCGGTGGAAGGCGAGGGCGATCTCCGGCGCGAAGCAGAACACCGCGGACGAGTACAGCTCGACCCCGATGCCGCGACAGGCGAGCACGGTGCTCTCCGCGGTGGGCATCCCGTTGAAGAACTGGAACTCCGCGCCGCCGCACTCGCCGTCCGCGCGGACGGCGGTCACGATCCGGGACAGCAGGGAGAGATCACCGGTACCGTCCTTGAGGCCCACGACCTGGGGCATCCGGGCCACTTCGAGAGCCGAGGGAACGTCGAACCGAGCGGTGCCCCGCTGGTAGACGATCACCGGCAGCGAGCCGGCCGCGACCACCTGGCGCACATAGGCGACCAGTCCGGCAGGCTCTCCCGTCACCAGGTACGGAGGCATCAGCAGCAGCCCGTCGGCCCCGGCCTCCTCCGCGGCCCACGCGTACTGCCGGGCCAGAGGCAGCGAACCGCCCGCCCCCGCGAAGACCGGCACCCGACCGTCCGTCGCTTCCACCGCCGTCCGCACCGCCGAGGCGAACTCCTCCACACCGAGCGCGTGGAACTCCCCTGTGCCGCAGGCGACGAACACCCCGCCCGCCCCGGCGCGGACTCCGCTCCGTACGTGTTCCGCCAGCTTCGCGGTATCCACCGAATCGTCCGGAGCGAACGGAGTCACGGGAAAGAACAGAACACCCTCGAGCATGGAGCACCCTTCCGAGTTCATATGTATGAACGTTGGTCAATATGGCGAATCGCTGCACGGAAAGTAGGCGCCACCGCGCGCCGGGGTCAAGGGCCATGCATGGGTCGGTTTCAGGCAGGTGGGCCCGAAACGATCTACGTGTGACAGTGGGGAGCGTGGCCTTCGGCCAGAGGTCCGGGACTGTCGAGCCGTCGACTGTGAGAGGGGGGAATGTCTGTGTGAACGCAGCTTGAACTGGGGTGATGGCGCAGGTTGCTCATTGGGCGTCGCCCGCGAGGGGCGGGGTGAGGTCCTGCGGGTTCGCCGCGAGGGCTGCTGTTCGAGTGTGGATCCTGTAAGTGATTTTTGGCCATGATGCGGGTGAGGGTGAGGGATACCGGACGTTGAGCACGTGTGCGAAAGTCTTGCGATCGTTCCGCCGGCTGCACAACTGTGCGTGACCATGCACGATTGGGCGGGGCCGGGCGCGGGTCGAATGGATGCGGCTGGGGCCCGGATCGACCGCGACCGGGCCGCACACCCCTTGTTGGCCAGAGGCGGCTGGAGTCACCGGTCCACCGGTCCGCTGGTTCGCCGGTCCGCCGGTCCGGCCGGGCGGCGGGGCCGGAGTCGCGGCGCCCGGCGAGAGGGGCCTGCGACGGGGAGGGCGAGCCGAGTCGGCCGGCAGGGTCGCAGGTGAGGCGAATGTCACCCGCAGGATCGATGTGGAAGTTCATTCATCCTCAACATCTGCTCACAGCAAGCGTGTTGAGGAGAGGGCGAAGCAATGCCCCATGGCGGCGCCCGAACACAGGCGCTATGGTCTGACCAGCATGACGACGGCGCAACGGAAGTCCGGTGAGAATCCGGCACGGTCGCGCCACTGTGAACCCGTACCTGCGGGAAGTCAGACCCAGCACCGTCGTCTCAGGCACCACGATCGGGACGCGTGTTCCCTCAGGAGGTTCTGCCATGGCACACATTGCCGCACCCGCGACCGGCGTACCCGCCGTCACCCCCATATCGCTGAAGGCGATCGCCCCGTGGGCGGTCTTCTTCGGCATTCTCATGCTCGTCCTGCTGTACTTCGTCGGCGCCGAGCAGGGCGCCACCTCGCTCATCTCCGGCGAGGCCGTTCACGAGTGGGTCCACGACGGCCGTCACCTTCTCGGCTTCCCCTGCCACTAGACCTCAGGGGAACCGAACTCTCATGAATTCCATATCCGTTCGAGCGCTCCTGGTCCGCGGCATGCTCGCGGGCCTGCTCGCGGGCGTCGCGGCACTCCTCGTCGCCTACTTCCTCGGCGAGTCCCGGGTGGACGCGTCCATCGCCCTGGAAGAGGCCCACAACCACGACCATCACGGAGGCGAGGAGCTGGTCAGCCGGACGATGCAGGCCACCGGAGGTCTCGCCACCGGCGTCCTCGTCTTCGGTGTCGCCGTCGGCGGCATCGCGGCACTCGTCTTCTGCTACGCCCTCGGCCGCATCGGGAACTTCGGCCCACGGGCCACCGCGGCCCTGGTCGCCGGGGCGGCGCTGCTGACCGTGTACCTCGTACCGTTCCTCAAGTACCCGGCCAACCCGCCGGCCGTCGGCAACCCGGACACCATCGGCCAACGTACGGGGCTCTTCTTCCTCATGGTGGCGCTCAGCGTCCTGCTCGCCGTCGCCGCCGTCATCGCCGGGAGGCGGCTCGCACCGCGCCTCGGCAACTGGAACGCGACCGTCGCCGTGTCCGCCGGATACGTCCTGCTGATCGGACTCGCGTACGTGTTCCTGCCGTCGTTCGACGAGGTGGGCGCGGACTTCCCGGCGACCCTGCTCTGGGAGTTCCGGCTCTCCACCCTCGCGGTCCAGGCAACCCTGTGGGTGAGCTTCGGGCTGATCTTCGGTGCCCTCACCGAGCGCCTGCTGCTTCCCTCACCGGGACGGGGCGCGGCCTCCCGGGACAGCGCTCCCCGGCCCGCCGGGGTGGTGGGCTGACACCACCTCGCGACTGAATCACCGCGCACGTGTGCGGCCGGAGATCTCTCCGGCCGCACATGTCGCCGTAGTACGTCCGTCGCCGAACCGGCGCGATGTCAGCGGGCCCGACGCGGTTGCCGCCGCGTCGCCGCCGATGCGAAGCGGGCCCGTCAGCCGGTGGGGAAGTCGCCGTTCAGGGCGGCGGCCATCCGCAGGTGCGGCCCGGCTTCCTCGTGCCGGCCCTGGCGCTCCAGCGTGCGTCCCAGCAGCAGGCGCGCGTAGTCCTCGACCGGATCCCGCTCCAGGACGACCCGCAGCTCCGCCTCGGCCTTCCCGAGCCGCGCCGAGTGGTAGTAGGCGCGGGCGAGCAGCAGGCGCGGGGCAACCTGCTCGGGGACCTCGTCCACGAGCCCGCCGAGAATGCGCGCCGCGGTGAGGTACTCCTTCGCGTCGAAGAAGAACTGCGCGCGGTTCCAGCGGTCGGCGGCCGTGCCGAACTCGTAGTAGTTCTCGTCCATGTGGTTCCTCCTCTGCCGCCGGCGGGGCGGCTTTT
Organism: Streptomyces sp. NPDC001770; assembly: GCF_053596135.1. Classification (NCBI taxonomy): domain Bacteria; kingdom Bacillati; phylum Actinomycetota; class Actinomycetes; order Kitasatosporales; family Streptomycetaceae; genus Streptomyces; species Streptomyces sp. NPDC001770. The sequence goes on along the minus strand of NZ_JBSFFN010000017.1, from coordinate 128,627 downwards.
CGAGCCTCCCGCCCGTGTGATCGCGACAACGTACCCCGGTGGTTGAATATTCCACTAAATCGCCGAGGTGACGATCGCGCCACTGACCCTCCAGCCCGGCCGGAGCGCAATAGGTTGACCACCATGAGCAACCTCGATCGCCAGGCCGCGCTGTCCGTCTGCGGAGGGCGGGGCTTCGTCGTCGCCGAACCGGTACGTGAACTCCTCACCCCGCGCCACGTACGGCTCGGTGAGTCCACCGAAGTCCGCAGGCTGCTGCCCAACCTCGGCCGCCGCATGATCGGCGCCTGGACCTTCGTCGACCACTACGGCCCCGACGACATCGCGGACGAACCCGGCATGCAGGTGCCGCCCCACCCGCACATGGGGCTGCAGACCGTGAGCTGGCTGCACGAGGGCGAGGTGCTCCACCGCGACAGCCTCGGAAGCCTCCGGACCGTACGCCCCAGGGAGCTGGGTCTGATGACATCGGGCCGGGCCATCAGCCACTCCGAGGAGAGCCCGAAGGGCCACGCCCGGTTTCTGCACGGCGCCCAGCTGTGGGTGGCCCTTCCGGAGGCCCACCGCCACGTCGAACCCCACTTCCAGCACCACGCCGACCTCCCCACGGTGACGGCCCCCGGCCTCACCGCCACGGTGATCCTCGGTGAACTCGACGGAGCGGCCTCGCCGGGCACCGCCTACACCCCGATCGTCGGCGCCGACCTCGCCCTCACGGCGGGCACCGAGACCCGCCTGCCGCTCGACCCGGACTTCGAGTACGCGGTCCTGTCGATGTCGGGCGAGGCCCACGTCGACGGTGTGCCCGTACTCCCCGGATCGATGCTCTACCTCGGGTGCGGCCGTACCGAACTTACCCTGCGCGCGGACTCGGACGCCGGACTCATGCTCCTCGGAGGCGAGCCGTTCGCTGAGGAGATCGTCATGTGGTGGAACTTCGTCGGCCGGTCCGGTGACGAGATCCTACAGGCGCGGAACGACTGGGAGACGGGCTCGCGGTTCGGCGAAGTGCACGGCTACGACGGTGCCCGCCTGCCTGCCCCCGAACTGCCCACCACGCCGCTGAAGCCGCGCGGGCGAGTGCGCTGACCTGGGGAAACCTATGGCCGTGCCGGCCTGATCCCACTTCTGGACCATCGGGTCGCTACCCGGGACCCGGGGGCAGGTGGACGGTCATGATCAGGTGGCAGGCCACGGCGCCTGAACCACGGTACGTGTGGGTGGTGTCGGCGTCGAAGGTGGCGGTCTGGCCGGCGGCGACGGGGTACGCGGTGCCGTCGACGACGAGGGCCATCTCGCCGGCGGTGACACTGACGGTCTCGGTCACGCCGGCCTGGTGGGGGTGGCTGGGGTATTCCTCGCCGGGCTCCAGGGTCCAGCGCCAGACTTCGGTGGCCGCCGGTCCGCTGGTGGTCAGCATGAGCCGGGCCTCGCTGCCGCGCTCGCCCTTCCACAGAGGCACGACGGTGCCGGCGTCCACTACCCGCACCCGCTGTTCGGGGCGGCCTTCCATCAGGGCGGAGACGGAGGCGCCGAGGGTGTCGGCGAGGCGGACCAGGGTGGCGAAGTTCGGGTTGCCCTGCGCCTTCTCCAGGGCGACGAGGGCGCCCTTGCTGACCTTGGCGCGGCGGCCGAGTTCGTCCAGGGACAGTCCGGCGCGGGTGCGGGCCGCGCGGACGTTGTGCGCGAGCGTTCGCAGCGCCGCTTCGGTCTCGGTCATCGCTCTCACCCCTTCAAGCGGTTCGGTCACTGCACTGGCCCGTGCGGTCGTTCGGTTGACGACCCTCGGTCGGTGCATTATACGGTGTAGTCGTTCCATTGATAGTAAGGGATGTGCTGCCTGTGATCGCTCTGCTGCTGGCCCTGGGCAGCTCTCTGGCCTACGGGTGCGCCGACTTCCTCGGCGGTCTGGGTGCCCGCAGGCCGTCGTCGCCGTCAGCCTCCTCGCCCTCACCTGACCCCACGCCCGTACCTCTGGAAGGAGCCCGGCGATGTTCACCCGGCCCTGGGACGCCGCCCTGGACGACGCCGAATGGCAGACCTGGATCGCGGACGGCCACGACTTCGGCATCCTCGGCGTCAACGGCCTGCCCGGTCAGGCAACCGACCGCCCCATCGACCTGAATCAGCCCCACAAAGGGCGGATGCTGCCCGGCATCCGCGGCCCGCGCCTCGACGTCACCGAGGTCCACGCCGAGTTCACGTACGACGACCACAGACCCGCCGAACAGCGCACCGACACCGCTCGCCGGCCCACCGAACGCGGCACCGCCCCGGACGCACCCACCGCGGCCCAGCAGCTCCGCCGCCTGGACCGCATCGGCACCTGGAAGCCCTGACCATCCCCCGGCCCGCACACAGAACGGAACTGCTCGCACGATGACCGCCTTCCGCATCAGCCCCGCCGTCGCCGACGCCTTCCCCGACACCCTCGTCGCCGTCGTCACCGCCACCGGCCTGAACGGCCGCGAGCCCTGGCCCCACACGGCTGCCGCCCTGGAGGACCTGGAGCAGGATCTCGCCTCCGGCACCTGGGCCCCCGCCGACGAGAGTGACCCGCGCATCGAGGCATGGCACACCGCCTACCGCTCCTTCGGCACCAACCCCCGCCGCATCCGGCCCAGCGTCGACGCCCTCGGCCGCCGCCTGGCGAAGAAGGGCACCCTGCCCCGCATCAACCCGGCCGTCGATTCCTACAACGCCGTCTCCGTCCGCCACGGCCTGCCCGCCGGCGCCTTCGACCTCGACCACGTCACCGGCGACATCGAGATCCGCTACGCCGAAGGCACCGAGACCTTCACCCCGCTCGGCGAACCCGACACCGTCGAGAACCCCAAACCCGGCGAGATCATCTACACCGACACCGCCGACGTCCTGACCCGCCACTGGAACCACCGCGACGCCCACCGCACCCGCGTCACCGAAGACTCCACCCACGTGGCCTTCGTCCTCGAAACCCTGAACGCCACCCGCGACGACCACCTCCTGGTCACCGCCGCCGACGAATTGCGGGTCCTGCTCGCCGCACACTCCGCCCGGAGCACCGTCCACCGCCTCAGCCCCGCACACGCGCAGGTCACCCTCTGACACCACGCCCCTGGCATACCAGTGGCAGCGCAGGCCGAACAGCACCTCGTTCGGGCCCTGGGGCTCACTCCTGGCCACCGCCGTCATCGTCCTCGTCCAGCTCCGGCGCGTCCGGATCGCGCGGCGGACGCAGGGCGCGGAGCCGGGACCTGGGCGGTGAAGCCGTAGCGGCCGGGCAGGTCCAGGTTGCGGTGCTTGAGCGGGGAGAGCCGGGCGATGTCCTTCTCGCGGATCTCATGGCCATCGGCGCGGAGCTGCGCGACGGCGGCGTCGATGTGCTCGGTCTTGGCGATCCGCCCGCACACGGCGAAGGACGCCCCGAGCGGGGTGGGGCGGCCTTCGCGGCCGGGCATGCGCGGCGGGTCGTAGGCGCGGACCTGGCTGCAGGATGTGCGGGGAGTCACGCGGGGCACTGGGCACGACCATTTGCCCCGCGTGAAGCCGAAGTGCTCCGGTGGCGGGGCGGCGTTGACGGTGCGCACCGGTACTCGGAGGAGCAGCTCGTCCACGGAGGCGAGCAGCCCCTCTCCCTCGCGTCCTCCCGGCAGTTCGCTCGGGGCGCCACCCGCCTGCGTCCCGACTCTCGATGCGTCCTGGCAGCGCGATGGGGCGATGGGGCCGCACGGGCGCGCCCGTGCGGCAGGGCGCCCCATCGAGGGCCCCGCCGCACGGTCAGCGCGTCAGGGAGCCCACGGCCCGAGCACGCTCTTCATCGCGTCGGTCATCGCGACTTGCAGCAGCGGGCCGTAGGTGATCCTGCCGACACCGAGGCGCCGGAAACGCTCGAGGTCGTGCTTGACCGGATGGGCGGTGGAGTTCACCGGGACGGCCACGGAACCAGTCACGGCCACGAGCAGATCGTCGTCGTCCTGAATACGCACGGGGTAGAGGCTGTCGGCGCCGGCCTCCTCCATGGCCCGCAGGCGCTCGATCACCTCGTCGAGGACATCGGCGGGTTTCTCCGCGTGGAGGAAGAGGTCGGTGCGCCCGTTGATCCAGACCGGGATGCCCGCGTCGTCGGCCGCGGCGCGCAGCTCGGCGATGTAGCGCGCGTGCTCGTGCGTGCTGCGCACGCGTCCACCGTCGGAATGGACGGTGTCCTCAAGGTTGAGACCGACGCCGCCGGCCTCGGTGAGTCCGGCGATGAGGTCCACGGGCTCTTGTCCGTACCCGGCCTCCAGGTCCACGGACACGGGGATGTCGACCGCTGCGATGATCGGTCGGACCGCGGCGAGTACCTCCTCGAAGGTCTGCCCTTCGTGGTCGTCGGCCCCCCGGGAGGTGGCGAGCGGATGACTGCCGATGGTCAGAGCGGGGAACCCGGCGTCGGCTGCCGTCCGCGCGGACCAGACGTCCCACACGGTCGGCAGGACGAGCGGCTTGTACTCGGCATGCAGCTGCTTCAGGCGCTGAGCGCGCTCAACGGTGGTGCGAAAGTCCATGACCAGCACGCTACTCCCGGATCGACTCGCCAGGTGAACGGCCGGGCGCGCGGCAGAAGGCTGACAGGGTCCTCCGAGGGCACTGCGGACGGCTTGTCGCTCCCGGCGAGTGGGTGCGGCGCAACGCGGGGTGGAGACGTGCGGCCTATGGCTGCGCTCGGCGGATGCCGTGGTTTGTGGGTGATTCCGCGTCATGAGCGTCTCGTCGCTGTTCCTGTGCCCCTGTTGCGTCGTTCGTGTCCGCCGGGGCGGCCGGTTCGGAGGACCGGGTGGCGGGCCGTGCCTCGCTGAGAGGTGATGGCGGACCGCCCCCTTGCCCGACCAGCGGTAGCAGCCTGTCGCGCTGCCCCGCTCCGGGCGTCTCCCGGTCGCGTGTGTGAGGTGGTGCCGGTCGGCTGACCGGTGGCCCCGGGGGTCCGGGAGTGCCCGGCACCACACCTCGAAGGACGTGTCGCTGTCAGCGCGCCCGGCGCCCGGGGCGTCGCTCGTAGGGGACGGCCCGGGTCCCGTCGACGCCCACTTCCAGACGGCCGATTCGTTCGATGTCCAGGACGATCGTGTCGCCGTGGCTGAGCGGCCCCACGCCGGCCGGTGTGCCGGTCGCGATCACGTCACCAGGGTGGAGGGTCATGACGGACGACGCGTAGGCGATCAGTTCACGGACGCCGAAGATCAGGTCCGCGGTGTTGGTCCGCTGCCGGGTGCCACCGCTGACGTCGCAGCGCAGGTCGAGGCAGTCGGGGTCCGGTATCTCGTCGGCGGTGACGATCCACGGCCCGATCGGTGTGAACGTGTCGAACGACTTGCGGGTTGAACGGTCCTCGCCGGATCGCACGGTGATGTCCAGCACGCAGGTGTAGCCGAAGACGTGGTCCAGCGCGTCGGCCGCGTCGACGTGGCAGGCGGTGCGGCCGATGACGACGCCCAACTCGCCTTCCTGGTCGGTGCGCTTGTCCGTGTAGGGCAGGAGGACGTCCTGGCCCGGTCCGATGACCGACGAGTTGGCCTTGAGGAATACACCCAGGTCGGAGATGGAGGTGGTGTACTCCATCTCGGCCTTGTGGTCCAGGTAGTTGACCGGCGCCCCGATGATCTTGCCGGGACGGGGCAGCGGCGCCTCCAGGACAGCCTCGGCCAACGGGAAGCGCGTGAGGCCGGAGAGGTCCAGCGGGGCAGCACCCCCACTGGCCGCGGTCTCGATGTGCCGGTGCAGCGCTCCGGCCGGGCCGGGTGTGCCGGTACCGACGAGTCGCTCGGTCACGTCGACGAGGTCGTCGCCGTCGACGACTCCGAGTCGCCCGTCGTTGAACAGGGCCAGACGCATCTGGGCCTCCTTGCGGATTGCGGGATACGGATACGGGATGTCCGGGTGGGTGCGGGTCAGGCGCCGGGGTCGGCGTCTTCCGCGCGGTACAGGCCGAGGGAGCGCATGACGGGCTCGTTGCTGTAGGAGAACAGGACGGCGTCGTTGGAGGCGGAGTGGTTGAGGTGCCGGTAGGACGCCCAGCCGGGCACGGTGAAGGTGTCGTTCTCGGACCACTCCAACCGCTCGCCGTCCACGACCGTGGTGCCTTCACCGCGGACCACGGTGAAGATGGTGGAGGCGGTGTGCCGGTATCCGGCTCCCCGGAAGCCCGGTCGCAGCCGCTGGACGCGGCAGCCGATGGTCGGCATGACGGGACCGCCCGTCCGCGGGTTGGTGTATTCGAGGACGATGCCGTCGACGCCGCTGCCCGCCGCGGTGTCGGAGATCCCCTCCAGAGCGCGTCGGGTCTCTTCCCATGTATAGCGGGAGACAGGGGAGTTGGGGCCGTCCTGGGTGAGCCGGACCGGATTCAGCCGGCCGTGCAGGAATTGCCTTCTGCCGGCGTCGTCCGGGCGGGTCACTGGCTGGAGGCGCTGCGGGTACGTCTCGTAGAAGCCCGCCTCCAGGGCGTTGACGAGGGGGTAGTCGAGGGCGTCGAGCCAGATCATCGGAGCGTCGCCCTCGTGCGTGTGGTCGTGCCAGTGCCAGCCGGGGGTGAGCAGCAGGTCGCCCGGCGACATGAAGACACGCTCGCCGTTGACCGTCGTCCACGCACCGCTGCCCTCCAGGATGAAGCGGAAGGCGTTGGACGTGTGCCGGTGTGCCTGGGCGGTCTCGCCGGGCAGGATGATCTGCAGTCCCGCGTACAGGGTGTTGACGGTGGCGGGTGGATCGGTCAGGCCGGGGTTCACCAGCATGAGCACCCTGCGTTCCGCCTCGTCCAGCGAGAGCGTTTCGGAGAAGTGCAGCAGATGCGGCCGCAGTTCCCGCCAGCTCCAGCGGTAGGGCACGGCACGGCTCTTGGGCTGTGCGGGGAAGAGATTGCCGTAGAAGCGCCACAACGGGGCGGCTCCCAGGCTCTTCAGGGCCTTGTAGGCGTTGTCGTCGGTCGTCACGGTGTCCTCCTCGGCGAGCCCGTTCACCGGGCGGGAGCAGATGCGGGGGTGGGGGTCCACACCCAGGAGATGTCGTCGAACGCCCCGGGGCCGCGTGACGAGAGGAGCTTGTTGCGCAGGGTGGCCCCCACGCCTTCCAGGTGGCAGATCTCGCCGAAACGGCGGGCGCTGGTCTGGATGAGCGCCGCTCGTTCGCGGCGCCGGTCCGCGTAGGCCGCGAAGGCCTCGGCGGGGTCCGAGCACCCGCCGAGAGCCTGTCCGAGCGCCACCGCGTCCTCCAGTGCCTGGCACGCGCCCTGTGCGAGGTACTGGAGCATGGGGTGGGCGGCGTCGCCGAGGAGGGCGATACGGCCGTGCACCCAGGTGCCGATCGGGGCGCGGTCGTAGAGCGGCCACCGCCGGTCGCGCGAGACGAGGGGCAAGGCGTCCCGCACGGCCTGGCAGGTGCCGGCGAAGCGCTCCTCCAGTTCGGCTTCGGTGCCCCAGTCGTCGGAGTCCGGGGTGTAGTGGTCGCTCTCGAAGACGGCGACCTGGTTGTAGAGCTCACCACGGCGTACGGGGTACTGCACCAGATGCATGCGGGGCCCGGCCCAGACCATCACCGCTTCCGAGGCGGCGTGTCGGGACATCGGGCCGGTCATCTTCCCGGTGGGGAGGGCGCCGCGGAAGGCCACGTACCGCGAACAGACCGGTTCTCCGTCGTTCACCAACGACCGGCGCAGGCGGGAGTGCAGTCCGTCGGCCGCGACCACCGCGTCGGCGGTCAGTTCCGCGTGGTTCTCGGCGAAGGCCAGGTGGACGCCGAAGCCGTTCTGTTCCGCCTCGGTGACGGTGTGCCCTGTGCGCAGAGTGACGCCCGGATGTTCCTGGCAGGCGGTCAGCAGCGCGGCGTGCAGGTCGGTCCGGTGGGTGACGAGGTAGGGGTGCGCGAAGCGGTCGGAGTAGGCCGCGCCGTGGAGATCGAGGGCGGTGACCTCGTGTCCGGTGAGGGCGTCCATCATCACCAGCCGGGGCGGTGCCACGGCGGTGTGCCGTACGGCGGCGAGTACGCCGAGTTCATCGAGGGCGAGGGAGGCATTCGGGGCGAGTTGCAGGCCGGCGCCTATCTCGCCGAAGCGGGTGGCTCGTTCCACGAGGGTCACGCGGTGGCCGGAGCGGGCGGTCGCCAATGCGGCTGCCAGTCCGCCGATGCCGCCGCCGACTACGGCGATGTGGAGTGGGGAAGAGGTGACGGGCATCTGGCCTCCGTGAGTGAGCAGGGGTGTTCTGGCGTGCGAGCGGTCCCAGGCAGTGCGTTGCCGGGGGGCCGGAGGAGCAGCGGTGCCGCAGGGCTCAGCAGGCCGCGGAGACGCTGTCCACGCGCACGGCGGCGTCGGTCCGGGCGGTGACGTCTTCGACGGTGACGCCTGGGGCGGTCTCGACCAGGGCGAGCCCGTCGGGGGTGACGTCGAGGACTCCGAGGTCGGTGACGATCCGGTGGACGCAACGCTCGCCGGTGAGGGGGAGCGTGCACTCGCCGAGGATCTTGGGTGCGCCGTCCTTGGCGGTGTGTTCCATGAGGACGATGACGCGGCGGGCCCCGTGGACGAGGTCCATCGCGCCGCCCATGCCCTTGACCATCTTTCCGGGGATCATCCAGTTGGCGAGGTCACCGCGTTCGGACACCTGCATGGCGCCCAGTACCGCGGTGTCGATGTGGCCGCCGCGGATCATGCCGAAGGAGAGTGCGGAATCGAAGAAGGAGGCTCCCGGCAGCACGGTGACGGTCTCCTTGCCGGCGTTGACCAGGTCGGGGTCGACCTCGCTTTCTACGGGGTAGGGGCCTGTGCCGAGGATGCCGTTCTCGGAGTGCAGGACGACGTGGACGCCGGGCGGGAGATGACCCGGAAGGAGAGTGGGCAGGCCGATGCCGAGGTTGACGTAGGAGCCGTCGGTGAGTTCGGCGGCGGCACGGGCGGCCATCTGGTCGCGGGTCCAGGCCATCAGACGCGTACCGTCCTCTTCTCGATCTGCTTGTCGGCGGCCTGCTCGGCGGTGAGGGCCACGATCCGCTGGACGTAGATGCCGGGCAGGTGGATGTCCTCGGGGTGGAGTGCGCCCGGTTCGACGAGCTCCTCGACCTCGGCGACGGTGACGCGGCCGGCCATGGCGGCGAGGGGATTGAAGTTGGCGGCGGCACGGCGGAAGAGCAGGTTGCCGTGGTGGTCGCCGCGCCAGGCCCGTACGAGGGCGAAATCGGTGGTGATGCCGTGCTCCAGGACGTGGGCGCGGCCGGCGAAGTCGCGTGTCTCCTTGGGCGGGGAGGCCACGGCCACCGTGCCGTCGGCCGCGTACCGCCAGGGCAGGCCGCCGTTCGCCACCTGGGTGCCGACGCCGGCCGGGGTGTAGAAGGCGGGGATGCCCGCACCGCCCGCGCGCAGCCGTTCCGCGAGGGTGCCCTGCGGGGTGAGTTCGACCCCCAGTTCACCGCCGAGGTACTGACGGGCGAACTCCTTGTTCTCGCCGACGTAGGAGCCGGTGACGCGGGCGATGCGGCCGGCGGAGAGCAGGACGCCCAGACCGCGGCCGTCGACCCCGCAGTTGTTGGAGACGACGTTCAGACCGGTCGTGCCCCGGTCGTACAGGGCGCGTATCAGGGTTTCGGGTACACCGCTGAGGCCGAAGCCGCCGACGGCGAGCGAGGCACCGTCGGGGATGTCGGCGACCGCTTCGGCGGCGTCGGCGCGGACCTTGTTCATGCGTGCGTGGTGCCTTTCAGTTGGGGGCCTCGCGCAGGGCGTCGGAGACGGACTTGACGCCGCCGTGCGCGGTCATACCGCCGTCCACCGGAATCTCCGCACCGGTGATGAACGACGCGCCGTCGGACAGCAGGAACGCCACCAGCGGCGCGACCTCGCCGACGGTGCCCGTGCGACCCAGTGGCGTCTCGCGGACGTTCACCTCGCGGAACGCGGGTGCGGCCGAGGCGGTCATCCCGGTCTCGATGTAACCGGGATGGATCGTGTTGACGCGGATGCCGCGCGGTCCGAGCTCAAGGGCAGCGGCCTTCGACAGGCCGCGCAGTGCCCACTTGCTGGTCGTGTAGGCGACTGGGTAGTGAGCGGTGAGGGCAGCGGACGATCCGACGTTGACGATGGAGGAGCCGGGGCGCATGAGCGGCGCCACATGCTGCATGCCGAGGAGCGGACCGGTGACGTTGACCGCGTGGACGCGGGCCATGTCCGCCGGGCGTACGTCGCCGAGCCGGGCCCGCCAGGTGATGCCGGCGTTGTTGACCAGACCGTGCACCTGCCCGTACGACTCCCGCAGTTCGTCCGCGAGTTCGGCCCAGTCCGTCTCGCTGGTGACGTCGAGGCGTCGGCAGCCGGGTGCGCCGGCCACGTCGGTGGGGATGACACGGGCCCCTTCCAGGGTGAGCAGCCTGGCCTCCGCGGCGCCCTGTCCGCCGGCCGCGCCGGTGACGACGACGACCTTTCCGAGCAGCCTCCTGGAGCGCTGGTCGGTCATGGCCGCTCCCGGAGGCGGCGGCGTCCGGTGGGGAGGGGGACGGGGGCGGCGCCGGCGACGACGGTGTTGGTGAGGACGCCGAGTCCCTCGACGGTGAGCGTGACGGTGTCACCGGGCTTCAGCGGCGGTGGGGACTGCTCGCCGCGCCTGCCCCAGAGTTCGGCGAGACAGCCGCCGTTGCCGCAGGTACCGGAGCCGAGGACGTCGCCCGGGACGACCCGGGTGCCGCGGGAGGCATAGGCGGTCATCTCCTCGAAGGTCCAGCTCATGTGGGACAGCAGGTCCTCGCCGACCACCCGGCCGTTGATCTCCGCGGTCATGGCCAGCCGCAGGAAGCCGTCCGCGTCGCGGTGGGGCTCCAGTTCGTCGGCGGTGACGAGGTACGGACCCAGGGTGGTGGCGGTGTCCTTGCCCTTGCAGGGGCCGAGGCCGACCTTCATCTCCGCGCTCTGGAGGTCGCGTGCGGACCAGTCGTTGAAGACGGTGTATCCGATGATGTGGTCATGGGCTTGACGTGGTGTCAGGTCACGGCCCTCGCGGCCGATGACGGCCCCGACCTCCAGCTCGAAGTCCAGGACGGACGAGCCGGGCGGTACCGGGATGCCGTCGAGGTGACCGTGGATCGCGTGGGGGTTCGTGAAGTAGAAGGTCGGGGCCGCGTACCACTGTTCGGGGACGCCGCCGACCCCTTCCACGGACCGGCGCACCCCCTCCACGTGTTCCTCGAAGGTCACGAAGTCCCTTACGGAAGCGGGCTGGAGCGGGGGAAGCGGCCGGACCTGGGAGACGTGCGGGCCGGCCGGCCCGCCGAGGGCCGTCGACCCGGCGGTGAGCAGCGCGGGGAGGCCGGAGCTCTCCCGGATCAGTGCGGTGAGCGAGGTGACCCCGGGCAGGGGGAAGAGGGTGCCGTCCTCTTCCACGACCGCCACCCGGCGGTGCTCCTGATGTTCGTACGTGGCGAAACGCATGGTGCGGCTCCGGCGGAGTGCGGACGACGGGAAGGGAGCGCCTCGGGGGCGTGGGCCGTGGCCCGCGCCCCCGGACTCGGCGGAAGGGATCAGACCGGGGGAGCGATGAAGACGCCGCGGTCGGGGTCGTTGAAGGACTCCTTGGCGACCAGCTCGTTCATGGCGTTGGCGGTGCCCCACTGGTCGGTGACCTCGGGCCGGGAGAAGTCGTACACGTGCGGGTGCCAGGTGTCCTCGTCCAGGCACTCCAACTCGGTCGTGTACTCGACCGTGTTGCCGTGCGGGTCGAGGAAGTAGGTGAAGGTGTTGTCACCGGCCATGTGCCGGCCGGGGCCCCAGACCTTCTTGAAACCGGCTCCCATGACGCGGCCGGAGCCGCGCATGTACTCGTCGATGCCGCGCATCTCGAAGGAGACGTGGTGCAGGGCGGTGTGCGGGCCCTGGGCGATGGCCATGGAGTGGTGCTGGTTGCTGATCCGCATGAAGTGCATGACCTCGCCCATGTTCGGGGAGCTGAGGGTGTCGGAGAGGGCGAAGCCGAGGTGGCGCTCGTACCACGCGCGGGTGCGGTTCAGGTCCGGCGAGTTGAGCACGACGTGCGAGAGCTTGACCGGGATGGCCTCCTTCTCTTCGATCTTCCGGTGGCGCCGCACCGCGACGTCGGCGGACACCTCGATGGTGCGGCCGTCGACGTCGAAGAAGCGGAAGCCGTATCCGCCGCCCGGGGTGTCGACCTTGCCCGGACGGGAGATCAACCGCACGTCTCCGGCTATGAGTCGCTCCGCCAGGGTGTCCACGTCGGCTGCGGACGCGGCGCCGTAGGAGACGAGGTCGAGTCGCTTCTCGTCGGCCTCGCGCAGCCGCACGACGTACTGCTCGGGGGAGCCCTCGGCGGCCAGGAAGGAGATGCCGGAATCCTCGGCGACCTTGGTCAGTCCCCAGACGCCCGCGTAGAAGTCGAGCTGCTTGTCGTAGTCGGGCACGGCGAGGTCGACGTGCCTCAGGTGGGTGAGCAGGCGCATGGTGTCAGTCCGTCCGGAGGAGGGAGGCCGCGTTGCGGCCGCGGATCGCGTGGAAGTCGGCCTCGGGCAGGGCGGCGGCGCGCAGGGCGCCGACCGGGTCCTCGGATCCCATGTCGAAGGGGAAGTCCGAGCCGAGCAGGACCCGGTCGGCCCCGGCGACGCGGACCAGTTCCCGCAGTGCATGGGGATCGTGGACGAGGGAGTCGAAGTACAGCCGCTTCAGATAGCTGCTGGGCGGGTGGGCGCAGCCGGCTCCCGCGTCGGACCGGGCGGACCAGGCGTGGTCGGAGCGGCCGATGTGGGTGGGCAGGTAGCCGCCGCCGTGGGCCGCGACCAGCTTCAGCCCGGGGTGCCGGTCGAGTACCCCGGAGAAGATCAGGTGCGAGAGCGCGACGGCGTTCTCGGTGGGCTGGCCGACCGTGTTGGACAGGTACCACTGGTCGAGGCGCTCGTCGAGGGTGCAGCCGAAGGGGTGCAGGAAGAGGATCGCGCCCGTCTCCTCGGCCCGGGTCCAGAAGGGTTCGTAGGCCGGGTCGGAGAGTTCGCGGCCGGGTGCGTGGCTGGAGATCTCGACGCCGAGCAGCCCCTGCGCGAGAGCGTGGTCGAGGGCGTCGACGGTGAGCTCCGGGTGCTGGAGCGGTACGAGGCCCAGTCCGCGCAACCGGGCCGGCGCCGCCGAACAGTGCTTCGCGGTGGCCTCGTTGGCCAGCCGGTACACCTTTTCGGCCGTCGCCTCGTCCGCCCAGTAGTGGTAGTGCGAGGGTGAGGGGCTGACCAGTTGGACGTCGACACCCTGTGCGTCCATCGCCGCCAGCCGTACGGTGACGTCGGTCAGGCGGGGGAAACGCGCGCGGACCATGGGACCGCTGACGGCGAGGGCCGCGGGGCCGTTGCGGCGGGCGTCCAGTTCCCGTGCTCCGGCCAGCCCCGGCCGCCCCTCCACCAGCGCCTCGATCCCGGGCAGCAGGACGTGGGCGTGTACGTCGACCGTGGGGGCGGCCTGCTGAACCTGCGGCGCTGTCACGGCAGTTCCCGGAGCATGGTCATGGTGCGGGCCATCAGACCGGGCACGTCGGCGTCGCGTACACCGTCGAGCTGCCACTGCCCGATGCGGACGGATGCCTCGACGACCGGGCGGACGCGGACGATCCGCCGCTCGTAGTACGCCTGGAACAACGCGTCGTCCCAGTCGTCGGCCCCGGTCAGCATCTGGGCGAGCACCCACGCGTCCTCCAGCGAGAGGGCGGCGCCCTGGGCGAGGGTGGGCGGGCAGCAGTGCGCGGCGTCGCCGGCCAGGACGACCCGGCCGCGGTGCCAGGAGCCCTCGACCAGCATGCGGTCGAACCAGGTGTAGTTGACCTTCGCCGGATCGGTGACGTGCTCGGTGATCTCCGGCCAGAACCCGCCGTAGTGCCGGGTCAGGCGGCGCATCTCGTCCGCGTACGACTCGGGCGGAATCCCGGCGCGGTCGCGGTTGGCCTCCACCACGTACGCGTACAGCGTCGTGTCGCTGGTGGGGCAGTAGCCGGCGATGTAGGCCGGCCCGCCGTAGGCGAGGTCGGTACGGGTGACGCCGGCCGGGCGCGGGGCGGCGACGCGCCAGATGGCCATACCGGTGGGCTCCGGCCGGGCGGGGATGCCGATGGCGGCGCGGGTGGCGGAACCGAGGCCGTCGGCGGCGATCACCAGGTCGTAGCGGTGCTCGGAGCCGTCGGAGAGCCGTACGGAGACGCTCTGCGCGTCCTGGCTCAGGATTTCGGCGGTGGTGCCGAGACGGACGGTCGCACCACTGGCGCGCACCGCGTCGATGAGGATCCGCTGGAGCCGGGGGCGCTGCATGCCGACGGTCGCGGGCAGGTCGTCGCCGCCGGTGCGCAGGTCGTCCTGGGTGTGCAGGACCGTGCCGTCGGGTGCGGTGATGCCGACCGAGCCGAAGCCGAAACCGGACGCTTCCACCTGCTTCCAGACGCCCAGTTCGCGCAGGACGCGCAGGGCGTTGCCCTGGAGGGTGATGCCGGAGCCGGCGGTCGCGTTCCAGTCGGCCTTGGCCTCGACCAGGTCCACGGCGTACCCGGCGCGGCGCAGCAGGATCGTCACGGCGTTGCCGGCCGCGCCGCCGCCGATCACGAGGACCGTGCGGGATGGGGGCATGGGGAACTCCTTCGTTCCTCGGTGCTACTTGACGGCTATCGGGTTGACCGGCGAGCCGACCGCGCCGGTGATGGGCAGGGGTGCGGCGGTGAGCCAGAAGGCGTAGAGGCCGTCGGCGGCGCAGTCCTCGGCGAGAGCGTCGAGGTCCCACATCTCGCCGATGAGCAGGCCGATGTTCGGGATGGCGACCTGGTGCAGTGGCTGGAAGGCCTGCTCGAACTCGTTCGGACGGACCTCGAAGCCCCAGGTGTCGGTGGCGATCGCGGCGATCTCGGTGCGGTGCAGCCAGCCGGCCGTGCTGAACGACAGGCCGGGTGCGGGCCCTCCGGCGTACTCGCCCCAGCCGTCGCGGCGTACCCGGCTCAGCTGCCCGGTGCGTACCAGCACGATGTCTCCGCGTTCCACGGTCACGCCGTGCGCCCGGGCCGTCGCCGCCAGGTGCTCCTCGGTGATCGCGAATCCGTCGGGCAGCTCACCGTCCTCACCGACGACCCGGCCGACGTCGAGGAGCACCCCGCGCCCGGCGACGTGCGGGGCCATGTGCTCGATGCCGGTGACCAGGTCGCCGTCGGAGGTGACGACCTCTTCTGCCGGGCGTCCGTTCCACGCCTTGCCGTGGTCGAAGATGTGCCCCAGGCCGTCCCACTGCGTGGAGCACTGCAGAGGCATCGCGATCACGTCGTCGGCGCCGCCGATGCCGTGCGGCAGGCCCTGATTGCCGAGGGCCGCGTCGGTGCCGGTGTCCAGCATGGTGTGGACCGGGTTGGTGCGCCGACGCCAGCCCTTCTGCGGGCCGTCGATGTCGAAGCGCTGGGAGAGGGAGAAGCTGACGCCCCGCCGGACCAGCGCGGCGCCCTCGCGGCGCTTCGCTTCGTCGAGGAAGTTGAGGGTGCCCAGTACGTCGTCCTCGCCCCAGCGGTTCCAGTTGGAGCACGCTTTCGCGGCCCGTGCGACCGAGCCCTCGGGGTCGGTGCGGTCGGGGGTCACCGGGCTTCCTCCGCCACACAACGGGTGCGCTGGGCGCCGAGTCCGGTGATGGAGCCGTCCATGACGTCGCCGTCGCGCAGCAGCCGGCCCCAGTGCATGCCGTTGCCGGCGGGGGAGCCGGTGAGGACCAGGTCGCCCGGCAGGAGGCGGGCCGACTGGGATGCGTAGGACACCATGCGCGCGACGTCGAAGATCATGTCCTTGGTCGACTCGTCCTGCATGTTCTCGCCGTTGAGCTTCAGGACGAGGCGCAGGTCGTCGGTGTCGGCGACCGAGGTGGCGGGGACGATCCAGGGGCCGAGCGGGGTGAAGCCGGGGGCGTTCTTGCCGCGCAGCCAGTCCGTG
This sequence comes from Streptomyces sp. NPDC001770, assembly GCF_053596135.1. Classification (NCBI taxonomy): domain Bacteria; kingdom Bacillati; phylum Actinomycetota; class Actinomycetes; order Kitasatosporales; family Streptomycetaceae; genus Streptomyces; species Streptomyces sp. NPDC001770. The sequence continues at coordinate 112,697 of NZ_JBSFFN010000017.1, read as the reverse complement.
CCGATCTGCGGCATGTCCCGGCGGAAGACGGTCGCCCGGTCGGTCAGGTCGTTGGCGATGGTGTACCCGGCAACGTGGTCCAGGGCCTCCTCGACGGACACCCGGTAGGCGGGGCGGCCGATCACCGCGGTCAGCTCCAGCTCCCAGTCGGGTTTCTCGGCCCAGGCCGGCAGTACGACGTCGTCGTACGGTCCGGTGATCGCGCTCGGCAGACCGATGAAGACGTACGGCAGATCCTCGGCTGCCCGCCGGTCCATGATCTCCGCAGCCTCGGCGCGCCGTTCCTCCTCCGGCCGCTCGTCGCCCGGCGCCCGGTGGGCGACGTGCAGATCGATGACGTGTTGGCGGTAGTTGGCCCCGGACTGGAAGACCTGGCGCGGCTCGACCGGTGCGTGTACCCGGAATTCCGCCAGGGCCCGGCGGTGCGGACCGTCGTCGGAGGCCAGCGCGGTGAGCCGCGGCTCCACCGCGTCCCAGTCCTCCAGGACGGCCCGAACGGTCAACTCGGCGTTGCCCAGGGCGGACCGCAGGTCGGTCACCTGCGCGTCGGGTGTGACGAGAGCGGGGAAGGGCGCCCCCTCGGGGGCGGAGAGTGTGGCCAGGGCGAAGGGCCCGGCGAAGGGGGCGGACGAGGCTTCAGGTTTCACGAACATGTCCTCCTGATTGCGGTGGCACTAATCTGGACCCGCCACCAGTGATCACGGAAATAGATTCTGTGGATGGTCGGCATCCGTCTGACAAATTGCCGCAGGTCGTCGCCGGACAGCTAGGAAAACCGCCATGAATTTGAGTCGCCTCGACCTCAATCTCGTCGTCGCCCTGCGCGCCCTGCTGGAGGAGCGCAACGTCACCCGGGCCGGGGAGCGCGTCGGCCTCAGTCAGCCCGCCATGAGCGCCGCGCTCTCACGCCTGCGCCGGCACTTCGACGACGACCTGCTCGCCCGCGTAGGCGGCCACTACGAACTCACCGCCCTCGGCCAGGTCCTTCTCGACCGGGCATCCACCGCCTACGACCTGCTGGAACGCCTCTTCGCGAGTCAGGCGCACTTCGATCCGGCCAAGGAGAACCGCGAGTTCAAGCTGGTGGCGTCCGACTACGCGGTGGCCGTCTTCGGCGCAGAGCTCGCCCGGGTCGTGCACCAGGAGGCCCCCGGCATCCGGCTGCGCTTCGCCCAGACGCCGACCACCGTGGTGGACGCCACCGAGACCCTGCTCAGCACCACTGACGGCCTGCTCATGCCACACGGTGTGATCAGCGACTTCCCGGCCACCGACCTCTACCAGGACCGCTGGGTGTTCCTCGTCGCCGAGGACCACCCGAGCGTCGACGACCGGCTGACCCGGGAGGATCTGGCCCGGCTGCCCTGGGTCACCTACCAGCGCACCTACGACGCCCCGGCCGTCCGCCAGCTGGGCATGCTGGGTATCGAACCCCGCGTCGAGGTGTCCGTCGACAGCTTCCAGACCATCCCGCTGCTGGTCGGCGGAACCCGGCGCATCGCCCTGATCCAGGCCCGCCTCGCCCGGCTCCTCGCGCCGCTGGCCGCCGTACGCGTGGTCGAGCCGCCCTACGAGGCCGTCCCCCTCAGGGAGGCGATGTGGTGGCACCCCGTGCACACCCACGACGCGGCCCACATCTGGCTGCGGGAGACGGCCGCCCGGGTCGGCAGCCGGATGGCCGGGGGGGCGGGGGAGTGAGCCGGGTGCGGACCAAGTCCGGCCCACAGAGCCCGGGACCATCCGCCGGCTGGATGGAAAGCATCCGGTACATGAATCGTGCCACCGGTGGGCAGCGGGGCGTCCCCGAGGCATCATCGGTCCAGGTCGTGCGCAACCGCGCACCCGCGCCCCCGTAGCCGGATGTGGTCCGGCTGCGTTTCCGGTTGCGACCCGGGGGGTCAGCGAGCCGGTGCCGCCATGGTCGACCGGCGCACGACGAGTTCCGGCTGAAGGACGATGTGCGCGTGTTCATGAGCAGGACCGTCGGCCGTGTCCTCGATGAGGAGGCGGCCGGCCCGCCGGCCCATCGCGACGGCCGGCCGGCGTACCGAAGTGAGGGGTACGACGGCGGAGGCGGCGAACTCGATGTCGTCGTAGCCCACCACGGCGATGTCCTCGGGGACCTTCAGCCCGGCCTCGTAGAGCGCTTGCAGAACGCCGAGAGCCAGCAGGTCGTTGGCGCAGAAAACGGCCGTCGGTCGCTGGGGAAGGCCGAGGATGCGGTGTCCGGCGTCCTTTCCGGCGTCCACGGTGAGTGCGGGGCAGGGGAGTTCGACCAGGGCGGTGGCGGGCAGGCCGGCCGGGCCGAGGGCGTGCAGCGCGCCTCGACGCCGGTCCCGTACCTGCGGAAGGGTCTCGGGACCGCCGACGTAGACGAGGGACCGGTGGCCCCGGGCGATCAGATGGCGGGCCGCGGCGTGGCCTCCGGCGACGTCATCGATGCCGACCGAGCAGGCCTCGGTCCAGGGTGCGCTCCGGTCGGCGACGACGAAGGGGACCGCGTTGCGGCGGAAGGCCGCGACCGTGCGTTCGGTGCCCTCGCCCGCGGTGATCACCGCACCGCGGACCTGGTGCGAGGTGATCAGCGACAAGTAGCGTGCCGCTTCCGCAGGATCGTGGGCGCCGGTGCAGACCATGACGCCCAGGTCCGCTTCCCGGGCGGCCTGCTCCACGCCGGCGGCGAGCGCGGTGAAGAAGGGGTTGACGATGTCGAGGACCATCAGGGCGATCACCCGGGAAGCCCATCCCCGCAGTTGCCGCGCGCCCTCGGCACGGACGTAGCCCAGTGTGCCGATCACCTCCAGGACGCGTGTACGGGTGGCCTCGGCCACCATCTCGGGCCGGTTGAGGACGTTGGAGACGGTGCCGAGCGAGACACCGGCCTCCCTGGCCACGTCCTTGATGCCGACCCGCGGGCGTGCTCTGCTGTCCCGCACCGCGCCCCGTACCTCGGGGCCCGGTGGGCCAAGAGCCGAGGGTGTGGCGGGTGTGGCGGCGGTCGGCCGGCGCACGGTCTACCGGCTCCGTGGCGGAGCGGTGGTGGTGCGCACCACGAGCCGGGGGGTCATGGTGGTCCGCATGGCCCGGTCCCTCCGGCCTTCCACCCGTTCGACGAGCATGCGGGCGGCGGTGGAGCCCATGGTGTGACCGGCCTGGTCGACGCTGGTGAGCCGGACGGGGGCGAGTGCGGCGAGTGCGGTGTTGTTGTAACCGACGAGCGAGAGGTCTTCGGGGATGCGCAGGCCCAGTTCGTGGGCTGCGCGGAAGATGCCCAGGGCGGCGACGTCGGCACCCGCCATGACGGCGGTCGGCCGGTGGGCCGCGGTCAGCAGGGTCATTCCCGCCTTGTATCCGCCCTCGTCGGAGTAGGCGGTGTGGTGGACGCGGGCGTGTCCGGTCAGGCCGTGCCGTTCCATGGCCTTCAGGTAGCCGTCCCGCAGCACGACTTCGGGTGTGCGCTTCCACTGGTTGGCCTTCGTGCCAGGGGCGGACACCAGGGCGATGTCGCGATGGCCGAGGGCGGCGAGATGGTCGACGACCAGGCCGGCGCCGGTGTCGTCGGCGTCCACGACGGAGTCGTAGGTGTCGTCCGTGTCGTGGTGGCCGATGACCGCGGTCGGCGTCGTCGCAGCCGTGGCCAGGACCTCGGCCCGTGCGGTCCCGGGGGCGATGAGGACCAGCCCGTCCATCTGACGGTCGACCATGGAGCGGATGGTCTTCGCCTGGTCCTCCGGGTCGAATCCGGCCGCGCCGATCAGCACGGTGTATTCGGTCTGACGCAGTTCGTCCCGGATGCCGTCGAGGATGTCCGCGAAGAAGGCGTTGCGCACGTTGTCGAGCAGCACGCCGATCGTGTAGGTCCGTCCGCGCATGCCGCGGGCCGCCGCGTGCGGCCGGTAGCCGAGCTCGGTGATGGCCGCCGTGACCTTCTCCCGCATGCTCTCGCTCACGCCGTAGGCGTTGCGCAGCACTTTGGAGACGGCAGCGGTGGAGACGCCGGCGTGCCGGGCCACATCGGTGATCGTCACGCGTCTGTTCTGCCTGGCTGCGCCGGCCCGATCCATCGATCCACCTCTGCTCTGTGATGCGTGTCGTGCAACGGTCTACACGGTAGCCCTGGGGAGCTGTCAAGTCGCTCTGTATCTCCACGCTGTTACCGGGATGTGTCTTGACGGTTCCTGATGTGGAGTGCAAGGTTTTGCCCACTCGACGTAGAGAACGTTTTACAAACTTCTCCGTGCTGCCGGGCCCTGCCCCGCCCTGGCGCTCTCGCACCACCGCGTCCTGCTCCGTCCTCCTCCATGACCCTGGGAGTTCCCCGTGTCCCTGCGCATGCCCCGTGGCCGTCGTACGCGACTGAGTCTGTTCACCGCCGGCACCGCTTCGCTGGTACTGCTCGCCACCGCCTGCGGCGGCAGCGGCGGTGGCTCCTCCGCCGCACCCGCCGACTTCGACTACCTCAGCGTCACGGAGAACACCACCGTGAAGACCGCTCTCACCACGCTGTCGAAGGGCGCGTGCAAGCCGGCGAACGACGCACTGCCGCTCAAGGTGGAAACCGTCCCGCAGGCGAGCCTCGACCAGAAGCTCCAGCTCCTGGCCGGCCAGAACGCACTGCCCGTGCAGTTCGCCGCCGGTAACGCCCCCGCCCTCACCCAGCAGCTCGCGAAGTCCGGCAAGGTCGCCGACCTGGAACCGAAACTCAAGGAGCTGGGCGTCCTGGACCAGCTGGAGCCCGCCGCCGTCTCGACGATCAAGGCCCTGTACGGCGGGAAGCTGGAGGTACTGCCGTACGAGTACAACATCGAGGGGATCTTCTACAACAAGAAGATCTTCGCCGACAACGGCCTGGCCGTGCCCGGCACGTGGGACGAACTGGTGTCCGCGGCTGCGAAGCTGAAGTCGAAGGACGTCCAGCCCTTCTCCGCCTCCGGCCAGCAGGGATGGCCGCTGACCCGCCTGATCAGCGACTACCTCTTCCGCAGCCTCGGCCCCGACGCCCTGCGGAAGGTCGCGGACGGTCAGGCCAAGCTGACCGACCCGGAGTACGTGAAGGCCGCCGACGAAGTCGCCGCGCTCGGCAAGAAGGGATACTTCGGCAAGGGTGTCGGCTCCATCGACTACGACACCGCGATGAACCAGTTCCTCAGCGGCAAGGCGGCCATGTTCTACATGGGCAGCTGGGCGCTGGCGAACATCTCCGACGCCGCGCAGAACAAGGTCGGCGCCGAGAACGTCGGCTTCATGCCCTTTCCGGCCGTCGCCGGAGGCAAGGGCTCGGTCGACCAGTACCCGTCCAACGTCGGCCTCGGCATCGCTCTGGGAGCGAAGTCCTTCGACAAGAAGACCGGCGCCTGGGTCTCCTGCATCACCGAGAACTACGGCGCCACGGCGCTGAAGGACCACGGGACCATCACCGGCTTCAAGGTGAACACCGAGGTGCAGGACGCCAACGCGGTCACCACCCAGGTCCGCGACACCGTCAGCTCCTCGCGGCAGAACGTGCTGTGGTTCGAGGCCCTGTTCAGCACCAAGGCCACCACCATCAGCCAGACCAACGCCGCGAGCCTGGTCTCGGGGAGCATGAGCCCCCAGCAGTTCATGCAGACCGTCCAGGACGCACTCGCCGCCCGGTGATCCTCCCCGGGGCGGCCCGCCCGCCCTCTCGCACGGTGGTGTGCGAGCCGCCCCGGGCCCCGACGGCCCAGCCGCCCCGCACCGCCGCAGGTCCCGCCAACGGAAACGAGACGGACACCATCCATGCACCGCGTACTCGGTGACCGCAGGGCGATCGCGCTCCTGCTCGGTCCCGCCCTCCTCGTCTACTCGCTGATCATGCTCGTCCCCATGGTGTGGTCGCTCGGCTACTCCTTCACCAAGGGCAACACCATCGACGGCTTCACCGGCAACGGTGTCGCCAACTTCCCGCGCCTCTTCGACGATCCGGCGGTCCGGGAGGCGCTCTGGTTCACGCTGAAATACGCCGTGACCGTCACGGCCGGTCAGGTCGTCGCCGGCTACCTCCTGGCCCTGCTCTACGTGTTCTTCCTCAGGAGGGCCTCGGCGCTCGTCCGCACCCTGGTCTTCTTCCCCGTCGTCCTGCCCACCGTCGCCGTCGGCCTGCTGTTCCAGAAGTTCTTCCAGGTCGCCCCCCAGACCGGCCCGGTCAACTCGCTGCTCAACGCGGTCGGCATCGACTCGATCGACTTCTTCGGCAGCTCGGGCAGCGCCTTCTGGGTCCTGGTCGCCATGGACATCTGGCGGTCCATGGGCTTCTACGCCGTGCTGCTCTTCGCCGGCCTGGTCGACATCCCCGACGAGGTCCTGGAATCGGCCCGCCTCGACGGGGCGACCGGACTCAGACTCGTACGCCACATCGTGCTGCCGCTGTCCCTGCCCGTCCTGATGTCCTCGCTGATCTTCAGCATCAACGGAACGCTCAAAGCCTTCGACTCGATCGTCGCCCTGACCAACGGTGGTCCGGGCAACGGCACCACCCCGCTGACCCTGTACATGTTCCAGACGTCGTTCACCTACAGCGACTACGGCTACGGCAGCACCATCGCCCTGCTGCTGACCGTCGTGAGCCTGCTGGTGAGCCTGGTCGTCCACCGCGTCTCGCGGCGTGACCTCACGGAGGGCTGAGACCCATGGCCACCATCGACACGCCCCCGAAGACGACCCCCGCGAGAACGTCCGCCCGCACCCCCGACCGGGCTCGACGGCCCCGGGCCGGCCGTCGGGGGAGCCGCCTGTGGGTCAAGACCGTCGTCGCACTTCTGCTGGTCGTCGAGGTCTACCCGCTGATATGGATGTTCCTCACCTCGCTGAAGTCCAACGACGACTACCTGAACAACTCCACCTGGAGCCTGCCCACTTCCTGGGAGTGGGGCAACTACGGCGAGGCGTGGAACACCGGCCACATCGGCCTGTACGTCCAGAACAGCCTGCTCGCCGTCGTCCCTGCCCTCGCCCTGATGCTGCTGCTGGGCACCGCCGCCGGCTTCGCCCTCCAGATCATGGTCTGGAAGGGCCGCAGCCTCACCCTGCTCGTCTTCCTCGCGGGCATGATGATCCCGCCGCAGATGATCCTGCTGCCCCTGTTCACCGTGTACTTCCAGACCGGCCTGTCCGGCACGCTGTGGCCGCTGATCCTCACCTACACCGGCACCGGCCTTCCGCTGACCGTCTTCATGATGGCCACCTACTACCGTACGGTCCCGCGCGAGCTGTTCGAGGCGGCCACCGTCGACGGTGCCGGCATCCTGCGCGCCTTCTGGACCATCAGCGTCCCCCTGGTCCGCAACGCCCTGCTCACCGTCGGCCTGGTGCAGTTCTTCTTCATCTGGAACGACCTGCTCATCGCCCTCACCTTCACCAACGACCAGGACCTGCGCACCATCCAGGTCGGGCTGCTCAACTTCACCGGCGACTTCGGCGCCACCCAGTACGGTCCCCTCTTCGCCGCCATCTGCATCAACGTCTTCGGCACCCTCCTGATCTACCTCTTCCTCAACCAGAAGGTCATGAAGGGCCTCACCGGCGGAGCCGTCAAGGGCTGACCCCCGCCCGCCACCACGCTCGCTCCCGCACGTGCAAGAAAGGTCCTCCCTTTGCTCCCCCCTCAGCCCTCCCCGGTGTCCTTCGAGCATCTGCCGGACGGACTCGGCATCGGAGTCGCCGCCCCCCGGCTCACCTGGACGCTGCCGCCGGGATCCGGCCGACAGCAGGCATACGAACTGGAAGTCGACCGCTCCGGCGCCGTCCGTCGCACCGGGCGTGTCGACGTCGACACCCACGTACTCGCGCCCTGGCCGGGTGAGCCGCTGGCCTCCCGGGAACGCGCGCTCGTCCGGGTCCGCGTCTGGACTCCGGACGCCCCGGAGCCATCGGGATGGAGCGATCCGCAGACCGTCGAAGCAGGCCTGCTGGCGCCCACCGACTGGCAGGCGGTGCCCGTGGGCGCGGGATGGGACGAGGAGCCGGAGGCCGAGCGCCGCCCGGCGCGGGTCCGCAAGGACTTCCGGCTCGACCGCCCCGTGGCCCACGCCCGCCTGTACGTCACCGCCCACGGCCTGTACGAGGCGGAGATCAACGGTCGCCGCGTCGGGGACGAGACACTGGCCCCGGGATGGACGGTCTACCCCCACCGGCTGCGCTACCGCACCCACGACGTCACCGACCACCTCACCGAGGGCGCCAACACCATCGGGGCCTGGCTCGGCGACGGCTGGTACCGCGGCAAGTACGGCTTCGACGGCGGCACCCGCAACATCTACGGCACCGACCAAGCGCTCATCGCCCAACTCGAAGTGGTGCACGACGACGGCTCCGTCACCGTCATCGCCACGGACGGAACCTGGCACGCCGCTCCCGGCCCGATCCTGACCAGCGGCCTCTACGAGGGCGAGATCTTCGACGCCCGGCTCCACGACGCGCACTGGTGCACACCTTCGCCCCTGCGTACTGCCTCCGACACGTGGAGCCCCGTTCGGACGGGCCGCCGTGACCCCGCGACGCTGGTCGCCCCGATGGGACCACCGGTCCGCTGCACCCAGGAGATCACCCCGGTCGCCCTCACCCCCACCGAGGGCGGGCACCTCCTCGACTTCGGCCAGAACCTCGTGGGCCGCCTCCGCGTCACCGTCGACGGGCCGGCCGGCACCACCATCGTCCTGCGGCACGCCGAAGTACTGGAGAACGGCGCACTGGCAACCCGGCCGCTGCGCGAGGCGTACGCCACCGACACCCTGATCCTCTCCGGCGACGGACCGCTCACCTGGGAGCCGCGCTTCACCCTCCACGGCTTTCGCTATGCCGAAGTGAACGGCTGGCCGGGCGAGTTGAACGCGGACATGGTCAACGCGCGTGTCCACCACACGGACATGCGCCGCACCGGCTGGTTCGAGTGCAGCGACCCCCTGGTCAACCGACTGCACGAGAACGTTCTGTGGAGCATGCGCGGCAACTTCGTCGACATCCCCACCGACTGCCCTCAGCGCGACGAACGCCTCGGCTGGACCGGCGACATACAGGTCTTCGCGCCCACCGCGAGCTTCCTCTACGACTGCGCCGGCATGCTCGACTCCTGGCTCACCGACGTCGGCCTGGAACAACTCCCCGACGGCACCGTCCCCTGGTACGTGCCCGTCATACCCGGCGCTCCCATGTGGACGCCGATCCACCCCGGGGCGGCCTGGGGAGACGCCGCCGTACTCACCCCCTGGACCCTCCACCAGCGCTTCGGCGACACCGGTCTCCTCCGGCGCCACTATCCCATGGCCAAGAAATGGGTCGACCTGGTGGAGCGACTGGCCGGCCCGACGCGCCTGTGGGACACCGGCTTCCAGCTGGGCGACTGGCTGGACCCCGCCGCACCGCCGGACGACCCGGCGGCCGGCGTCACCGACCGCTACCTCGTCGCGACGGCCTACTACGCCCACTCCACCCGTCATCTCGGACGTGCCGCGGCCGAGCTGGGGAAGACCGCGGATTCGGACCAATACACCGCCCTTGCCGCCGAGGTGACGGAAGCCTTCCGTCACCGGTACGTCCTGCCGACCGGCCGCATGACGAGCGACAGCCCCACCGCCTACGCCCTGGGAATCGTCTTCGACCTGCTCACCCCCGAACAGCGCCGGGATGCGGGGGACCGGCTCGCCGAACTCGTCCTCGCGGACGGCGCCCGTATAGCCACCGGCTTCGTCGGTACCCCACTGATCTGTGACGCACTCACGGACACCGGCCACCTGGACGTCGCCTACCAGCTGCTGCTCCAGACCGAGTGCCCCTCATGGCTGTACACCGTGACCCAGGGCGCGACCACGATCTGGGAACGCTGGGACAGCCTGCGCACCGACGGCAGCCTCAACCCGGGCGGCATGACCTCCTTCAACCACTACGCTCTCGGCGCCGTCGCGGACTGGCTGCACCGGGTCGTCGGCGGCATCACCGCCACGGGCCCCGGCTACCGGGAAATCGCCTTCCGGCCGCGGCCCGGAGGAGGCATCACCTGGGCCCGCACCCGCCACGAGACCCCGTACGGAACCGCGGCCCTCTCCTGGGAACTGACCGGCACCGGCCTGACAGCCCGCTGCACCGTTCCCGAAGGAACGCGCGCCGTTGCCGAGTTGCCCGGAAAGCCGCCCGTTACCCTCGCCCCGGGTGAGCACATCCTGGAAGCCGCCGTAATCGCCGGAGCGGCCGCCTGAACGAAACGTATTTCACAACCCTGGACTGCCCGGCGCGACCACCTCCTGCGCCGGGCAGTCCAGGCGTTTTCGGGCCCTGTTCATGAGTCCTGCATCAATATCGTGGATGCCTGTGATCCAGCAGGACAATGAAGGGAGATCCCAAGGTGGATTCCATTGAAATTTTCAAGCCGTTTCAATCCGGAGAGACTTCGTATCCGCTGGTCAGCGACTTATCCGAAGAAGTCTCGTCGGAAGGTTGACCCGAAAGTGAACAGGCAATAGCTTTCCGTCTGTTGGGCAAGACGCTTCACGAGTAGGCCCGAGATGTGCGAAGTCGACTGCGGTGGGACGCGGCAGGGATGTCTCGAAAGAAGCGGAAAAGAAGACGCGTGTGCATGCGTGCGACGCGTGAATCCCATGCTGTTCCCGCCAGCCGGGCGCCACGCAAGATCCTGACATCTTGCGTGGCCCCCATTTTCCCCGTGACGGAATTTAGAGCAGCCGTCCATAGGTATCCGGAGAGCCGCTGTGAACAGAAGACAATTTCTCTCTGCCGCCACCCTCACCGCGTTGGCCGCTGCCATGGTCCCGGTCATGGGCGGCCAGGCCGCAGGCGTGACGGACTCCACCGCGCAAGAAAGGGCCGACGCCCTGCTGGCCAGGATGACGGCGGCGGACAAGGAGGCCCTCGTACGCTGCGACTTCGCGGCCCTCGCCCACCTGGGCATCCCCGCCCTGACCATGGTCGACGCGTCCGCCGGCCTCCGAGGGGAAAAGGGGGTGACGGCCTTTCCCGTTCCGGTCGCTCAGGCGGCGACCTTCGACGAGGACCTCGTCGGTCGCATCGGAGAAGCGATCGGTACCGAGGGCAGGGGCAAGGGCTACAACAACGTACTGGGCCCGACCGTCGATGTGACGCGCACCTGGCATTCCGGACGCCAGTCCGAGGGCATGGGAGAAGATCCCCTCCTCGCCGGCCGGCTGGGCGCGGCTGCCACGGTCGGCTTGCAGAGCCGGCGGGTGGTCGCCACCGTGAAGCACTTCGCCGCCTACACGCAGGAGACCAACCGGTTCTTCACCGACACCAGGGTGTCCGACCGCGCCCTGCACGAGATCTACGAGGCGCCCTTCCGCCACGTGGTCGCCGCCGCGCCGACCACGTCGGTGATGATGGCCTACCCGAAGGTCAACGGCGTCTTCGCGACGCAGAACCCGGCCCTGTTCAACGATCTCAAGGCGGGTCTCGGCCTCCAGGGATACACGGTGCCGGACTTCTGGGCCGGTGACGACCAGGTCGCCGCCGCCCGGGCGGGCATGGACCTCGCCGGACTCGGCGCCGGCGCGGTGACGGTTTCCGAGGGCGGCCTTGCGGGAGGGGCGATCCCGGCCGCGCGACTCGACGACGCCGCCCGCCGCATCCTCGTCACGATGTTCGCCAACGGCCTCTTCGACAACCCCGTGCCCGCCCCTGCCGCGGACGTCAGTACACAGGCCCACTGGGATCTTGCCCACGAGGCCGCGGTCTCCTCCGCGGTCCTGCTCGCCAACCGCTCCTCGGCCCTTCCGCTGACCGCCTCGGTGAGGTCGCTGGCCGTCATCGGCCCCGCCGGCACCGACGCCCTGACCGGAGTCGGCGGATCCAGCTACGTCGATCCCGGAACCTGGACGACCCCCCTCCAGGCCATCCGCAGCCGCGCCGGAAGCACCGTCACGGTCACCCACGCACAGGGCACCAGCGGCGACCTTCCCCTGGCCGCGGTCCCCACGACCGTGTTGCGCGACAACGCGGGCAAGGCCGGCCTGACCGCGGCCTACTTCGCGGGCGCCGACCCCAGCGGGACTCCGGTGCTGACGAGGACCGACGCGGGGGTCGACTTCACCACCACCCCCGCTCCGAATCTGCCCGCCGTCTGGTCGGTGAAGTGGACAGGCACCCTGCTGCCGGCCACCACCGGCCTCCACCGCTTCTCCCTGCTGCCCGCCGGTACGGCCACCCTGAAGATCAATGGGACCACGGTGGTGTCCGGCACCCGCCAGATGCGACGCTTCTTCCTCGGACCGTTCGACTACCCGCTCCAGGGGACCGCCCAGCTCACCGCGGGCCGCGCGGTGAGCATCGAACTGACCTATTCCAACGCCACCGCCGAAACCGGCACCTGCGGCCTGACCCTGGGCTGGCAGCCCGACTCGTTCATCCCCGCAGCCGTCACGACAGCACGAGCGGCCGACGCCGCCGTCGTCTTCGTCAACCGGATCGCCGGCGAGGCCATGGACCACGCACAACTCGACCTGCCGGGCGACCAGAACCAGCTCATCAGCGCCGTGGCAGCCGCGAACCCGCGCACGATCGTCGTCCTCAACACCGACGGCCCCGTGGCCACCCCCTGGCTGAACGAGGTGGAAGCCGTCCTGCAGCTCTGGTACGGGGGCCGAGGCATGGGCACCGCCCTCGCCGCCGTCCTCTTCGGCGACAGCGACCCCTCCGGCCGCCTTCCCGTCACCTTCCCCGCGGACGCGACCCAGGGGCCCGGCACCACCGGCGCGACCTACCCGGGCACGAACGGCACGGTCACCTACGACGAGGGCATCTCCGTCGGGTACCGCTACTACGACGCCGCAGGCCAGCAACCGCGCTTCGCCTTCGGCCACGGCCTCTCCTACACATCCTTCGCCCACGGATCCCTGGAAGTCGCCCACGACCACGCGAACAGACACGTCACCCTCTCCGTGACGGTCACCAACACAGGGCCGCGCAAAGGCACGGAAGTCGTCCAGATCTACGCCACGCTGCCGGGGGCGGCGGCAGCGGAGCCCCGCCGCCTGGTCGCCTTCCGCAAGGTCACGCTCGACGCGGCGGGTTCCCGACGGCTGACCTTCACCATCCCGCAGGAGGACCTGTCCATCTGGCAGTCGAGCGGCTGGACCCTTGGCCCGGGCCTGTACACCTTTGCCACGGCAAGCTCGTCCCGCCACCTGACAGCACAGCGAAGCGTCACCCTCAGCTGATCCTGCTCGACTGCGACGCGGACCGGCCCCCGCGCGGAAGGCGCCCCGGCTTTCCCTCGTGGCCTGTCACCGAAAAGGACTCCGCACCACCTTCACGAGAGAGTGGGGCGCGGGACGTGCATCGCCCCGCGCCCCGTCCGCCGTGTCCTTACCGGGCCGACGCCCCCGGCACCTCTCCCCCTTCTCCCTTGCCTGCTTCTTCTCCGGTCCGACCACGGCACGGAGCGTTCCCATGTCCTGTGGGCGCGGTGGTCGCGGCCTTCGGCCGACTCGATCCGGATACCACGGTGTCCGTGAGCTACGCCGGAACGGATCGGATACCAAGGTGTCCGTGAGCTACGCCGGAAGGGACCAGATCCAAGGAGACCTCCCCGCTCAACTCCCCTCGGACCGCGGTGATCAGCCGCAGCGAGGGCGTCGGGTGACGTGCCCCGGGCGATGTACTCCTTGAACGGGTCAGCCGGTGACGTGGATGGACCGTGACGGGCACAGGTCGGCAGCCCGGTGGACATCGTCCAGCAGCTCCGCGGCCGGCTCACCCTGGAGGACGACGACGAGACCGTCGTCGTCCTGGTCGAAGACCTCGGGGCTGAGCATCGCGCACTGGCCGGAGCCCACACACCGGTCGTGGTCCGTGGTGACACGCATGACAGGGATTCCGATCGGGTCGGCCGTCACCAGGTGACGGGCAGTTCGTAGACGCCGTAGACCATGGCGTCGTCCTTGAAGCGCAGTTCCTCCGAGGGCACGGCCAGTCGGAGGCCCGGAAGGCGGCGTAGCAGGGTGCCGTACACGATCTCCAGCTCCGCGCGGGCGAGGTTCGCGCCCATGCACTGGTGGATCCCGTACCCGAAGGCGAGGTGGCTCCGCGCCTCCTTGCGGTGGAAGTCGAGGGTGCCGGGGTCTGCGAAGACCGCTTCGTCGTGGTCGGCCGCGTTGTTCAGCGCGAGGACGCCCTCACCGGCGCGGATGGTGACACCGCCCACCTCGATGTCCTCGACCGCAACGCGGGCGGTGCCCGAGTCCGAGATGGAGAAGACCCGGAGCAGCTCCTCGATGGCGTTCGGCAGTAGCGTGTGGTCCGACCGGAGCTCGGCCATCTGGTCCGGGTGCTCCAGCAGGGCGAGCACACCCAGCGCGATCATGTTCGCCGTCGTCTCATGGCCGCCCACCAGCATCATCCGGGCCATTGTCACCACGTCGAGGTGGTCGGCGGCCTGCTCGGTGCGGTTCTTCTCCAGGAACCGGCTGATCAGGTCGTCACCCGGCTCGGCCTCCTTGAGGGTGACCAGCTTGTCGAGGTACATGTCCAGGGCCTGCACCGCGGCCCCGTACTCCTCCGGGCTGAGGTCGTGGTTCATGAGGGCCCCCGACCACTCCTCGAACTGGGCGTGGTCCTCGTAGGGGACCCCGAGCAGCTCGCAGATGGTCAGGGACGGCACCGGCAGGGCCAGGGCCTGGACCAGGTCGACCGGGCCGCCCGCGGCGAGCATGGCGTCGATGCGCTCGTCGACGATCTCCTGGATCCGCGGGCGCATCTCCTTCGTCCGACGGGCCGTGAACTCCGGTATCAGCATGCGGCGCTGCGCGGTGTGGTCCGGCGGGTCCATGGACAGCATCATCAGCCGGACGTGGGCCAGCATCTCCTCGGAGATGTGGAACTGGTGCGGGTAGCCGGGACGCTTGAGGTTGGAACTCACCCGCGGGTCACCGAGCACCTGCTTGACGTGCTCGTGCCGGGTCACCAGCCAGGTCGGCTTGCCGTTCACCTTGAGCGAGGCGCGCGACACGGGCTCGTCCGCGCGCAGCCCGGCGTATTCGCGCGGCTCGCTGAACGGGCAGGTGCGCCGCATGGGGAACTGGGGATACGGCGACGCCGTCCCGCCGTCCGGGTCTGCGGAATGGGTCATGGCTGCCTCTCGAACGGAACGGTGGGGGAGGGAATGCTCAGCGGGGTGTCCGGCGTCACCACGTGACGGGCAGCTCGTACAGGCCCCAGACGATGGCGTCGTCCTTGAAGCGCAGTTCGTCGGCCGGTGTGGCCAGGCGCAGTGTCGGCACCCGGCGCAGCAGAGTGGAGTAGACGACGTCGAGTTCCATCCGGGCCAGGTTCTGGCCGACGCACTGATGGACGCCGTACCCGAAGGCCACGTGGCTGCGGGCCTCGCGGCGCACGTCCAGCCGGTCCGCGTCGGGGAACACCTGCTCGTCGTGGTTGGCGGCGTTGTTCAGCGGCAGGATGCCGTCACCGGCGCGGATGGTGACACCCCCGAGCTCGATGTCCTCCATGGCCACGCGCGCCGTGCCGGCGTCCGAGATGGAGAACAGACGCAGCAGTTCCTCCACCGCGCGCGGCATCAGTTCGGGCTCCTCGCGCACGGCGGCGAGCTGGTCCGGGTGCTCCAGCAGCGCCAGCACACCCAGCGCGATCATGTTCGCCGTGGTCTCGTGGCCGGTGACCAGCATCAGCTTGGACATGCTGACGATGTCCGAGTGTTCCACCGCCGGAGTCTCCCGGTTGAACTCGATCAGCCGGCTGATCATGTCGTCGCCGGGCTCGCTCTCCTTCGCGAGGACCAGCCCGTCCACGTAGCGGTCCAGCTCGTAGTGGGCCATGCCCCGGTCCTCGTCGCTGACCTCGTGGTTCATGATGGCCCACGCCCACTGTTCGAACCGGGTGTGGTCCTTGTAGGGGACGCCGAGCAGTTCGCAGATCACCAGGGACGGCACCGGCAGCGCCAGGGCCGTGACGAGGTCCACCGGGCTGTCGCAGCCCTTGGCGAGCATCTCGTCGATCTGATCGTCCACGAGCTGCTGCACCCGGGCGCGCAGCTCGCGCATCCGGCGAACGCTGAACTCCGGTGCCAGCATCCGGCGTTGCACGGTGTGGTCCGGCGGGTCCATGGACAGGAAGGTGAGGGGGACCGACTGCAGCGTCTCCTCCGGCACCGGCACCTGGAGCGGATAGCCCGGCAGCTTCAGATTGGCGCTCACCCGCGCGTCGCCGAGCAGCTTCTTGTACAGGTCGTGGCGGGTGACCAGCCAGGTTGGCTTGCCGTTGACCTTCAACTGCGCCCGCGAGACCGGTTCGTTCTCACGCAGCCCGGTGTAGGCGGCAGGCGGACTGAAGGGACAGGCCCTACGCATCGGGAACTCCGGGAGGGCGCCCTCGGCGGCCGCTTCGGCAGGTGCAGTCATGGTGTCCTCTTCGCACGGGAGGGAGCGGGCCGCGCCGTTCACCCCCGGGGAGGGGCTCCGGACCCGGCGCCGGCACGGTTTCCGCCGGCCGTTTCCCGCACGCTAAGGAGCGGCGCCCGGGGCGGCCCACCCCTAGGTGCCCCTAGTGGCGCGGCCCTGTGAAGCGTGCGGTCGTGGCCCCCGTCACTCCCCGTACCACTAGGGGCGGTTAGGGGTCCGTCGAACGTCTGGCCGACGGTTAGCGTCGGCTGCGGACCACGGCGGAAGCACGGTTCGCCCAGCACCACACGCTCCGCGGTCCCGGGCCGGTCTCCTGACCGGACGTCCGCCGCACTCCGCAGCCCATCAGAGGTGATCAGCGTGTCCCCGAATCCCAGCGCGCAGGGTCTCGCACCCGGTGTCAAGGGCACCGTCCCCTTCGGGGAGTACCGGACCTGGTACCGCGTGACCGGGGAGCTCGGGGCGGGACGCCCCGCGGTCGTCGTCGTCCACGGCGGCCCGGGCAGCACGCACGACTACCTGCTGCCGCTGGCACGCCTCGCCGAGGGAGGCTGGCCGGTCGTCCACTACGACCAGCTGGGCAACGGCGGCTCCACCCACCTACCGGACAGCGCACCGGACTTCTGGACGGTCGGCCTCTTCCTCGACGAACTCGACAATCTCGTGCGGGAACTGGGCATCGCCGACGACTACGTCCTGTTCGGCCAGTCCTGGGGCGGCCCGCTGAGCGCCCGGCACGCGATGGGCCGTCCCCCCGGCCTCCGCGGTCTGGTCGTCGCCAACGCGCCCGCCTCGTACCCCATCTGGCTCCAGGAGATGGCCCGGCTGCGGGCCGCGCTGCCGCCGGACGTGCAGGAGGCCCTGGTGCGGCACGAGAGGGCCGGCACCTACGAGTCCGAGGAATACCTGGCCGCGATGCGGGTCTTCTACGACCGCCACGTGTGCCGCCTCACCCCGTGGCCCCGCGACTTCCTCTCCTCCTTCATGGAGATCTACAACGACCCGACGGTCTACTACGCGATGAACGGCCCCACCGAGTTCCACGTGATCGGCTCCCTGAAGGACTGGTCGATCGTCGACGAACTCCACACCATCAGGACGCCCACGCTCCTCCTGAGCGGACGCCACGACGAGGCCACCCCGGCCGTCGTCCAGCCCTACATGGACCTAGTCCCCGGGGCCCGCTGGGAGATCTTCGAGGAGTCCAGCCACCTGCCGCACCTGGAGGAACCGGACCGGTTCTTCGAGGTGCTGACCGACTTCCTCGCCGGCCTGTGACACGCCGCGCAACGACGCCGGTCCGGGCGTCGCAGACCACTGTGAGAGGGGGCGGGGACACCGCCATGGCGTACGACACCGCTCTCGTCTTCCCCGGCATGGGGCCCGTCCCCTTCGCCGAGGTGGGCCGCTTCATGGTGGCCAACCCGGTGGCCCGGGACCTGGTCGCCGTTGCCGACGACGTCCTCGGCTACTCGCTGGTGGACGCCTTCCGCCGCTCCGAGGGCGACTACTCGGAGGCCGCCCAGGTCGCCTTCTTCGTGAACTGCCTGGCCAGCGCGTACTGGGCGACCGAGCACCTGGACGTCGTCCCCGACATCGTGGCCGGTCCCAGTTTCGGGGAGAAGGCCGCCCTCGCCTACACAGGCGCCCTGGAACTGCCCGACGCGGTCCGGCTCACCGCCGGGATCGCGCGGTGCCTCGAGTCGTACTTCGCCGAACACCACAAGGACATCGTCACCCTGTCCTTCGTCCGCGCCCCGAGCGAGGAACTGGAACCGATCCTCGCCGAACTCGACGAGGCCGGCGAGTGGCACGAGATCTCCTGCCACGTCGACGACGGCTTCTGGATGGTCTCCCTTGCCGAGCACCGCGTGGAGTGGATGCGGAAGCGGCTGCGCGGCATCGGCAGCCTTCCCCTGTACACCATGCGTCCCCCCATGCACGCCTCCGCGTTCGCGCCGCTGCGTGCCAAGGCGGAACGCGAGGTCATCTCGCGCTACACCTTCGCCGATCCCTCCCTTCCAGTCGTCGCCGACCAGGACGGCAGGCTGCTGCACACCGGTGCGGAAGTCCGCACCATGCTGCTCGACAGCTTCGACCACCCCATGAACTGGCCGAGCGTCACCACGGCCCTGCGGGACGCCGGTGTCCGGCGGATGTGCGTCGCCGGGCCCGACAGTCTCTTCGGCCGGCTCCCCCGCACCACCCGCACCTTCGAGGTCGTCGCCGCGCACCCCCGCCTGGCCATGACCCCCCGGCGCCGTGCACGCGCCGCCTGAACCGTCCGATCCGCCCTATCCGCAGGAGGCACCCCCATGTGGGACGACCAGTTCGAAGACATACTCCGCACCTTCCTGCCGTTCCTGCCCCCGCAGGAGCCGCTGACCACCGACGACGAGCTGAAGGACCTCGGCCTGGACTCGCTGGGCATGGTCCAGCTGCTCGGCACGCTGGAGGACGCCTACCAGGTGCGCTTCCGTGACAGCGCGCTGACCATGGGCACCTTCCGCAGCGCGGGCACGCTGTGGGAGACCGTCGAGGGCATGCTCCAGCGCACCACGAGCTGACGGGACGGACCCCTTGGACGCCACCATGGACGGAGCCCTGTCCGGACGGTTCCTGCGCGGGCTGGCCCTGGCGCCCGACCGGCCCGCGCTGCGGGCCGACGGCACCATCCTCACCTACCGCGAGCTGCACGAGCGGGCCCTCCTGCTCGCCGGCTCCCTGCTGGCAGGTCTTCCCGGCCGGCCACCCGCTGTGGGCGTGCTCGCCGGCAAGGGAGCGTCTGCGTACCCCAGCCTGCTGGCCGGCCTCTACAGCGGCATCACCGTCGTCCCTCTGCAGCCGGCGTTCCCCGCCGCCCGCACCCGGCAGATGATCGAGGCCGCCGGAGTGGGCGCCCTGATCGCCGACGACGACGCGCTGCCCGCGCTCACCGCGCTGTACGAGGACGGCCTCGGCCTGCCCACCCTGTTCGCCCCGGGCGGGCAGCCGATGCCGGCGCTCGCCGTCGACCCCGGCAGCGGGCTGGAGGCACCGGTGCCCGCCCGGCCCGACGACATCGCCTACGTGCTGTTCACCTCCGGCTCCACCGGACGGCCCAAGGGAGTGCCGGTCACCCACGCCAACACCGCGCACTACTTCTCGCTGCTCGACGAGCGGTACGACTTCGGCCCCGAGGACGTCTTCTCGCAGACCTTCGACCTCAACTTCGACTGCGCGATGTTCGACCTGTTCTGCGCCTGGGGGGCCGGAGCCACCGTCGTACCGGTCCCGGCGCGGGAGTACGCGCGCCTGCCCGGGTTCGTGGCCGAGCAGAGGGTGAGCGTGTGGTTCTCAACGCCCAGCGCGATTTCCCTGGTTCGGCGCACCGGCGGCCTCACCCCCGGTGCGCTGTCCTCGCTGCGCCGGAGCTTCTTCGCGGGGGAGGCGCTCAGCTGCCGGGACGCCGAGGACTGGGCGGCCGCGGCGTCCGGAACCGTGCTGGAGAACATCTACGGACCGACCGAGCTGACCATCACGGTCACCGCCCACCGGTGGCGGCCGGGCCGGCGCCACCTGCACGCGATGGTGCCGATCGGGGACGTGCACCCGGGGCACGCGGTGCTGCTGCTGGACGCCGACGGCTCGCCGAGCACCACCGGCGAGGGCGAACTGTGCATAGCGGGGCCCCAGCTGACCCCCGGCTACCTCGACCCGGCCGACGACACAGGGCGCTTCCTGGAACGGGACGGCCTGCGCTACTACCGCACCGGCGACCGGGTCCGCAGCACCGACAGCGACGGTCTGCTCTTCCTGGGCCGCCTGGACGCCCAGGTCCAGGTGCACGGCATCCGGACCGAACTGGCCGAGGTCGACGCCGCGGTACGCACCTGCCCGGGCGTCGAGGAGGCGGTGACCGTCGCCGTCCCCGTGGACGGCACCGTCGAACTCGCCGTCTTCCACACCGGCGAACCGGTGAAGCCCGCCCGGCTCGCCCGTCACCTGCGGGAACTGCTGCCGGCCGCGGTCGTCCCCCGGGCCTACCACCATCTGGATGCGCTTCCGCTCAGCCCCAACCGCAAGACCGACCGCAGGAAGCTCACCTCCCGCGCCGCGGCCCTGCGACAGCAGCCCGCCGGGGCCGGGACCCGGACCCAAGGACGGCAGGAGTCGCAGTGAACGGTCGACCGACAGCGCAGGCCCGCACCGATGCCCGGATACACGACCTGCTCGACGAGGCCACCGCCGGGCACCCCGACGCGGCGGCCGTCTCCGATGCCACCGGGCGATGGACCTACCGGGAGCTCACCGCCTGGAGTCACGCCGTCGACGCGTGGCTCCAGGCCCGGGGCATCGGCCACGGCGACCGCGTCCTGGTGCAACTGGCCAGCACCCGCGAGCTCGTCGCCCTGCTGTACGGCACCGCCCGCCGCGGCGCCGTCCTCGTGCCCGTCAACACGGGGATGAAGGACTACCACCTCCGGGCCGTCGTCGAGAACTCCGAGCCGTCCCTGGTGGTCGTCGGCGGCGCCGCCGTGTCGCGTGTCACCGCGCTCGCCGCGCGGGTCCCCGTCCTCGGCCTGGACGAGGTCTGGCAGGCGGTCACCGACCTGCGCGACAAGGAGGCCCGCGGCGACGGTGCCCCCGTCCACGCCGACGACCTCGCCGTCCTCGTCTACACGTCCGGCTCCACGGCGGCCCCCAAGGCCGTCGTCTGCCCGCACGGCCGGATGGTCTTCGCCACCGAGGCCATCAACCTCGAACTCGGCTACCGCCCTGACGACGTGGTCTTCTGTCGCTTCCCCATCTCCTGGGACTACGGCCTCTACAAGGTGCTGCTCACCGCGGCCGGCCGCAGCGAGATCGTCCTCGCCGACGGCGAGTCCGACCTGGTACTGCTGCGCCGCATCCGGGAGACCGGAGCCACGGTGGTCCCCATCGTGCCGTCCCTGGCCACCATGATCTGCGCGCTGGCCGAACGTGAACCGCGGCAGGACTCCACCGTCCGCATGTTCACCAACACCGGTGCCGCGCTGCCGAAGCCCACCGCCGACGGGCTCCGCACGGCCTTCCCCGGATCCGAGGTGGTCATCCAGTTCGGCCAGACCGAGTGCAAGCGCGTCTCCGTCCTCCCGCCCGACCAGCAGCACCTCCGGCCCGAGTCCGTCGGCCGGCCGCTGCCCGGCACCCGGGCCTTCGCCGTCGACGAGGACGGCCACGCGCTGCCGCCCTGGCAGACCGGGGAGATCGTCGTCGAAGGCCCCCATGTCATGCCCGGTTACTGGCGCGCGCCCGAGCAGACCGCACACGCCTTCCGGCCCGCGCCCGACGGCGGACTACGTCTGCACACCGGCGACTTCGGACACGTCGACGAGGACGGGTACCTGTACTACGAGGGCCGCCGGGACGACATGTTCAAGCACAAGGGCGTCCGCATGAGCACCACCGAGATCGAGGCCGCGGCCACGGACGTACCCGGTGTCCGGGCCGCCGCGGTCCTGCCGCCCGCGCCCGGCCGCGATCTCGCGGTCTTCGCCGAGGGCAGCATCGACCCCCACGTGCTGCTGCGGGAACTGTCCCTCCGGCTGGAGCCCGCCAAGGTGCCCGGCGTCAGCCGTGTCGTCGACGAACTGCCGCTGACCGCACACGGCAAGCACGACCGCAAGCAGCTCCTCAGCCTTCTGAAAGGAACCACGCCGTGACCGGCACCACCGACCTCGCCCGGCGCTTCGGCACCCCCTCCTACGTCTACGATCTGGACCGGGTCGCGGCGGCGCGGGACGAGCTGTTCGCCGCTCTGCCCGACGAGGTGGCCGTGTACTACGCGGCCAAGGCCAACCCGCACCCCGAGATCCTGCGCGAGATGCGGGCCGGCGGGCCCCGGGCCTGCCGTGCGGAGATCAGCTCCGTCGGGGAACTCGACGCCGTCCTGCGGGCCGGCTACGAGGGGACCGAGATTCTGTACACCGGCCCCGGCAAGACCACCGAGGAGCTGGCCGAGGCGATGACCCGGGGCGTGCGGACGTTCTCCGTGGAGTCACCCGGCGACCTGAGGCACGTCGGCGACACGGCCGTGCGGCTCGGCATCACAGCCGACTGCCTGATCCGGGTCAACAACCCGACCGGCGCCGCCGCGACCAGCATTCGCATGACGGGGGTGCCCTCACAGTTCGGGTTCGACGGTGAGACCCTGGCCGGCCTCGCCGCGGAACTGCGCGACGTACCCGGCACCGCCCTGGTCGGCCTGCACTTCTTCCCGTTGAGCAACGCCAAGGACGAGGCGAGCCTCATCGCCGAGTTCCGGCACACCATCGCCACCGCCGCCGCACTCCAGCGGGAGCTCGGCGTCGACTTCCGCATCGTCGACCTCGGCGGAGGTTTCGCCGCACCGTACGCGGTCCAGGGGCGGCGGCCGGTCTACGGCGAACTGCGCGAAACCCTGGCCACGTCGCTCGACGAGCACTTCCCCGGCTGGCGCGACGGCGCCCCGCGCATCGCCTGCGAGTCGGGGCGGTATCTGGTCGCCGACAGCGGCACCCTGCTCACGAGCGTCGTCAACGTCAAGGACAGCCGGGGCACCCGCTACGTCGTCCTCGACGCAGGCATCAACACCTTCGGCGGCATGTCCGGCCTCGGCCGCATCCTGCCGGTCTCCATCGAGCCGCACGAGTCCGTCGGCACGGACGGAATACCGGTCCAGCTCGCCGGACCGCTGTGCACGCCCGGCGATCTGCTCGGACGCCAGGTCCCGCTGTCCGATCCGGCCCCCGGCGACCTGCTGACCGTCCCCAACGCCGGTTCCTACGGGCCGACCGCCAGCCTCCTGATGTTCCTCGGCAGGCCCGCCCCCACGGAGATCGTCGTCCGCGGCGACGACCTCGTCTCGGTCTCCCGCATCCAGCACACCCGAACCTACGAACACGGACAGGCCCTGTGATGAGCGATCCCCTCACCCCCGCCCCCGGCGACCAGCCCGTCCTCGTGGCGGGCGGCATGTCCGACTCGCACACCTGGAATCTGGTCTACCTCCAGCTCCTCGTGGAGGAGCACGGCCACCGCGTGGTCAACCTCGGCCCCTGCGTCCCCGAAGACCTGCTGATCGGCGAGGCCCTCGCGCACGACCCCGCACTGATCGTGATCAGCAGCGTCAACGGACACGGCTACCAGGACGGCATGCGCACCGTCACCCGACTGCGTGAGCACCCCGGCCTCAGCGGCGTGTCCGTCGTCATCGGCGGCAAGCTCGGCATCGCCGGGCCCTGCGGCGACGAGGAGACGGCCGCCCTGCGCGCGGCGGGCTTCGACGAGGTGTTCGAGGAGTCGGCCGACGGCATCGCGGCCTTCCGCCGGATGCTCGACGCCCTGCCCCAGCGGGCCCTGGTGTGACCGGTGCCGGATTCGGCGCGTTCGTGCGCCGGGCTCACGACGCCGGCCGGCTGGTCGTGCAGCCCCGGATGGGAATGAGCAGCCCGCAGCGCATGCGCGCCGGGCTGCTCGCCACCCGGGACGCCGACGCGACGACGGTCGGCACTCTCACGCTGGACAGCTACACGCGGGTCGGCGACCTGGAGTCGGCGCAACTCGCGGTTCTCGAAGGGGCCGACCTCAACGGCTATCCGCTGGTGAGCCATGCGACGACCACCACGCGCGGGGTTCTGGACGGCATCCACGGGCCGGATTTCCCGGTGCAGGTGCGGCACGGCTCGGCGGCGCCCCAGTACATTTTCCGGGCACTGACGGCGGTGGGGCTCGACGCCTCGGAGGGCGGGCCCGTCTCCTACTGCCTCCCGTACGGCAGAGTCCCGTTGCGCGAGTCCGTCGCCCACTGGACGGAATCCTGCGAACACTTCGCCACGCTCCGCCGGACCGGCGCCGAACCGCACCTGGAGACGTTCGGGGGATGCGTGCTCGGCCAGCTCTGCCCGCCCGGCCTGCTTGTCGCGGTGAGCGTGCTCGAGGCGTTGTTCTTCCGTCGGCACGGAATCCGGAGCATTTCAGTGAGTTACGCCCAGCAGACGAATCGACGTCAGGACTCCGAAGCGGTCGCGGCGTTACGCAGCCTGTGCAGTCGGTTCCTTTCGGACACCGAATGGCACGTAGTCGTCTACGCCTATATGGGATTGTTCCCGGAAACCGTGCACGGTGCCCGCCGACTGCTCGCCCAGGCCGCCGAACTGGCCGTTGCGAGTGGCTCCGAGCGTCTCATCGTGAAAACCGTCGCGGAATCCCGGCGTATTCCGTCGGTGGCGGAGAACGTGGCCGCGCTGGAATACGCGGCCGCGGTCGCCACGCGCACCGTCCGGGACCCTCTGGAGGGCACCGGGACGGAGACGTACGCCGAGGCGTACGCACTGGTCGACGCGGTGCTGAACCTGGACGACGACCTCGGCACCGCGCTGCTGAAGGCATTCTCGGAGGGCCGGCTGGACGTGCCTTACTGCTTGCATCCCGACAATGCCGGACTGAGCCGGAGCTACATAGCCGAGGACGGCCGGCTGCGCTGGTCCGACGTGGGAAAGATGCCGCTGTCCGGTGCCGTCGACGCGCGCCCGGCCCACACCGTCACCTCCGCGGAACTGCTCGCCTCCCTCGCCTACGTCCGGCGTTCGTTCGACGATCACAACGCCCTTCAGTAGACCGGAGATCAGCCAGGACCGGCCCGGCCCCCGAGGGCTGTCCCGCAATTCCTGGCGGGCGCCCGACGACGGATACGGCACCTCGCCGCGTCGTCGAAACACCCGAATACATCCAGTATTCGGGCGTCTCTCCGCCCTGCGATGCACCGCATCCGACGCCGTTCGCTGATCCACCAGGAATTGCGGGACAGCCCTTAGGGGTGGCTAAGGGTGTGGGGCCTTCAAGAGCGGTCATTACCGTGTGGAAAAAGGTGGGAACGATGTCGGTCGAAGGTGGAGATGCGTGGATGAACGGGCCCGGATCCGAATCAGCCCTGGCACGACTGCTCGCCGAGGCCGCACCGACGCAGCACCGCAGACTCGTGACGGATCTGGTGCGCGCCGCCGTGACCGAGGCGGTCGAGGCGGCCAGGCCGGGCACGTCCCAGACCCTGGACCCCTCCGTACCGCTGGCGGAACAGGGGCTCGACTCGCTCGCGGCGGTGGACCTGCACCGGAGGCTGACCGAGCGGACCGGCCTCGACCTGCCGGTCGGCCTCGCCTACGACTGCCCCACCGTGCGCGATCTCGCCGACCGGCTGCTGCCCGGTGACGGTGCCGCCGACGAGGCCGCGCCGGTGCCGGCCGGTGACGGCCCCACCGACGAACCCGTGGCGATCGTCGGCATCGGCTGCCGCTTTCCCGGGGGCATCGAGACCCCGGCCGACCTCTGGCGCCTGCTGACCGACGGCGGCGAAGTGCTTTCGGACTTCCCCCGGGACCGGGGCTGGGACCTGGAGCGGCTGTTCGACGAGGACCCGGACGCCCCCGGCAGTTCCTACGCCCGTGCCGGCGGATTCCTCGCCACGGCAACCGAGTTCGACGCCGAGTTCTTCGGCATCAGCCCGCGCGAGTCGATGGCCATGGACCCGCAGCAGCGGCTGGTCCTGGAGACCTCCTGGCTGGCACTGGAGGACGCCGGCATCGACCCCACCACATTGCGCCGAACGGCGGCCGGCATGTTCTTCGGGGCCGAGGTGCAGGAGTACGGTCCGCGCCTGCACGACGCGCCGGACGGACTGGACGCCCATCTGCTGGCCGGCAACGCCTCCAGCGTCATCTCCGGGCGCGTCGCCTACGTGCTGGGCACCGAGGGACCGGCCGTCACCGTCGACACCGCCTGCTCCGCCTCCCTGGTCGCCGTCCACCTGGCCTGCCGCTCGCTGCTGCAGGGCGAGTCGTCACTGGCGCTGGCCGGCGGGGTCGCGGTGATGGGCGGGCCAGGTGTCTTCACCGCGTTCAGCAGGCAGCGGGGCCTGTCCGCGGACGGCCGCTGCAAGGCCTTCGCCGCCGCCGCGGACGGCACGGGCTTTGCCGAGGGCGTCGGCGTCCTCGTCCTGGAACGGCTCTCCGACGCCCGCCGCAACGGCCACCGGGTGCTCGCCGTCGTACGGTCCTCCGCCGTCAACCAGGACGGCGCCTCCAACGGGCTCACCGCCCCCAGCGGCACCGCCCAGCAGCGGCTGATCCGCCGGGCCCTGGCCGTCGCCGGACTCGAACCCGCCGACGTCGACGTGGTGGAGGCACACGGTACGGGCACCCGCCTCGGCGACCCCATCGAGGCGACCGCGCTCCTGGGCACCTACGGGCAGGGCCGCCCGGCCGGAGCCCCGCTGCTGCTCGGCTCGGTCAAGTCGAACCTGGGCCACACCCAGGCCGCCGCGGGCGTGGCCGGCGTGATCAAGACCGTCCTCGCCATGCGGCACGGTCAGGTACCTGCGACCCTGCACGTCGACGCCCCCACTCCGCACGCCGCCTGGGCGTCCGGCAGCGTGGAACTGGTCACCGAGTCGAGGCCCTGGCCCCGTACCGGCCGCCCCCGCAGGGCGGGTGTCTCCTCCTTCGGGGTCAGCGGCACCAACGCCCACGTCATCCTGGAACAGCCGGACTCCGAGGACCACGCCGAGGACCCGGCCGGTGTCCGGGCTGCGGACCCGCAGGCGGCACACCCCACCCCCGGGAGCGATGCCGGTAAAGCCCCCGGCGGTGTCCCGGTCCCGCTCGTCTTCCCGCTGTCCGCCCGCGGCGGGGCCGCCCTGCGGGCCCGCGCCGCCGACCTGCTGCCACTGGCCGTCGCCGCGGAACCGGCCGACCTCGCCCATGCCCTGGCCACCACCCGCGCCGCCTTGCCCGACCGGGCCGTCCTCGTCGCGGCCGACCGCGCCGAACTGAGGGCGGCACTCACCGCCGTGGCCTTGGGCAGCACCCCGGCGACCGGACCGACGGGCGGCGAACTCGGCTTCCTGTTCACCGGGCAGGGCAGTCAGCGCCCCGGCATGGGCCGCGAACTCGCCGCCGCGTACCCCGCGTTCGCCGACGCTCTCGACGACGTCTGCGCCCACTTCGACCTCCAGCTGCCCAAGCCGCTCAAGAGCGTCCTGTTCGCCGGGCCGGACACACCCGACGCGGAGCTGCTGCACCGTACCGAGTACGCGCAGCCGGCCCTGTTCGCCGTCGAAGTCGCCCTCCACCGGTTGCTGGAAAGCTGGGGGATGCGTCCCGACCACCTGGCCGGGCACTCCGTCGGCGAGATCGCCGCCGCGCACGTGGCCGGGGTCCTCACTCTGCAGGACGCCACCATCCTGGTGGCGGCCAGAGGCCGGCTCATGCAGGCGCTGCCCGAAGGCGGTGCCATGGTCGCCGTCCGCGCCGGCGAGAGCGACGTCGCGCCGCTGCTCACCGAGCATACGGCCATCGCGGCCGTGAACGGCCCCGCCGCCGTCGTGATCTCCGGCGACCTGGACGACGTCGAGCGCATCGCCGGTGAACTCGCCACCCGCGGGCACGAAACCAAGCGACTGCGCGTCAGCCACGCCTTCCACTCGCCGCTGATGGAGCCGGTGCTGGACGAGTTCCGCCGGGTGGCGCGGGTACTGGACTACGCCGAACCCACCGTGCCGGTCGTGTCGACCGTGACCGGGGCCCCCGTCGGCCACGAACTGCGCGATCCCGAGTACTGGGTGGAACACGTCCGCGCCCCGGTCCGCTTCCACGACGCCGTGCGGTGGCTCTCCGACGCCGGAGTCCGGACCTTCCTGGAGATCGGCCCGGACGCGGTGCTGACCGCCATGGGGCCGGACTGCACGGACGCCCCCGGCACAGCCTTCCTGCCGGTGCTCCGGCGCGATCGGCCCGAGGCCCGCGAGGCCGTCACCGCGCTCGCCGAGGCCCACGCCCGCGGCGTTCCCGTCGACTGGGCCCGGCACCACGCCGGCCGGGGCGCCCGCCGCGTCGAGCTGCCCGGCTACCCCTTCCAGCGGCGCCGCTTCTGGCTGGAGCCGGGCACCCGCGCCGACGCGGCCCGCCTGGGGCAGGTCGCGGCCGGACACCCTCTGCTGGCGGCCGTGGTCGCGGTCGGCGCGGAGGGCGTCGTCCTGACCGGACGCCTCTCGACCCGCACCCACACCTGGCTCGCGGACCACGTGATCGCCGGTCGCGTACTGATGCCCGGTACCGCGTTCGTCGAACTCGCCCTGCGGGCAGGCGACCACGTAGGCGCCACCGAGCTGGAGGAACTCACCCTCGGCGCCCCCCTGGTGCTCGCGGCGGACGAGCCCGTCGCCGTCCAGGTGGCCGTCGGGGAACCCGACGACTCCGGACGACGCACCGTCACCGTCCACGCGCGCGCCGGCGAGGACGCGCCCTGGACCCGGCACGCGGCCGGCGTGCTCGCCGGCGCCGGAACCGCGGAGCCGGCCGCCGTCACCGAGCAGGGTGCCTGGCCGCCGCCGGACGCCGTACCCCTGGACACCACGGACGTCTACGCGGGCCTCGCCGACCAGGGCTACGCCTACGGCCCGGTCTTCCAGGGCCTGCGTGCCGCCTGGCGGCACGGCCAGGACATCATCGCCGAGGTCGCCCTGCCCGGGGACGCCACTACCGACGCCGAGCGCTTCGGACTCCACCCCGCGCTGATGGACGCCGCGCTGCACGCCGCCGACCTCGACGCCCCGCCGCGCGGCGAGGTGCTGCTGCCGTTCGCCTGGACCGGTGTACGCCTGCACGCCACCGGCGCCTCGGCCCTGCGCGTACGGATCACCCGTGGCGACGGCGACACCATAGGCCTGCACCTGTTCGACGCCACCGGTGCCCCCGTGGCCGACGTAGAGGCCATGACCTCCCTGCCGGTAGCCGACGAGGACGTCCTGTACGCCGTGCAGTGGTCGCCGCACGCCCGGCCGGCTGCCACCGCGGACCTGCGCACCGCCGTCCTCGACGGCGCCCGCCCCGACGACGGTCCGGCCGGCGACGCGCTCGCCCGTACCGTGGACGCGCTGCTCGATGCCCCCGCTCCGGACGCTGTGGTGTACCGCCCGGCCGGTCCCGCTGGAGCCGACGCCGCCGAGGCCCGCGCCCACGTGCTTCGCACCCTGCGCCTGCTGCGGACCTGGCAGTCGGACGAACGGGCGGCGGGAACCCGCCTCGTCCTCGTCACCCCGCCCGGCAGCCCCGCCCACGCCGCGGTACGCGGTCTGGTCCGCTCCGCACAGGCCGAGAACCCGGGCCGCTACGTCCTCGTCGAGCACGACGCCCTGCCCTCCGAGACCGAGCTGCGCCAGGCGCTCACCACCGGAGAGCCCGAACTCTCGCTCGCCGGAGGCTGGTTCGCCGTGCCCCGGCTGGCCGCCGCCCCGGCGGACCCGCCCCGGCAGGCCGCAGGCTGGGGCACCGTCCTGATCACCGGCGGCACCGGCGGCCTCGGCGCTCTGCTCGCCCGTCACCTGGTGCGTGCCCACGGCGTCACCCGACTGGTTCTGGCGGGCCGGCGGGGACACGCCCCCGAGCTGCACGCCGAACTGACCGCGCTGGGCGCAGAGGTGACCGTGCTCGCCTGCGACGTCGGCGACCGGGAGGCGCTGCGCGACCTGCTGGCCCGGCACCCGGTCGACTCCGTCGTCCACGCCGCGGGCACCGTGCGGGACGGCATCGTCGAGAACCTCACCGACGACATGGTCGACGAGGTCTTCCGCGCCAAGGCCGCCGGAGCCTGGCACCTCCACGAACTCACCCTCGACCGGGACCTGTCGCACTTCGTGCTGTTCTCCTCGCTCGCCGCCGTCCTCGACGGACCGGGCCAGGGCAACTACGCCGCCGCCAACGCGTACCTGGACGCCCTCGCCACCTACCGGGCGGCGCACGGACTGCCCGCCACCGCCCTCGCCTGGAGCCTGTGGGCCACCGGCACCGGCATGGGCGCCGCGCTGGACGCCGCGGACCTGGAGCGCGTGGCCGCGTACGGGGTCCCCGGGCTGTCCGCGGGACACGCCCTGCGGCTCTTCGACACCGCGATCCGTTCCGGCAGACCCCACCTCGTCCCTGTGGAGATCGACGCCGCCGCCGTACGCCGCCGGCCAGACGGCCCGCCACCTCTGCTGAGCGGCCTCGTCCGCCCCGTCACCCGGCGGGCCGCCGCCCGTACGGCACCCCACCAGGATCGGGGGGTGGCGGACCTGCCCGCCGCCGACCGGGAGCGCGCGGTGCTGGACCTGGTCCGCACCGAGGTGGCCGCGGTCCTGCGGCACGACTCCGCGTCGGCCATCGACCCCGGGCGGGCCTTCACCGAGCTGGGATTCGACTCCTTGGCCGCCGTCGAACTCCGCAACAGGCTCAACACCGTCACCGGACTGCGGCTGCCGGCCACCCTCGTCTTCGACCACCCCACCTCGCGTGCCCTCGCCGACCACGTCCGGGACACCCTCTTCGGCACCTCGCGGCCTGCCGGCGAAGCCGCCCCCGGACCGCGCCCCGCCGACAGCGACGACCCCGTCGTCATCGTCGGCATGGGCTGCCGCTACCCCGGCGGCGTCCGCTCCCCGGAGGATCTGTGGCGCGTCGTCGCCGACGGCGTCGACACGGTCGGTGACTTCCCCGCCGACCGCGGCTGGGACACGGACACCCTGTACGACCCCGAGCCCGGCACTCCCGGCCGCACGTACACCCAGGAGGGCGCCTTCCTCTACGACGCGGCCGACTTCGACCCGGGCTTCTTCGGTATCGGCCCGCGCGAGGCCACCGCCATGGACCCGCAGCAGCGCCTGCTCCTGGAGGTCTCCTGGGAGGCACTGGAGCGCTCCGCGATCGACCCGGCGGCCCTGCGCGGCTCACGCACCGGTGTGTTCGCGGGGGTCATGTACCACGACTACGGCACCTGGCTGAGCGACGTCCCCGACGACCTCGCCGCCTACCTCGGCAACGGAAGCCTCGGCAGCGTCGTCTCCGGCCGGGTCGCCTACGCCCTCGGACTGGAAGGCCCTGCCGTCACCGTCGACACCGCCTGCTCCTCCTCACTGGTCACCCTGCACCTGGCCGCGCAGGCACTGCGGCAGGGCGAGTGCGACCTCGCCCTGGTCGGCGGCGTCACCGTCATGTCGACCCCGGACACCTTCGTCGACTTCGCCCGCCAGCGTGGCCTGGCCTCCGACGGCCGCTGCAAGTCGTTCGCCGCGGC
Organism: Streptomyces sp. NPDC001770; assembly: GCF_053596135.1. Classification (NCBI taxonomy): domain Bacteria; kingdom Bacillati; phylum Actinomycetota; class Actinomycetes; order Kitasatosporales; family Streptomycetaceae; genus Streptomyces; species Streptomyces sp. NPDC001770. Next base: position 81,195 of record NZ_JBSFFN010000017.1, on the reverse strand, counting down.
TGCGGACGGCACCGGATGGGGCGAGGGCGTCGGCATGCTCGTCGTCGAACGCCTCTCCGACGCCCGCCGCAACGGCCACCGGGTGCTGGCCACGGTGCGCGGATCCGCCGTCAACTCCGACGGCGCCTCCAACGGCCTGACCGCCCCTAACGGCCCCTCCCAGCAGCGTGTCATCCGCGCCGCGCTGAGCGCCGCCGGGCTCACCACCACCGACGTCGACGCCGTCGAGGCGCACGGAACCGGCACCACGCTCGGCGACCCGATCGAGGCGCAGGCGCTGCTGGCCACCTACGGGCAGGGGCGGCCGGACGACGAGCCGCTGTGGCTGGGGTCCGTCAAGTCCAACATGGGGCACACCCAGGCCGCCGCCGGAGTCGCCGGCATCATCAAGATGGTCATGGCGATGCGCCACGGCACCCTGCCGCGCACCCTCCACGTCGACGCGCCCTCGCACCAGGTGGACTGGACGGCGGGCGCGGTGCGGCTGCTCACCGACGAGCGGCCGTGGCCCGCCCTGGACCGGCCGCGCCGCGCCGGAGTCTCCTCCTTCGGGATCAGCGGCACCAACGCCCACGTGATCCTCGAGGAGTTCACCGCCGACGGGCCGGAGAACACCGAGCCCGACCCGGCCACCGTGCCGCCCGTGCTCGCCCTCGCCGTCTCCGCGCGCTCGCCCGAGGCACTGCGCGGCCAGGCCGCCCGGCTGCGGGGCCTCACCGGCACCGCACCCGCGGACATCGGCCTGGCCCTCGCCACCACCCGCACCACCCATCCGCACCGCGCCGTCGTCCTCGCCACCGACGAGCCGCGCACCGCGGCAGCACTGGACGCCCTTGCCCGGGGCCACGAGGCGCCCGGGCTGCTCGTCACCGGTGCCGCCACCGACGGAACCCTCGCCCACCTGTTCTCCGGGCAGGGCGCCCAGCGGCCCGGCATGGGCCGCGACTGGTACGACAGCTACCCGGTCTACGCCGAACACTTCGACCGCATTGCCGAACTCTTCGCCAAGCACCTGGAACGGCCGCTCGCCGAGGTCGTGTTCGGCGACCACCCCGGAGTCCTGGAGCAGACCGCCTACACCCAGGCCGCCCTGTTCACCACCCAGGTCGCCCTCCACCGCCTGCTGGAGTCGTTCGGGGTGCGGCCCGCGTGGCTGGCCGGACACTCCGTCGGCGAGTTCGCCGCCGCGCACGTCGCGGGGGTCTGGTCACTGCAGGACGCCGTGACCGCCGTCGCGGCCCGCGGCCGGCTGATGCAGGCGCTGCCCGGGGGCGGCGCGATGATCGCCGTACAGGCCACGGAGAAGGAGGTGGCGCCGCTGCTGGACGAACGGTGCGGCATCGCCGCGGTCAACGGCCCGCGCGCCGTGGTCGTCTCGGGGGAGGAGGACGCCGTCACCGCCGTCGCCGCGCACTTCGCCACCACCCGGCGGCTGCGCGTCTCGCACGCCTTCCACTCCCCTCGCATGGAGCCCATGCTGGAGGAGTTCCGCCAGGTCATGGCGGCCCTGCCGGCCTCGGAACCGGTCCTGCCGATCGTGTCCACGCTCACCGGTGTCCAGGCCACGGCCGCCGACCTGGGCTCCGCCGACTACTGGGTGCGGCACGTACGGCAGACCGTCCGCTTCGCCGACGCCGTCAGGACGCTGGCCGCGCAGGGCGTCGACACCTTCCTCGAACTGGGCGCCGCACCCGTCCTGACGGCCATGGGCCCGGACTGCCTCCCCGACGCCGCGGGGGCCGCGTTCGTACCCGTGGCCCGCAAGGACACAGCCCAGGTCCCCGGCCTTCTCACCGCGCTGGCCACCGTGCACACCCGGGGCACGGACGTCGACTGGTCGGTCCTGTACGACGGCTACACGGGCCGCCGCACCGAACTGCCCACCTACGCCTTCGAGCACCGTCCCTACTGGCTGCCGACAACCACGGCCAGGGGCGACGCCACCGGGCACGGGCTCGCCACCTCCGACCACCCGTTCGTCAGCGCCCGCCTGGACCTGCCCGGCGACGGCGGAACCCTGCTCACCGGACGGATCTCCACCGCCACCCACCCTGTCCTCAACCAGCACGCCGTGCTCGGATCGGTGCTGGTGCCGGGCGCCGCCCTGGTCGACCTCGCCCTGCACGCCGGCCGGCTGACCGGCCGCCCCGTCCTGGAGGAACTCACCCTCCAGGCTCCGCTGGCGCTCCCGGGGGACGGCGCCGTACACCTCCAGGTCGCCGCGCGGCCCGACGGCGCCGTGGAGATCCACTCCCGGCCCGGGAACGCACCCGGGGACGAGGACTGGACGCGCCACGCGACCGGCACCCTCACCACCACCGGCGCCCTCACCGGCACGGAAACGGCAGCGGACGGTGTCTGGCCGCCACCGGGCGCCGTCCCGCTCGACATCACCGGCCTCTACGCCCGCCTGCATGGCGAGGGCTACGACTACGGGCCCGTCTTCCGCGGCGTACGGACCGCCTGGCGGCTCGGCGACACCGTCCTGGCCGAGCTGGAACTCCCCGCCGACGCGCGGCAGGACGCAGCCCGGCACACCCTGCACCCCGCGCTGCTGGACTCCGCCCTGCACACCACGTCCCTCGCCTCGGAGGACCCCGGCGAGGGCACCCCCGCCGGCACGATCGCCCTCCCCTTCGCCTGGACGGGCGTCACCGCGCACGGCCGGGGGGCACTCACCGCACGCGTCCGGGTCACCCCGCGCGAGGAAGGCACCCGGATCGAACTGACGGACACCGAGGGCAGGCCGCTGGCCACCGTCGAGTCCTACGTCTCCCGCCCCGTCACGGCCGACCGGCTCACCGGGCGTGCGCGTTCCCTCTACGTCACCGAGGGCGAACCGCTGCCGGCCGCCGCCGGGCGCCCCGAGCGCCGCACCTGGGCCGTGCTCGGCCCCGACGACGCCGGTCTCGGCGCCCCCGCCCACCCCCGACTGGCCTCGATCGGCGGTCCGGCACCCGACGTCGTCGTCCTGCCGGTGCGCGCCCCGCACCACGACGCGGAGCAGCTGCCGGGGGCGGTGCGTGCCACGCTGGACGCGACCCTCGTGACCGTCCAGGAGTGGCTGGGCGACGAGCGGTGGGCCGGTTCGGTGCTGCTGGTCCTCACCGCCGGCACCCTCTGCGACGCCGCCGTGCACGGACTCGTGCGGGCTGCCCAGGCCGAGGACCCGGGCAGGATCGTCCTCGTCGGCCGGTCCGGGCCCGACAGCCCCGTACCCGACCGCGCCGCGCTGGCCGCGGTCCTCGACTTTGGTGAGCCGGAGGTGTCGTGGCGGGACGGCCGGGCCCACGCACCGCGTCTGACACGCGCCGCCGAACCGGACGCGCCGCGCGCCGGCCGCCCCTGGGGCACCGTCCTCGTCACCGGCGGCACCGGAGGGCTCGGCGCCCTGGTGGCCCGCCACCTCGTCACCCGGCACGGCGTCACCCGCCTCGTCCTTGCCGGCCGCCGGGGGCCCGACGCCCAGGGCGCCGCCGAACTGGCCCAGGACCTGTCCGCCCTGGGCGCCCGCACCGATCTCGTCGCCTGCGACGTCGCCGACCGGGCCGCACTCGCCGCCCTGCTCGCCGCCCACCCCGTCGACAGCATCGTGCACACCGCCGGCGTTCTCGACGACGGGCTGGTCCCCTCCCTCACCCCCGAGCGTCTTGACACCGTGCTCCGGCCCAAGGCGGACGCCGCCTGGCACCTGCACCAGCTCACCCTCGACCGGGACCTGTCCCACTTCGTGCTGTTCTCCTCGGCCGCCGGCACCATCGATGCCACGGGCCAGGGCAACTACGCCGCCGCCAACGTCTTCCTCGACGCCCTGGCGGCCCACCGCGCGGACCGGAACCTCCCGGCGACCTCGCTCGCCTGGGGCCTCTGGGCCGGCAGCGGCATGGGAGCCGGCCTCGACCGGGACGACGTACAGCGCATCGAACGGTCCGGTATCGGCGCGCTCGACCCGGCCGAAGGGCTGGAACTGTTCGACGTGGCCCTGGAGTCCGGGCTTCCCGCCCTGGTGCCGGTCCGGCTGGACACCACCGCGCTGCGCCGCCGCGGTGACGACGTACCCGCCGTGCTGCGCACCTTGGCCGGTGTCACCGCCCGCGCGGAGCGGGACGACCGGACCCGCACACTCGGCGAGCGCCTGACCGGGCTGCCGGAGGCCGACCACGGGCACACGGTGCTCGAAGCGGTCCGCACCGAGGTCGCCGCGGTACTCGGCCACGACGGACCCGCGGCCGTCGACCCCCGACGCGCCTTCACCGAGCTGGGCTTCGACTCACTCGCCGCCGTCGAACTGCGCAACCGGCTCAACGCCGTCAGCGGACTGCGTCTGCCCTCCACCCTCATATTCGACTACGCCACCCCGACGGCTCTGGCGGACCACCTGCTCGACCGGTTCGCCCCGGACGCCGCCCCGGAGTCCGACCTGCGGGCGGACGACGAGGTGCGGAGCCTCATCGCCCGCATCCCGGTCGCGAGGATCCGTGAGGCGGGACTGCTCGACGGACTGCTGAGACTGTCCGGACCCGCACCGGCCGAGGCCGCCGCCGAGCGGCCCATGGACATCAAGTCCATGGGCGTGGCGGACCTGGTGCGTGCCGCCCTGAGCCGCAGTACCCCCGGATGACCCGCCCCGGTGCCGGACGCCGCGCCGCGTCCGGCACCGGCGATCCGCTTCCGGCGCACCACCACCGCACGCCCACCTTCATCGCATCATCAGCGCCGCCGAGTCAGCAGGGAGCGACACCGACCGTGGACACATCTGTCGAGCAGATCGTCGAGGCGCTGCGCGAGGCCATGCTCGAGAACGAGCGGCTGCGCAGGGACAACGACCGGATCTCCGAAGCCGCGCACGAGCCCGTCGCCATCGTCGCCATGAGCTGTCGCTACCCCGGCGGCGTCAGCACGCCCGAACAGTTGTGGCACCTGGTCGACGCCGGAGTGGACGCCGTGGGCGGCTTCCCCGCGGACCGGGGCTGGGACCTCGACGCCATCTACGACCCCGACCCCGACGCGCCGGGCCGCACCCATGTGCGCGAGGGCGGATTCCTCCACGACGCGCCGCGCTTCGACCCGGGGTTCTTCGGCATCAGCCCACGCGAGGCCGTCGCCATGGACCCACAGCAGCGGCTGCTGCTGGAGGCCGCCTGGGAGGCGTTCGAACGCGCAGGCATCGACCCGCACACCCTGCGCGGCAGCCGCACCGGCATCTACGCGGGTGTGATGTACCACGACTACGGCAGCTGGCTCACGGAAGTCCCCGAAGGCGTCGAGGGTTACCTCGGCAACGGCAACCTCGGCAGTGTCGCCTCCGGGCGGGTGTCCTACACCCTCGGACTGGAGGGGCCGGCCGTCACGATCGACACCGCCTGCTCCTCCTCCCTGGTCGCCCTCCACCTGGCGGTGCAGGCGCTGCGCACCGGCGAATGCGGCCTCGCCCTGGCCGGCGGGGTGACCGTCATGTCGACCCCCGACACCTTCATCGACTTCTCCCGCCAGCGCGGGCTGGCCCTGGACGGCCGCTGCAAGTCGTTCGCGGAGGGCGCGGACGGCACCGGCTGGGGCGAGGGCGTCGGGCTGCTGCTCCTGGAGCGGCTGAGCGACGCCCGTCGCAACGGCCACAAGGTTCTCGCCGTCGTGCGGGGGACCGCCGTCAACCAGGACGGCGCGTCCAACGGCCTGACCGCCCCCAACGGCCCCTCCCAGCAACGCGTCATCCGCGCCGCCCTCGCCGATGCCCGGCTCGAACCCCGCCAGGTGCACGCCGTGGAGGCACACGGCACCGGCACCCCGCTCGGTGACCCGATCGAGGCCCAGGCGCTCCTGGCCACCTACGGCCAGAACCGCGAGGAGCCGCTGTGGCTGGGTTCGGTGAAGTCCAACATCGGGCACACCCAAGCCGCCGCCGGAGTCGCCGGAGTCATCAAGATGGTCATGGCCATGCGCCACGGCCGGCTGCCCCGGACCCTGCACGCCGGACGGCCCACCGGCCAGGTCGACTGGGAGGCCGGCGCCGTCGAACTGCTCGCCGAACCACGCGAGTGGCCCGCCACCGGTGAACTCCGCCGCGCCGCCGTGTCCTCCTTCGGGATCAGCGGCACCAACGCCCACGTCATCGTCGAGGCGGCCCCCGACCCCGAGCCGCGCGAGAAGGAGCCGGTCTGGGACCGCCCGCTGCCCCTGGTGCTGTCCGCACGTGACGAGCAGGGACTCGCCGCGCAGGCCCGCCGTCTTCTGGACCACCTGGCGACCGGCACCGACCCGGTGCCCGACATCGCCCACACCCTGGCCACCACCCGCGCCGCCCTGGACCGGCGGGCCGTCGTCGTCGGCGCGGACCTGGCCGCCGTGACCGTCGGCCTCACCGCCCTGGCCGAGAGCGATCCGGCGTCCGGCGTGGTGCGCGGCGCACCCGCGGGGGAGTCCCGCATCGCGTTCGTCTTCCCCGGGCAGGGCTCCCAGTGGGCGGGCATGGCCGCCGAACTGCTGGACGCGTCCCCGGTGTTCGCCGCCACCATGGCCGACTGCGCCGAGGCCCTCGCGCCCTTCACCGACTGGGATCTCCTCGGGACCGTGCGGGAAGGCCGCCCGCTGGAACGGGTGGACGTCGTGCAGCCCGCCCTGTGGGCGATCATGGTGTCGCTGGCCGAGGTATGGCGTGCGCACGGCGTACGCCCCGCCGCCGTCATCGGCCACTCCCAGGGGGAGATAGCGGCTGCCTGCGTGGCCGGCGCGCTCAGTCTCTCCGACGGAGCCCGCGTCGTCGCCCTGCGCAGCCAGGCGATCGCCGAGGCGCTCTCCGGCCAGGGCGGCATGATGTCGGTGGCCCTGCCCGAGTCCCGGGCACGCGAACTCGTCGCCGCCCACGACGGGCGGGTGGCCGTGGCCGCGGTCAACGGCGCCTCCTCCGTGGTGCTCTCGGGGGACGTCGACGCCCTCGACTCCCTGCGCGAGACGATCGTCGCCGACGGCGGACGCGCCAAACGGCTGCCGGTGGATTACGCCTCGCACTGCGCCCACGTCGAGTCGATCCGTGAACGGCTCCTCACCGACCTCGCGGACGTGCGGCCGCGTCCCGCCGCCGTGCCCTTCTACTCCACCGTCACCAACGGCGTGCTGGACACCACCACGCTGGACGCAGGGTACTGGTACACCAACCTGCGCCAGGGCGTCCTGTTCGAGCCGACCACCCGGACCCTGCTGGCCGCGGGCTACGGCGTGTTCGTCGAGTGCAGCCCGCATCCGGTCCTGCTCAACAGCATCGAGGAGACCTCCGAAGCCGCCGGCACGGACGTCACCGGCCTCGGCTCACTGCGCCGCGACGACGGAGGCGCGGAGCGCCTGCTCACCTCGCTGGGTGAGGCGTTCGCGGCCGGCGTCCAGGTCGACTGGGCCCCGGTATTCGCCGGGATGCCCGTGCGGACCGCTGATCTGCCCACTTACCCCTTCCAGCGTGAGCGCTACTGGCTGGGCCGGTCCGCGGCCGCCGGCGACGTCACCGCCGCGGGCCTCCGGAGCGCCGGCCACCCGCTGCTGGGCGCGGCCGTCCCGGTCGCCGGCGGCGGCACGCTGTTCACCGGCCGGATCTCGCTGTCCACCACGCCCTGGCTGGCCGATCACGCGGTCTCCGGCACCATCCTGATGCCCGGCACCGCTCTGGTCGAGCTGGCACTGAGCGCCGGCCACGACCTCGGCTGCGGACACATCACCGAACTCACCCTGCAGGCCCCCCTGCTGCTGCCCGAGCGGGGCGCCGTCCAGCTCCAGCTCCACGTGGCCGCCGCCGACGGCCAGGGGCACCGCGCGGTCACCGTCCACTCCCGCCCCGAGAGCGCGGACGAGGCCGCCTGGACCCAGAACGCCTCGGGCATCCTCGCCCCGCAGTCCGCGCTGCCCTCCTTCGACCTCGCGGCCTGGCCGCCCCCCGGCGCCGCACGGGTCCCGGTGGGCGACGCCTACACCGAACTGGCGGCCCTCGGTTACGACTACGGGCCGGCCTTCCAGGGCCTGCGTGCTGCCTGGCGGCGCGGCGACGAGACGTACGCCGAGGTCGAACTGCCCACCGAGGCGGGCGGCTTCGGTCTGCACCCGGCCCTCTTCGACGCCGCCCTGCACGCCGTCGGTCTCGGCGCGTACGGCCAGGAGACGACCCGGCTCCCCTTCGCCTGGACCGGCGTGTCGCTGTATGCGGCCGGGGCCACCGCCCTGCGGGTCCGCCTCCGCGGCGGCGACACGCTCTCCCTGGAACTGGCCGACCCCACCGGTGCCCCGGTCGCCGCCGTCGAGGCCCTTGTCTCCCGCCCGGTCGACGGCGGAGCGCTGGCCTCCCCGGTCCGCACCGACGACCTGTACCGGCTGGACTGGCCCGTGGTGCCCGTACCGGATGCCGCGACCCCCGCCCACGCCGTCCTGGCGGAGGGCGGCACGGCCGCGCTCGCACCGCTGCCCGGCTGGGTGGTACTGCCGGTGGCCGGCGCCGGCGACCCGGTGGCATCGGTGCGCGAGGCGACCGGACGGGTCCTGACCGCCCTGAAGGACTGGCTGGCGGACGAACGGACCGCCCAGGCCCGCCTGCTGGTACTCACCGGAGGCGCGCTCACCACCGGCGAGGGGGGCGCCGTCGACCTGGCGGGTGCTGCCGTCTGGGGCCTCGTCCGGGCCGCCCAGGGCGAACACCCCGACCGCATCGTCCTCGTGGACACCGCCCCCGGGACGGCGGACGACGACCGGATCGCCGCAGCCGTGCACGCCGCCGCCGCGAGCGGCGAGCCGCAACTGGCCCTGCGGGGTGACACCGTCCGGGTGCCCCGGCTGGCCCGCGCCGTCGTACGCGGGAGCGCCGCCACGCTCGATCCCGACGGCACCGTACTCGTCACCGGCGGAACCGGCGTGCTCGGCGCCGTGGTCGCCCGGCACCTCGCCACCGCCCACGGCGTGCGCCATCTGGTCCTGGCCGGGCGCAGCGGCACCTCGGCCGACGACTTCGCCGACCTCACGGAGTCCGGCGTCGAGGTCGTCGTCGCCCGCTGCGACGCCGCCGAGCGTGACGACCTGGCCGCACTCCTCGCCGACGTGCCCGTAGCGCATCCCCTGACCGCCGTGGTGCACCTCGCCGGCGTTCTTGACGACGGGCTGGTCACCGACCAGACCCCCGAACGCCTGGACGCCGTGCTGCGGCCCAAGGCGGACGCGGCCTGGCACCTGCACGAGCTCACCCGGGACATGGACCTCGCCGCGTTCGTGCTGTTCTCCTCGGCGGCAGGAACCGTCGACGGAGCCGGACAGTCCGGATACGCCGCCGCCAACGCGTTCCTCGACGCCCTCGCCGCACACCGCGGCTCCCTGGGGCTGCCGGCGCTCTCGCTGGCCTGGGGCTTCTGGGAACAGCGCACCGGCATGACCGCCCACCTCACCGACGCCGACGTCGCACGCATGACGCGTGCGGGAGTCCGGCCCCTGCCCACCGAGGAGGGACTGCGGCTGCTCGACGCCGGGCTCGCCGCCGCCGATCGGCTGCTGCTGCCCATCGGCCTGGACCTGCGTGCCCTGCGCGGCGGCGCCGACGGCGTACCGGCCCTGCTGCGCGGCCTCGTGTCCGCTCCCGCCCGCCGGGTCGCCGCCGCCAGGACCGCCGGGCTCTCGCTCGCCGACCGTCTCGCCTCCCTGGGGCGCGCCGAACAGGACGCGGAGCTGGCGGAGCTGATCCGTACACAGGTGGCCGCGGTCCTCGGCCACGGTTCCGACATGGTGCTCGACCCACGCCGTTCCTTCCGTGAGGCCGGATTCGACTCGCTGACCGCCGTCGAACTGCGCAACCGTCTGGGCGGCGCCGTCGGCCTGCGGCTGCCCGCCACCCTTGTCTTCGACCATCCCGACGCCGATGCTCTGGTGAGGTACCTGAGGACGGAACTCCTCGGCGCCGACGCCGGGGACCCCCCGGGGGCCTCTGTGCCGGAGACGGCACACGCGGCGGACGAGCCCGTGGCGATCGTCGGCATGGCCTGCCGCTACCCCGGCGGTGTCACCACGCCCGAGGAGTTCTGGAGGCTGCTGGCCGACGGCGCGGAGGGCATCGGCGACTTCCCGGACGACCGGGGGTGGGACCTGGACACCCTGTACGACCCGGAGCCCGGCAAGCCCGGCCACTGCAGCACCCGCTCGGGCGGATTCCTCTACGACGCGGCCGACTTCGACCACGACTTCTTCGGCATCGGCCCCCGTGAGGCCCTCGCCATGGACCCGCAGCAGCGGCTGCTGCTGGAGACGTCCTGGGAGGCCCTGGAACGCGCCGGCATCGATCCGCACAGCGTGCGCGGCACCCGCACCGGGGTCTTCGCGGGCGTCATGTACCACGACTACGGCAGCCGGCTGCGCGACGTCCCCGAAGCCGTCCGCGACTATCTCGGCAACGGAAGCCTCGCCAGTGTCGTCTCGGGCCGGGTCGCCTATGCCCTCGGTCTGGAGGGCCCGGCCCTCACCGTCGACACCGCGTGCTCCTCGTCCCTGGTCGCGCTGCACCTGGCCGCGCAGGCCCTGCGGCGGGGCGAGTGCACCCTGGCGATGGCCGGCGGCGTCTCCGTGATGTCGACCGTCGACACGTTCGTCGACTTCAGCAGGCAGCGCAATCTCGCCGCGGACGGCCGGGTCAAGTCCTTCGCCGACGCGGCGGACGGCACGGCCCTGTCCGAGGGCGCTGGTGTGCTGGTGTTGGAGCGGTTGTCGGATGCGCGGCGGTTGGGGCATCGGGTGCTGGCGGTGGTGCGGGGGAGTGCGGTGAATCAGGATGGTGCGTCGAATGGTCTGACGGCGCCGAATGGTCCGTCGCAGCAGCGGGTGTTGCGTGAGGCGTTGGTGTCGGCGGGTGTGTCGGCGGGTGATGTGGATGTGGTGGAGGCGCATGGTACGGGGACGGTTCTGGGTGATCCGATCGAGGCGCAGGCTTTGTTGGCGGTGTATGGGGTTGAGCGTGAGGTGCCGTTGTGGTTGGGGTCGGTGAAGTCGAACATCGGGCATGCGCAGGCGGCTGCGGGTGTGGCGGGTGTGATGAAGATGGTGTTGGCGTTGGGGGAGGGTGTGTTGCCGCGGACGCTGCATGTGGGTGAGCCGTCGCGGAAGGTGGAGTGGGGTGCGGGGCGGGTGCGGTTGCTGGGGGAGGAGCGTCCGTGGGCGCGGGGTGGGCGGGTGCGTCGTGCGGGGGTGTCGTCGTTCGGGATCAGTGGGACGAACGCGCACGTGATCCTGGAGGAGGCACCCGACGACCACACCTCCCCCCGCCCGGACACGGAGATCCAGGCGCCCCTCTTGCCCGTCGTCCTCTCGGGGGCCACCCCCGGTGCGCTGGCCGCCCAGGCCGGCCGGCTGCGCGCCGTCGCTGACGAGCGGCTCACCGACCTCGTCCACTCGCTGGCCACGGGCCGCGCCGGCCTCACCCACCGGGGCGCGGTCGTCGCCCGTGACCGGGACGAACTTCTTGCCGGTCTGACCGCACTGGCCGACGGCGCCACCACCGACCACGTCGTGCGCGGACGGCCCGTCGCCGGTCGCACCGCCTTCCTCTTCACCGGGCAGGGTGCCCAGCGCCCCGGTATGGGGCGCGGCCTGTACGACACCCACCCGGTCTTCCGGACGGCCCTCGACGAGGTGTGCGAGGCGCTGGACGCCCACCTGGACCGGCCGCTGCGCGAGGTCATGTGGGCCGAACCCGGTACCGACGCGGCCGAGTCGCTCGATCACACGCTCTATACCCAGTGCGCCCTGTTCGCGGTGGAGACGGCCCTGTACCGCACGCTGGAGTCCTACGGCATCCGCCCCGACCGCCTGGCCGGCCACTCCATCGGCGAACTGACCGCCGCTCACGTCGCCGGCGTATGGGACCTCGCGGACGCCGCCCGGCTGGTCGCCGCCCGTGGCCGCCTCATGCAGGCCCTGCCCGCCGGCGGCGCCATGCTCGCCGTGGACGCGACCGAGGCCGAGGTGGTGCCCCACCTCGGGCCCGAGGTCTCCCTGGCCGCCGTCAACGGCCCGCGCGCGGTCGTGGTCTCCGGCACGCGTGCGGCGGTGGACGAGGTCGCCGCCGCCTTCGCCCACCGCCGTACCAAGCGGCTGCGGGTCAGTCACGCCTTCCACTCGCCCCTCATGGACCCGATGCTGGCCGAGTTCGAGAAGGCCGCCCGTGAACTGCGCTACGCCGCGCCCGCGATTCCCGTCGTCACCGGTACGCACGCCACCGAGGACGACCTGCGCTCACCCGAGTACTGGGTGCGCCACGTCCGGGAGGCAGTCCGCTTCGGGGACGCGGTCCGCGCCCTGGAGGACGACGGCGTCCGCACCTTCCTCGAACTCGGCCCCGACGCCGTCCTGTCGGCCATGGGCCCGCACGCCCTCGCCGACCCGGGGCGATCGGCGTTCGTACCGGCCCTGCGCCGCGGGCGCACCGAGGAGGTGACGCTCGCCATGCTCGTCGCCCACGCCCACGTCCGCGGCCTGACCGTCGACTGGCAGCAGATGCAGGCGGGAACCGACGCCCGGCGTGTCGACCTGCCGACGTACGCCTTCCAGCGGCAGCGCCTGTGGCTGGACGACGGGCCCGGGGCGGCCACCGACGCCGGCGCGCTCGGCCAGTCGCCCGCCGGGCACCCGATGCTCGGCGCCGCCCTCACCCTGGCCGCCGCCGACACCGTGGCGCTGACCGGCCGCCTTTCTCTGGTCACCCACCCCTGGCTGGCCGACCACGAGGTCGCGGGGGTCGTCCTGGTGCCTGGCAGTGCGTTCGTGGAACTTGCCCTCCAGGCCGGTGACCGCGCCGGCTGCCCGCACCTGGAGGAGCTCACTCTGGAAAGGCCGCTGGTGCTTCCACCGCGGGGTTCGGTGCACCTCCAGGTGACCGCCGCGGCTCCCGACGCCGACGGGCGCAGGCAGCTGGCCGTGCACGCCCGGCCCGAGGGCACCGGCGACGGCTGGACCCGCCACGCCACCGGCGTCCTCATCCCGCGGACCGCGCCCGAACCGGCCCCCGTCGACGTATGGCCGCCGGAGGGCGCCGTCCCCGCCGAGGTGGGCGGAGTGTACGACCACCTCGCCGAGCAGGGGTACGGCTACGGCCCGCTGTTCCGCTGCCTGCGTGCCGCATGGCGGCTCGGCGACGAGGTCTGCGCCGAACTCGTCCTCCCCGACGCCGACGCGGCCGCCGGGTTCGGGCTGCACCCGGCGCTCCTCGACTCGGCGCTGCACGCCATCGACCTGCTCGACGGCCAGGACCCGACCGTCATGACCCTGCCCTTCGCCTGGGAGGGGGTCACCCTGCACGCCACCGGTGCCACGGCTCTGAGGCTGAGGCTCACCCCGCACGGCACGGACCACATGACCCTGGCGCTCTACGACACCTCGGGCGCACCGGTCGCCGAGGCGGCCTCGCTGCGCATCCGCCAGGTGACGGCCGAGCAGCTGAACCCCGCTCCACCGGCCTCCGGCGACCTGTTCGCGTTGCGCTGGACCCCGGCGGACGTGACCGCCGACGAGGCGGCGGCCGAGCCCCGCATTCTGACCGTGACCCTGGACGACGCCGCGGACGGCGACCTGCCCGCGCGTGCCCGCGGGACCGCGGTGCGCACCCTCGCCGCACTCCAGGAACACCTGGCCGAACCGGCGGGCGTCACCCCCCTGGTCGTCGTCACCCGGTCCGCGGTCGCCGTAGGCGCCGACGGAGCCCCGGACCCCGCCCAGGCCGTCATCTGGGGCATGGTCAGGTCCGCCGCCGTCGAGCACCCCGGCCGGTTCGTACTGGCCGACACCGACGGCGACGCTGCCTCGTCGGCGGTCCTGCCTGCCGCCGTCGCGAGCGGCGCGCCCGAACTCGCCCTGCGCGGGGGCACGGTGTACACACCGGAGCTGACCCGGGCCGACGAGACCCGGACCGCGCCGGCCATCCCGCTGAACCCCGAGGGCACCGTCCTCATCACCGGCGGCACCGGCAGTCTCGGCCGCCTGGTGGCGCGGCACCTGGCCGAGCACCACGGCGTCCGGCATCTGCTGCTGGTCGGCCGCGGCGGCCGGACGGCGGACGCGCGAGGGTACGAGGAGCCCATCGCCGCCGGTGCGCGGATCACCGTCGCCGCCTGCGACACCACCGACCGCGCCGCACTGGCCGAGTTGCTGGCCTCCGTTCCCGAAACCCATCCGCTGACCGCCGTCGTGCACGCCGCCGGCATCCTGGACGACGGTCTGCTCACCGATCTCACCGCGACGCGTACGGAGACGGTGATGCGGCCCAAGACCGATGCCGCCTGGCACCTGCACGAACTCACCCGCGACCTGGACCTGGCCGCCTTTGTCCTCTTCTCCTCCGCCACCGGCACGCTGGGAGCGGCGGGGCAGGCCAACTACGCGGCGGGCAACGCCTTCCTCGACGCCCTCGCCGCCATGCGGCGGGCGGAGGGGCTGCCCGCCCTGTCACTGGGCTGGGGCCTGTGGGACACCGGGGACGGCATGGCGGCCGGCCTCGGCGAGGCCGAGATGCGCAGGCTGGCCCGCGACGGCATCCTGCCGTTGCCCGCCGACCGGGCGCTGTCGCTGTTCGACCGGGCCCTGACCACCGACGCAGCGTCGCTGATGCCGATCCGCGTCCAGGTCACCGAGGACGCCCCGGCCCTGGTCCGCTCCCTGGAACCGGCGACGGTGCCGGCCCGCCGCGCCGTCCGGGCTTCACAGGCCGCCGCGGAGGAGGCGGAGCCGTTGGCGCGGCGGCTGGCCGGGCTCGGCGCCGCGGACGGCAGGCGGCTGCTGGTGGACACGGTGTGCGGGCACGTGGCCGATGTCCTCGGACACGGCTCCGGAGGGGCCGTCGACGCCGAACGCCCGCTGGGCGACCTCGGCGTGGACTCGCTCGCCGCGCTGGAGCTGCGCAATCGCCTGAGCGCCGAGACGGGCCTGCGGCTTTCCACCACCCTCACCTTCGACTACCCGACCTCCGAGGCACTCGCCCAGCACCTGTTCGAGGAACTGGGCGGGGCGGGGGCCGACGAGGAACTCGTCGACGCGGAGGGAGAGGTGATGCGCCTGGAGATGCTGCTGGACGCCCTGCTCGACTCCGACGGGCTCGACGACGAGCGCCGTGCCCGGGTGGCCGCGCGGCTCAGGTCCCTCACCGCCCGGTGGGACGGCTCGGCACAGTGGCCGGAACCCGGGAAGGCCGGCGACACCGGGAAGAAGGGGCTGGAAGAGGCCACGGCCGACGAGCTCTTCGGCATCCTCGACGGCGAACTCGGCAGTTTCGGCTGAGCCGACGGACGCACGGCCGGGTGAGTCCCGGGGCAGGGTGCCGCGCCCCGGGCCTCACCCGTGGCCCTTCCCGCACGACGCATCCGGCCGGATGCCGGTGCGGGGTGCCGAGTCCCGGCACCCGCTCCTGTCCTTGTGCCCGGCGGGCCCGGTCGGCAGAACGGCCCCCTCCGGACCCGGTGGGGACTCGCGGAGGGGGCCGTGTGCGGTGTGGAGCGGTGCCGGCGGTCAGCCCGCCGACGAGTGGCTGGTCACCCAGCGGTCGGACAGTTTCGGGATACGGTGCTCCAGTATCTTCGGCGGCAGTTCGGATCGGCTGGCCACGTGCAACTTGCGGTACACCCTGGTGAGATGCTGTTCCACCGTGCTGATCGTGACGTGCAGCCGGCCACTGATCTCGCGGTTGGTGTACCCCAGCGCGGCGAGGCCCGCCACCCGGCACTCCGCGTCGCTCAGGATGGCCGAGCCCTCGGCCTCGGACCCCTCGGACTGGCCGGGATCCTCCAGCAGATGCGCGTCGACCGGTGAGTCGACGCTGCACGCCTCCGCCTCGAGGGCCGCCTGGCGGGCGACCAGCCGAGCCCGGGCGTACTCGCCCAGTTCGTAGTGCGCCGCGGACAGATCGGCGTAGGCCTGGCAGAGGGTGTGCTGGTCGCCGCACCGCTTGAGCAGGTCGATCGCCTCCCGCAGCAGCAGGGCCCGGCGGTGCGGCTTGCTCGTGGCGGCCAGCATCCGTAACGCCATCGCCCGTGCGCGGGAACTGTGACCGCCGGGCAGTCGCAGCTGCTCCTCGGCGCACTCCCTGGCGGTACGGGTCTTGCCGATGCGGAGATTGGCCAGGGCCAGGTCGGACCGCCAAGGAATGCCCTTCTGCAGACTGGGGTTTCCCTGCCGCATCAGGGTGCTGCATGTCTCGAAGTCGTTGAGCGCGGAGAACGGCCGGTCGGTGGCGAGGTAGTGGTGTCCCCGGGCCCGCAGGTACTGGATGCCGAAGACGGTGCGGAACATCGGCTCGGGGACGTCCCGTTTGAGCACCTGTTCGGCCTCGTCGTAGGCACCCATGGCGGTGTGGGCGAAGATCGATGTCGACAGCGGGAGCCCGGCGAGGACTCCCCAGCTTCCGTCGTGCAGGCTGCTCAGCGCCCTGTCGGCGCCCTCGGCCGCGGTCATCATGTCGCCGCGCAGCAGCGCGATCTCCGCCCTTACGCTGCCGAGCAGTGCCTGCCACGTGGTCGCACGGCGCTCGACCGCGGACTCCAGCAGCGCCTCGCAGGCTTCTGCGGCGACCGCGGGCCGGTCGGCGTGGGCGATCGCGAGGAGCGCCATCGCCACCAGTTCCAGGTTGAGGTGGTCGAGTTTGCGGCCCTGCAGCGCCTGGGCCACGGCCGCGGCGGAGTCGTCCGTCGCGACACCGCCGACCAGGACCGCCACCTGCTCGGCAAGCCCGCCGTACAGGTCGACGGGAGCCTGCCGGCGCGGGTCGCCGCCGGCGCCCCGCGGGCCCCTCGCGGGCAGCGCGACGCCGTAGAACCACTGCCGTACGAACTCGAGCTCGAGGAGGATCTGCGCGTCACCGGGCGAGTGCGCGGACACCGGTGTGGCGACGGTCTCGGCGGCCAGTTCGGTGTCGCCCTGCCACAGCATGTGCCGCAGGACTGTGGCGGTGTCGCGCATGCTCAGCTCGCCGTCCAGCGCGGGCCGGCGCAGCGGCTCCAGGTGGGCACCGGCGGCTGCGGGGTTCACCCGCCACTCCGCCCGGGCCAGGGCGGCCGACAGGGCGTTGCGCTCCTGCGGGGCGGTGCAGTCGCGCAGGGTCAGATTCAGGTAACCGCAGCACAGTTCCACATCGTCCGCCGCCAGAGCCTGTTCCGCGGCTGCGCGCAGCACGCCGGGCCCCCACGGCTGCGGGACCCGGTCGGCGGCGCGCAGATGCCGGGCCACGTCGCCCACCGGCGCGCCGCTGCGGTACAGCAGGTCGGCGATGTGTTCGTGCAGTGCGGCACGCGCGGTGGCGTCCATGTCCTCCAGCACCGCGGTCGCAGCGGCCGGAAGCCGGAAGACGTGACCGTCGAGCAGCCCCACCGAGTCGAGGGCCTCGACGGCCTCCTCGACACCGGCGGGCGTGGTGTCGGTCAGCTCCCCCAGGACGTGGGCGGAAACCGGTGCGCCGAGGGCGGCGAGCGCTTGGATCACCCGTAGGTGGCGCGGTTCGCCGCGGTGCACGAGCGACAGCACCGCCTGGCGGTAGGCGGTGCTGGCGGTGGGCCGGTCCATGTCGCGGCCGAGGCGGGTGCTGTCGTCCAGCAGGGCGTGCACCAGCAGCGGGTTGCCGGCCGTGGCCCGGTGGAAGGTGCGGCCCACCCCGGCGGACCGGGCGACTGCCGACTGGGCGGTGATCAGTTCGCCGACGCCCCGCTCCGACAGGGGGCCGAGCCGGGCCCGGCGGTGCGGCCGGCGCATCAGTCCGGCGTGTGAGAGGGAGTCACCGGTGCCCGGGTGGCCGGATGTCGTGCACACCACGAGGACAGGGCGGAAGCGGCTTCTGTCGAGCAGGTGGACGATGGCGCCCAGCGAGGCCTCGTCCATGAGATGGGAGTCGTCGACGGCCACCACCAGAGGGCGTTCACCGTTCGCGAGCCGCAGCAGCGCTTCCGTCGTCGTGTTGTCCGATTGGCCGAATGCCAGGCCGGCCCCGCGCTGGGAATTCTGGGGGAGAGGCTGGGTATGTCTGCCCGCCGGGCGAGCGGGGTCCGATGCGACCGGCAGTACCTCACCGTTGCGCAGTAATTGCCGCAACAGGCTCATCGGCCGGTCACGCTCGGCCGGGTGTGCCGTGCCCTGGAGTATGTGTGCGCCCGAGCGGCCCGCAGCCGCCAGGAATTCATGCAGAATCTGGGTCTTCCCGGAGCCGGGACCACCCGTGATTATCACGAAGCGCCCGGATCTTCGAGTGGTTTCGGTAAACGCTTCGTTAAGTATGCGTAATTCTTTGGAGCGGTCGTGGAGGCGCAAGGTGTTCCCCCTGTGTCCAGTTAACGCCGGTGGATTCGCGCCCGTTCGGGGTGGGGTGCTGTTGTGCGGGATCGGTCCAAGTCCCCCGTTTGACGTGCATTTTTCTGTTCGAGGGCTGTGGGCGCAGCGCTGAGGAGTCAACCCTCGATGTCTCGGTCCAACCCCCTGTGGCTGCTGTGGGTGCGAGCGCAGCAAGAATGAAAGTCGGTCATTTGTGGCGCGATTTGATCGGCTCGGCACGTTTCTCCGGAAGGAGGAAAAATGGCTAAATCGATCAAACAAGCAGCGAGATTATAGGCCCTTGTCAACGTTGTCAACCAGGTCTTTCCGGAAGTGACTTCCCACTCGCGATGCCGGTCCGGGACGACTTTTCACGGTCGGCCGATTTACCGCGAAGCAATGAAAAGAAGCGGGCCGCCGCACGGACGGCTCGGGCACGTACCCGCACTGCGGCTGCCCGTTCGGGCGCATCGTATGGCCGCCCGTGGCCCCCCTGGGGGCCGTAGGGGTATCAGGCGCACCCGGCCCCTACCTAGCCTCCGTGAACGGAGGGGGAAGCGGACCGGGAGCCCGTCCGCAGGACCGAGGCCCACTTTCGATCCCGATCGGATGGCGCGCTGGTGAACAACGAAGAGCAGTTGCTTGACTACCTCAGGCGGACGACTGCGGATTTGCGGGAGGCACGGCGCCGGCTGCGCGAGAACGAACAACGCGCGCACGGCCCGGTGGCCATTGTCGGCATCGGCTGCCGCTACCCGGGCGGTGTCACCTCACCCGAGGACCTGTGGAACCTGGTGGCGACGGGGTCCGACGCCGTCTCGGAGTTCCCCGTCGACCGCGGCTGGGACGTGGACGCCCTGTGGGACCCCGACCCGGACCGGGCCGGCACGACCTACGCGCGCACCGGTGGCTTCCTGCACGACGCCGCCGACTTCGACTACGACTTCTTCGGCATCAGCCCCCGCGAGGCCCTTGCCATGGATCCACAGCAACGCCTGCTGCTGGAGACCTCATTCGAGGCGTTCGAGCGGGCCGGCATCGTCCCGGCCTCCCTGCGCGGGAGCCGCACCGGAGTGTTCGCCGGTGTGATGTACAACGACTACGCCACGCGGCTCGACGCCGTCCCCGACGACCTCGTCGGCTACCTCGCCAACGGCAGTGCCGCGAGCATCGCCTCCGGGCGCATCGCCTACACGTTCGGCCTGGAGGGCCCGGTCGTCACGGTCGACACCGCGTGCTCCTCCTCCCTGGTCGCCCTGCACTGGGCGGTGCGCGCCCTGCAGGCCGGCGAGTGCTCCCTCGCGCTGGCGGGCGGGGTCACCGTGATGTCCACCCCGGAGACGTTCGTCGACTTCAGCAGGCAGCGGGGGCTCGCCCCCGACGGCCGCTGCAAGGCCTTCTCGACGGCCGCCGACGGTACCGGCTGGGGCGAGGGCGCCGGCATGCTGCTCGTGGAACGCCTGGCCGACGCGCGGCGCAACGGCCACCCCGTGCTCGCCGTGGTGCGCGGCAGCGCCGTCAACTCCGACGGCGCCAGCAGCCGGCTGACCGCACCCAACGGCCCCTCCCAGCAGCGGGTCATCCGTCAGGCGCTGGCCGGCGCGGGTCTCACCGCCGCCGACGTCGACGTGGTGGAGGCGCACGGCACAGGAACCTCGCTCGGCGACCCGATCGAAGCACAGGCGCTGCTGGCGACGTACGGCCGCGGACGCCCCGCCGGCCGGCCGCTGCTGCTGGGCTCCGTCAAATCCAACCTCGGCCACACCCAGGCCGCCGCGGGCGTCGCCGGGGTCGTCAAGATGGTCATGGCCATGCGCCACGGCGAGGTGCCGCCCACCCTCCACGTCGACGCCCCCACGGACCAGGTCGACTGGGACGCGGGAGCCGTCGAACTCGCCCTGGAGCGAAGCCCCTGGCCCGACACCGGCCGCCCGCGCCGCGCGGCCGTCTCCTCCTTCGGCATCAGCGGCACCAACGCCCACGTGGTGCTGGAGCAGGCCCCCTCCGAAGAGGAAGCGGCCGCCGCCGACGCAGAGGCGACACCGGCCGCCGCATCCGCGGAACCCCGTGCCGCCACACCCGTGCCCTGGATCGTCACCGGCCGCAGCCCCGAAGCCCTCGCCGGTCAGATCGCCCGCCTGCGTGAGCACCTCACCGGTGGCGAGGACGCCGCTCCGGCGGACGTCGCGCTCTCACTGGCCACCACCCGCACCCACTTCGAGTACCGCGCCGTCGCCGTCGGCAGCGAGTCCGGCGCGTTGCTGGACGCCTTGGCCGCCGCGCCCCCGCTCACCCCGGTCGGCGGCAGAACGGCCTACCTGTTCACCGGGCAGGGTTCCCAGCGCCCCGGCATGGGCCGCGAACTGCGCCGCGCCTACCCGGTCTACGCCGAGACGTTCGACGCGGTGTGCGCCCTCGCCGACCCCCGTCTGGAGCGTCCGCTGGCCGAGGTGATCGACGGCGACCCCGCTCTGCTGACCCGCACCGACTACGCGCAGATCGCGATCTTCGCCACCGAGGTGGCCGTGTACCGGTTGCTGGAGTCGTGGGGGGCGGTGCCGGACTTTCTGGCAGGCCATTCCGTCGGCGAACTTGCCGCCGCCCATGTCGCCGGAGTGCTCTCCCTGCCGGACGCGGTCTCCCTCGTCCTCGCGCGTGGCGGCCTGATGGCGGCGCTCCCGGCCGGCGGTGCCATGGCCGCGTTGCGGACGACCGAGGAGGAGGTCGTCCCGTACCTCGACGAGCGGGTCGGCCTCGCCGCCGTCAACGGCCCCCGTTCCGTGGTGGTCTCGGGAACCGAGGAGGCCGTCGACGCACTCGCCGCCCGATTCGGAGGCGGCAAGCGGCTCAAGGTCTCCCACGCCTTCCACTCGCCGCTGATGGACCCGATGCTGGAGGCCTTCGCCGAGGCCGCCTCCCGGTGCGCCTACCAGGAGCCCCGGATCCCGGTGGTCTCCGCCCTCACCGGCGCCCTCGCCGCCCCCGGCGAGCTCACCACCCCCGGCCACTGGGTGGACCATGTCCGCCGCCCCGTCCGGTTCGCTCCCGCCCTCGCCGCCCTGCACGAGCTGGGCGTACGGACGTTCCTGGAGGTCGGCCCGGACGCGGCGCTCACCGCCCTGGCCACCGAGTGCCTCCCCCCGGACAGCGCCTGTCTGCCCGTCATGCGCCGTGACGGCGACGCACCGCACGACGTCGTCACCGCGGTCGCCCGGCTCCACGCCGCCGGGGGAACCGTCGACTGGGAGGCGTTCCACGCACCGCACCACGCACGGCGAACCGACCTGCCCACCTACGCCTTCCGGCGAACCCGCCTGTGGCTGGAGGCCGCACCGGGGGGCACCGGCGACGCCGACGGCCTCGGACAGCAGACCACCGGCCACCCGCTGCTGCCGGCCGCGACCGAACTACCCGACACCCAGGGCGTGGTCCTCACCGGACGGCTGTCGCTCTCCTCCCACCCCTGGCTCGGTGACCACACCGTCCACGGCACCGTCCTGCTGCCCGGCACCGCCTTCGTCGAGATGGCCCTGCGGGCCGCGGCACAGACCGGCTGCGGCACCGTCGGGGAACTCACCCTGCACGCCCCCCTCGCGCTGCCCGAAGAGGGATCCGTGGCCGTGCAGGTCGCCGTCGACGCGGAACGGGACGGACGCCGCGAACTGAGCGTCTGGTCGCGCCGCACCGGCACCCCCGGAACCCCGTGGACCCGCAACGCCGACGGCGTACTCACCACCGCGCCCTCCGACGCCGAACCACCCGCCGGCCCCGCGGTCTGGCCGCCCGCCGGTGCCGAACCCGTCGACCTGGAAGGGCTCTACGACCGGCTCGCCCGCACCGGATACGGCTACGGCGAGGTCTTCCAGGGCCTGCACGCCCTGTGGCGCCGGGGCGAGGAACTGTACGCCGAAGCCGCCCTGCCGGGTGGAGCACGCACCACCGCCGGCGCCTTCGGCCTCCACCCCGCCCTGCTGGACGCCGCCCTGCACGCCAACCTGCTGGACCTGCCCGGCGGACAGGCCGTGCTGCCGTTCGCCTGGAGCGGCGTCACGCTGCACCGGGCCGGCCCCGACCGCGTGCGCCTGCGCCTGTCCCCGGAGGGCAACGACGCCGTACGCCTCGACCTGGCCGACGGCGACGGCGTACCCGTCGCCACCGTCCGCGGCCTCGTGGCCCGCCCCGTGTCGGCCGAGCAGCTCTCCGCCGACACGGACGACTTCCTGTACCAGGCCGACCTCGTCCTGGCCGCCGGTACGGCGCTACCGGCGCCGTCCGACCTGGCCGTGTGCGGTGCCGACACCGGCCTGGACGCACCCAGGTACCGCGACCTGGCCGCGCTGGCGGACGCGGGCGACGTGCCCGGAACGGTCGTCCTGGCCGTACCCGCCGACCCCGACACCGGCGCCGGCCTGCCCGAGCGGGCACGTGACCTGGTGGGCACAACCCTGAACACCCTGCGGCTCTGGCTCGACGACGAACGCTTCACCGGCCGCCGGCTCGCCGTACTGCTGCGGGGCGACCACCTCGCGCACAGCCCGCTGTTCGGCCTCGTGCGCGCCGCGGCGGCCGAGAACCCGGGCCGCTTCCTGCTGATCGGCACCGACGGCAGCGCCGCCCCCGACACGGCCCTCGCCACGGCGCTGGCCTCCGACGAGCCCGAGACCGTAATCCGCGACGGCGAGGTACGTGTGCCGCGCCTGGCACGTGCCAAGCCCGGCGGCCCCCACGTCTGGGAACCTGACGGCACGGTCCTCGTCACCGGCGGCACCGGTGGCCTGGGCGCCCTGATCGCCCGCCACCTGGTCACCGAGCACGGCGTACGACGTCTGCTGCTGGCCGGCAGGCGCGGCGCGGACGCCCCCGGCGCGGCCGACCTGCGGGCCGAACTCACCGCGCTCGGCGCCGAGGTCGTCCTCGCCCGCTGCGACGTCGCCGACCGCGCCGACCTCGCCGCACTGCTCGGCCGGCACCCGGTCCGCGCCGTGGTGCACGCCGCAGGCG
The DNA here is from genome assembly GCF_053596135.1 of Streptomyces sp. NPDC001770. Lineage (NCBI taxonomy): Bacteria > Bacillati > Actinomycetota > Actinomycetes > Kitasatosporales > Streptomycetaceae > Streptomyces > Streptomyces sp. NPDC001770. The sequence continues at coordinate 57,912 of NZ_JBSFFN010000017.1, read as the reverse complement.
TCGTCGACAACGGCGTCCTGGCCACCCTCGACACGGAACGGGTCGAGCGGGTCCTGCGGCCGAAGGTGGACGCCGCCTGGCACCTGCACGACCTGACGCGGGAGTCGGACCTGTCCGCGTTCGTCCTGCTGTCCTCCGCCGCGGGTCTGCTCGTCGGCGGCGGCCAGGCCAACTACGCGGCCGCCAACACCTTCCTCGACGGCCTCGCCGCCCACCGCCGCTCCCGCGGTCTGCCCGCCGTCTCCCTGGCCTACGGCCTGTGGGCCTCGGGCGGCGGGATGAGCGCCGGTATCGAAGCGACCGACCTGGAACGGCTGCGCCGTCTCGGCCTGCCGCCCCTTGCCCCCGCCCAGGGACTGCGCGCGTTCGACGCCGCCCTGGGCGCCGAGGAAGCCCTCGTGGTCCCCGTCCGGGTGGACGGCGCCGCCGTACGGGCCCGCCCCGACGGCATCCCCGCGCTCCTGCGCGGACTCGTCCGCCCCGCGGCGCGCCGGACGGGCGCCGCGACCGCCGAGAGCACGTCGTCCGCGTCCTGGCGCGAGCGGCTCGCCGGCCTGCCCGACAGCGAACGCGACCGCGCCCTGCTCGATCTGGTCCGCACCCACGTCGCCGGCGTGCTCGGGCACCCCTCACCGCAGTCGGTGGACCCCGGACGCGCCTTCCAGGAGATGGGCTTCGACTCGCTCGCCGCCGTCGAACTGCGCAACCTCCTCGCGGGCGCCACCGGCCTCACCCTCCCGGCGACGCTGGTCTTCGACCAGCCCTCGCCCCGCACGCTCGCCGCCCACCTCAGGACGGAACTGGTACCAGGACCTGCCGACCTCGCCCGGACCGCCCTGGCCGACGTGGACCGGCTCGAAGCGGTGCTGCTCGGCCTGCCCGACGAGGACGGCAGCCACACCCGCGTCACCGCACGCCTCGAAGCCCTCCTGCGCGGTTGGCAGGACGCCCGCGGCGACGCCGCGCCCGCACCGGCACAGGACTTCGGCGAGGCCAGCGACGCGGAACTCTTCGCGACGATCGACAACGAACTGGGAGCCCTGTGATGGAAGACCCGGCAACGGCCGACAAGCTCCGCGACTACCTGAAGCGGGCCACGACCGAGCTGGAGCGCAGCCGGCGCCGCGTGAGGGAACTGGAGGAGCAGGACCACGAGCCCATCGCCATCATCGGTATGGGCTGCCGCTACCCCGGAGGTATACGCACCCCCGAGGACCTGTGGCGCACAGTCGACGAGGGCATCGACGTCGTCTCCGAATTCCCCACCGACCGCGGCTGGGACGTCGACGCCCTCTACGACCCCGAGCCCGGGGCCCCCGGCAAGACCTACGTGCGCCACGGCGGATTTCTCCACGACGCCGCCGAGTGCGACCCCGCCTTCTTCGGCATCAGCCCCAAGGACGCGCCCGGCACGGACCCCCAGCAGCGCATGCTGCTGGAGGTCACCTGGGAGGCCTTCGAGCGGGCCGGCATCGACCCCGTGGCCGTGAAGGGCTCCCGGACCGGTGTCTTCGTCGGGCTGATGCACCACGACTACCTCGGCGGCACCATCTCCGGCAGCATCGTTTCCGGCCGGATCGCGTACACCCTCGGACTCGAGGGCCCGGCGGTCACCATGGACACCGCCTGCTCCTCCTCCCTGGTCGCCCTCCACTCGGCGATCCAGTCACTGCGCAAGGGGGAGTGCTCCCTCGCGCTGGCGGGCGGCGCCGCCGTCATGGCCAGCCCCGAGATGTTCGTCGAGTTCAGCGAGCGCCGCGCCCTGTCGCCCGACGGCCGCTGCCACTCCTTCTCCGACGACGCCGCCGGTGCCGCCTGGGCCGAGGGCGCGGGCATGCTTCTCGTCGAGCGGCTGTCGGACGCCTCCCGCAACGGCCACAAGGTGCTCGCCGTCGTCCGCGGCAGCGCCGTCAACCAGGACGGTGCCTCCAACGGGCTGACCGCGCCCAGCGGACCGGCCCAGGTCCGCGTCATCCGGCAGGCGCTCGCGGACGCCCAACTGGCGCCGCACCACATCGACGTGGTGGAGGCCCACGGCACCGGGACCACGCTGGGCGACCCCATCGAGGCCCAGGCCGTCATCACCGCCTACGGGCAGGACCGCCCCGAGGGCCTGCCCCTCCGGCTGGGCTCCATCAAGTCCAACATGGGCCACGCCCAGGCCGCCGCCGGAGTCGGCGCCGTCATCAAGATGGTCATGGCGATGCGCCACGGCACCCTTCCCAGGACCCTGCACGTCGGCACGCCCACCACCGCCGTCGACTGGAGCGCGGGCGACGTCGAGCTGCTCACCGAGCCCCGCCCCTGGGGCGGCGACGGACGGCCGCGCCGCGCCGGCGTCTCGTCCTTCGGTATCTCCGGCACCAACGCGCACACCGTTCTGGAGGAGGCCCCGCCCACCGGGACCGAGGGGAGTACCACCCACCGCGCCGAGCTGCCCGTCGTGCCGTGGCTGCTCTCCGGCAAGGGCGCCGACGCCGTACAGCGCCAGGCGGAACGGCTGCTGGCGGTCGCCGGCGACCTCGACCCGTACGACGTCGGCCACTCGCTGGCCACCACCCGCTCCCTGTTCACCCACCGCGCCGCCGTCACGGGACGCGACCGGGACGAACTGATGGCCGCCCTGCGTGAGGTCGCCGACGGGACCCGCACACCCGTCGTGGCCCCCGAACCCGGCCGCCTCGCCGTCCTGTTCTCCGGGCAGGGCTCCCAGCGTCCCGGCATGGGCCGCACCCTGCACGCCGCCTTCCCGGTGTTCGCCGAGGCCTTCGACGACATCTGCGCCGCATTCGACGAGCATCTCGACCGGCCGCTGCGCGACGTCATGTTCGACGAGGACACCGACGGCGCCGACGCGCCGCTGCACCGCACCGTGTACACCCAGGCGGCGCTGTTCACCTTCGAGACCGCCCTCTACCGCCTGCTGGAACACTGGGGTGTCCACCCCGACCTGCTCGCCGGGCACTCCATCGGCGAGATCGTCGCCGCGCACGTCGCCGGAGTGCTGGACCTGAAGGACGCGGTCACCCTGGTCGCCGCCCGGGGCCGCCTCATGCAGGACCTGCCGGCCGGCGGCGCGATGGTGTCCCTGCGCGCGACCGAGGCCGACGTCGTCGCGCTCCTCACCGAGGGCGTCGACATCGCCGCCGTCAACGGCGCACGCTCCGTCGTGGTCTCCGGCGACGAGGAGGCTGTTCTCGCCGTCGCGGCCCAGGCCGAGAAGAGCACCCGGCTGAAGGTGTCGCACGCCTTCCACTCGCACCGCATGGATCCCATGCTCGAACCTTTCCGCGAGGTACTGGCCGGCCTCACCTTCCATGAGCCCGCGCTCCCCGTCGTCTCCAACGTCACCGGACGGATCGTCGGTGACCTGGCCGACGCCGACTACTGGGTACGGCACGTCCGAGAGGCCGTCCGCTTCCACGACGGGGCCACCACGCTCGCCACCGAGGGTGCCACCCGCTTCCTGGAGATCGGCCCCGACTCGGTGCTCAGCACCATGGCTCAGGACCTGGTGCCCGACGCCATCGGCACCCAGCGGCGCGACCGCGCGGAGGACGCCGCCCTCGTCGAGGCCCTCTGCCGCCTCCACCTCACCGGTACCGGCCCCGACTGGCGGACGGTCTTCACCGGCGGGCGCACCGTCGATCTGCCCACCTACCCGTTCCGCCGGGACCGGCACTGGGAGGACGCCCCCATCCTGCAGGCCGAGCGCCGGGCCGGCTCCGGCGGTGACGCCGGCGACCCGTTCTGGGACCTGGTGCGCGACCAGGACGTGAGTGCCGTCGCCGCCACCCTCGGTCTCGACGACGAGAGCTCCGTCGCCGCCGTCGTGCCCGCACTCGCCACCTGGCACGGCCGTCGGCAGGCGCACGCCGCGGCGGACGGGCTCCGCTACCGTGTCACCTGGGAACCGTTGGCGCCTCCCGCCACCCCGGCCCTCGGCGGGGACTGGCTGGCGGTCGTCCCCGCGTCCACCGCTGAGGACCCGTGGACCCGCGCCGTGACGGAAGGCCTGCTGGACAGCGGGCTGCACCTCGACATCCTTACCGTGCCGGACACCGCCGGCCGCGCCGCACTGGCCGACGTCCTCACCGGCCGGACCTCGACCGACGGCATCCTGTACCTGGCCGCCCCGGCGACGCCGCCGTACGCCCTCGCCGCCCTCATCCAGGCACTCGGTGACACCGGTGCCGACGCCCCGCTGTGGTGCGCCACCCGGGACGCCGTCGCACACGGGTCCGGCGCCACCGTCACTGGCTTCGCCCAAGCCGCGCTGTGGGGCCTGGGCCGGGCCGCCGCCCTGGAGCACCCCGACCGGTGGGGCGGCCTCGTCGACCTGCCCGCCGAGGCCGGTCCGCGGATCGTGGCCCGCCTGGCCGCGCTGCTCGGCGACGCCGGCGGTGAGGACCAGGTCGTGATCCGCGAATCCGGCGTCCACGGACGCCGGCTGGAGCACGCCCCGGCCCGGGCGGGCGCACCCTGGAAGCCGTCCGGCACCGTGCTGGTCACCGGCGCCACCGGCGCGGTCGGCGCGGTCGTCGCCCGCCGGCTCGCGGCCGAGGGCGCCGACCACCTGCTGCTGACCTCCCGCCGGGGCGCCGACGCACCCGGCGCCGCCGACCTGGTCCGTGAACTCACCGCCACCGGTACCGGCGTCACCCTGACCGCCTGTGACGTGGCCGACCGGTCCGCGCTGGCCGGCCTGCTGGACGGCGTACCGGCGCAGCACCCCCTGACGGCCGTCGTGCATCTGGCCGGGGCGCTCGACGACGGCGTCCTGGACGCCCTGGACGCCGACCGGTTCGCCCGCGTCCTCGGCCCCAAGGCGGACGCCGCCCTCCACCTGCACGAACTGACCGCCGGGCTCGACCTGTCGGCGTTCGTGCTGTTCTCCTCCCTGACAGCCACCGTTGGCGGCGCCGGCCAGGCCAACTACGCCGCCGCCAACGCCTACTTGGACGCCCTGGCCGAGCACCGTCACGCGGCGGGGCTGCCCGCCACCTCCGTGTCCTGGGGCCCCTGGGGCGGCGACGGCATGGCGGCGCACGGCACGGTGCGCGCCTCTGTCAAGGCGATGGGCATGTCCCTGCTCGACCCGGACACGGCTCTCACGGCGCTGCGCCGCGCACTGGACGGCGGCGATACCACCGTCACCGTCGCGGACGTCGACTGGTCGGTCTTCGCCCCCGCGTTCACCTCGACCCGCCCCAGCCCGCTGCTGTCCGCCCTGGCCGAGGCGCGGCGCACCACGAGCGGTCCGAACGCCGCCGACGGCTTCGCCGAGAAGCTCGCGGGACTCACCGGAGGGGAACGCGAGCGCGCCCTGAACGACCTGGTCTGCGGCCAGGCGGCCGTCGTCCTCGGATACGGCGACGCCGGCGCCGTCGAGCCGACCGCCGCGTTCCGCGACCTCGGTTTCGACTCACTCACCTCGGTCGACCTGCGCAACCGGCTCAGTGGCGCCGCCGGAGTGCCGCTGCCGGCCACGCTCATCTTCGACTACGCCACACCCGCCGCCCTCGCCAAGTACCTGGGCGCCGAACTCTCCGGCGCGGACACCTCCGTGGACGCCGTGGTCGCCGAGCTCGAACGGGTCGCCGCCCGGCTCGGCGGCCTCACCGCCGAGGATCTGGAGCAGAGCAGGATCACTACCCGGCTGCAGACCCTGCTCAACGACCTGGACAAGACCCTCGGCCAGGATGCGGCAGCCGTCACCGGCCGGCTGGAAGAGGCTACCGCCGACGACGTCTTCGCGTTCATCGACAAGGAACTCGGCTCGGCGTGACCCGGCACCACCGCGACACCCCGGCCCACCCGCAGCCCACCTCTTCGCACAGGAGTGGCGAGACCCGATGACCAACGACGAAAAGCTGCTCTCCTACCTCAAGCGGGTCTCCGCCGATCTGCACCAGACCCGTCAGCGGCTGCGTGAGGCGGAGACCCAGGACCGGGAACCCATCGCCATCGTCGGAATGAGCTGCCGCTTCCCCGGGGGGGTCAACACCCCCGAGGAGTTCTGGCAGCTGGTCGTCGAGGGCACCGACGCCATCGGGGACTTCCCCGGGGACCGCGGCTGGGACATCGACGCGCTGTACGACCCGGACCCGGACGCGACGGGGAAGACGTACTCCACACGCGGCGGATTCCTGCGCGACGCCGCGGGGTTCGAGCCGGACTTCTTCGGCATCAGTCCGCGGGAAGCCCTGACGATGGACCCCCAGCAGCGCCTGCTGCTGGAGGTGTCGTGGGAGGCGCTGGAACGCGCACGGATCGCTCCCGACTCGGTGCACGGCGCCCGGGTCGGGGTGTTCGCCGGGACCAACGGCCAGGACTACCGGGACCTGCTGGCGCGGATGCCGCGGGACTCCGAGGCGGCGCTCGGCACCGGTGCCCTGGCTGCCGTGATCTCCGGCCGGATCTCCTACACCCTCGGGCTGGAGGGGCCGGCCGTCACCGTCGACACCGCCTGCTCGTCGGCGCTCGTGGCGGTGCACCTTGCCGTACAGGCCCTCCGGGGCAAGGAGTGCACCCTCGCTCTGGCGGGCGGTGCCACGGTCATGTCCACCCCCAACTCGTTCGTCGCCTTCAGCCGCCAGCGGGGCCTCGCCCCGGACGGCCGCTGCAAGTCCTTCGCGGACTCGGCCGACGGAACCGGCTGGGGCGAGGGCGCCGGCATGCTGCTGCTGGAACGGCTGAGCGACGCCCGCCGCAACGGCCACGAGGTCCTCGCCGTCGTCCGGGGCTCGGCCGTCAACCAGGACGGTGCCTCCAACGGCCTGACCGCCCCCAACGGCCCCTCCCAGCAGCGGGTCGTGCGCGCCGCGCTGGCCGGCGCGCAGCTCACCCCGGCCGACGTCGACCTGGTGGAGGCGCACGGTACCGGGACCACGCTCGGCGACCCCATCGAGGCACAGGCCCTGCTCGCCACCTACGGGCAGGACCGCCCCGAGGACTCACCGCTGTGGCTGGGCTCGGTGAAGTCCAACATCGGCCACACCCAGGCCGCCGCAGGCGTCGCCGGAATCATCAAGGTCGTCATGGCGATGCGGCACGGTGTGCTGCCGCGGAGCCTGCACGCCGAGGAGCCGTCCGACAAGGTCGACTGGAGCCAGGGCAACGTCCGCCTGCTCACCGCCAACCGCCCCTGGAGCGACCCTGGGCGCCCGCGACGGGCCGCGGTCTCCTCCTTCGGTGCCAGCGGGACCAACGCCCACACCATTCTGGAAGAGGCACCCTCCGACGAACCCGCCGAGGACCCCGCGCCGCGCACCGCGCCGCCGCTGGTGCCGTGGGTGCTCTCCGGCCGCAGCGAGCGAGCCCTGCGCGAGCAGGCCGCCCTGCTGGCCTCGGCCGTCACCGAGGCCCACCCCGTGGACGTGGCGCACTCGCTGGCCGTCACCCGCACGGCCCACCCGTACCGGGCCGTGGTCCTCGGTACCGACCGCGATACGCTGCTCGACGCCGTGACCCGCCTCGCGGAGGGCGGCCGTGCCACCGCGCTCGGCCGCGTCCGCAGGGGCCAGACCGCCTTCCTCTTCACCGGCCAGGGCTCTCAGCGGCCCGGCATGGGGCGTGACCTGCACGCCCACTTCCCGGTCTTCTCCCGCGTGTTCGACGAGATCTGCGAGCTGTCCGGCGACGGTGAGCTGCGCGAGCTGGTCCTCGGTGACGACCCAGCGCCGCTGAACCGCACGGCCCGCACCCAGACCGCGCTGTTCGCCTTCGAGGTGGCGCTGTACCGGCTGGTCGAGTCGTGGGGCCTCGCCCCCGACTACCTCGCAGGCCACTCGATCGGTGAGATCGCCGCCGCCCACGTCGCGGGGGTACTGGACCTCGCGGACGCCGTGACGCTGGTGGTCGCGCGCGGCCGGCTCATGCAGGCACTCCCCGAGGGCGGCGCCATGATCGCCCTGCGCGCCACCGAGGAAGCCGTACGCCCCCTGCTCACCGGCGGGGTCGGCGTGGCCGCCGTCAACGGGCCGGACTCCGTCGTCGTCTCGGGGGACGCGGCCGAGGCCGAGGCGGTCGCCGCGCACTTCGGGAAGAGCCGCCGGCTGAAGGTGTCGCACGCCTTCCACTCCCCGCTGATGGAACCCATGCTGGCCGAGTTCCGGTCCGTGGTGTCCTCCCTGACCTTCCACCGGGCAACCGTCCCCGTGGTCTCCAACGTCACCGGCCGGCTCGCGACCCAGGACATCGGCACCCCCGACTACTGGGTACGGCACGTGCGCGAGGCCGTCCGCTTCCACGACGGGATACGCACCCTCGCCGCGGAGGGCGTCACCCGGTTCCTGGAGATCGGCCCCGACGCGGTACTGACCGCCATGGCCCGCGAGTGCCTGGCCGTCGACGACGAGGCCGGGGGTGACACCGTTCTGGCCGCCGCCACCCGTCGCGGCCGGGACGAGACCGAGACCCTGTTCACCGCCCTCGCCCAGCTGCACACCGGCGGCGCCGGTCCGCGCTGGGAGGAGCTGTTCACCGGGGCCCGTACCGTCGACCTGCCCACCACGGCATTCCAGCGCGAGCGGTTCTGGCCCGAGACGGCCGCCCCGGCCGGCGACGTCGGTTCCGCGGGACTGGACTCCGCCGACCACCCGCTGCTCGGCGCGGCCACCGTGCTCGCCGACTCCAACGGGGCAGTCCTGACCGGCCGGCTGTCGGTGCGGACCCACCCCTGGCTCGCCGACCACGTCGTCGGCGGGTCCGTCGTGGTCCCCGGCACCGCGATGGTGGAACTCGCGATCCGCGCCGGCGACCAGGTCGGCTGCGGCCGGCTGGAGGAACTGGCCCTGGAGGTACCCCTGGTGCTGCCGGCCGCCGACGGCGTCCGGGTCCAGGTCGCCGTGAGCACCCCGGACCCGGACGGAGCACGCACGGTCCAGATCTACGCGCGCGCCGAGAACACCCCCGTCGACGAGCCGTGGACCCTGCACGCCTCCGGTCTGGTCGCCGACGGCACCGCGCCCCCCGGGGCCCGGCTGGACGTATGGCCGCCGCAGGACGCCGAGGAGCTCGACCTCACCGGCCTGTACGAGCGGCACGCGGCCGCGGGACTGGACTACGGGCCCGCCTTCCGCGCCCTGACCGCCGCCTGGCGTGAGGACGACACGGTCTACGCCGAGGTGCGCCTTCCGGAGCGTCCGGCGGCGGACGCCCCCCGCTTCGGCCTCCACCCCGCGGCCTTCGACGCCGCCCTGCACTCCCTGGCCCTGCTCGGCGACGGCTCCGGCGACGACACCGCCCGGCTGCCCTTCATGTTCGCCGGTGTCACCCTGCACGCCGTCGGCGCCTCGGTCCTGCGGGCCCGGATGACAACCGCCGGCGACCACACCTTCGCCGTCGACCTGGCCGACGCCACCGGAGCCCCCGTCGCCACCGTCGACTCCCTGGCCTCCCGTCCACTGAAGCGGCTGAGCGCCAAACAGGACACCGCGGGCGAGGCTCTGTTCGTCCTCGACTGGCAGCCGCTGGCGCTCGACCCCGACGCCCCCGCCGCCGGCCACCGCCTGCTGGAGGTCCCGTCCGGCGCGGACGCCGGCACGGTACGCGCCGCGCTGCACATGGCGCTCGCAGCCCTCCAGGACGACGACGACCGGCCGCTGGCCCTCGTCACACGGGGCGCCGTCTCCACCGCCGGTGAGGACGTGCCCGACCTGGCCGGCGCGGCGGTGTGGGGCCTGGCGCGCTCCGCGCAGTCGGAGAACCCCGGCCGGTGCGTCCTGCTCGATCTCGAGTCCGGCGCCGACCCCGGCACTCTGCTGCCCGGGGTCCTCGCCACCGGCGAACCGCAGGTCGCCGTCCGCTCGGGCACCGCCCGCGCGGCCCGGCTGGTACCCGCAGAGCCGTTCGAAGCAGCCGCGGCCCCGGCCCTCGACCCCGAGGGCACCGTACTGCTGACCGGTGCCACCGGCGGACTCGGGCCCGTACTCGCCCGGCATCTGGTCACCGCCCACGGTGCGCGCCATCTCGCCCTGGTCAGCCGCGGCGGCCGGGCCGACGGTCTCGCGGCCGAACTCGCCGCCCTCGGCGCGAGCGCCTCCGTGCACGCCTGCGACGTCGCCGACCGCGAGGCCCTCTCCGCGCTGCTCGAAGGGCTCGGACAGGACCGTCCGCTCACCGCCGTCGTCCACGCCGCGGGTGTCCTGGACGACGGCGTGGTGGCCTCGCTGACGCCGGAACGTCTCGACGCCGTGCTCGCCCCCAAGGCCCTCGCCGCCCTCCATCTGCACGAACTGACCCGTGATCACGACCTGTCGGCCTTCGTGCTGTTCTCCTCCGTGGCCGGCACTGTCGGCGCCCCCGGCCAGGGCAACTACGCCGCCGCCAACGCCTGCCTCGACGCGCTCGCCGCCCACCGCGGCGCGAACGGTATGCCCGCCCTCGCCCTGGCCTGGGGGCCTTGGGCCCCGACCGGCGGCATGACCGGCGCCCTGGATGAGGCCAACCTGGCCCGCATGTCACGCGGCGGCATGGTCCCGCTGTCCGCCGAGGAGGGCACCGCCCTGTTCGACCGGGCGCTGGGCACCGGCCGCCCCGCGGTGGCCCCCGTACGCCTCGACCTGTCCGCGCTCCGCGCCCAGGGCGGCGAACTCGCCCCCGTCCTCCGTGCCCTGGCCGGGCGCCCGGTCCGCCGGGAGGCCGCCACCGGGGAAACCGGCTCCGGATTCGCCGGACACATGGCCTCCCTCGGGGGGACGGAGCGGGCCGAAGCCCTGCTGGCCACCGTCCGCTCCCACGTGGCCGCCGTCCTCGGACACGCCGGACCGGACACCGTGGAGACCGACCGGGCCTTCAAGGACCTCGGCTTCGACTCCCTCGCCGCGATCGAACTGCGCAACTCCCTGTCCGCCGCGACGGGACAGCGGCTGCCCGCCACCCTCGTCTTCGACCACCCCTCGCCGGAGGCGCTCGCCACGCACCTGGGCACCCTGGTCGACGGGGCCGCCGGCTTCCCGCGCCGCACCCGGCGCGGGGGACGGGGCCGCGTCGACGAGCCGCTGGCGATCATCGGCATGGCCTGCCGCTACCCGGGCGACGTCCGCACGCCGCAGGACCTGTGGGAGCTGGTCGCCGACGGCACGGACGCCATCGCCCCGTTCCCCGCCAACCGCGGCTGGGACATCGACCGTGTCGTCGACCCCACCCGGCAGCGCCCCGACACCTCGTACGTCGGCGAGGGCGGCTTCCTCCACGACGCGGGCGCGTTCGACGCCGCGTTCTTCGGCATCAGTCCCAAGGAGGCGCTCGTCACCGACCCCCAGCAGCGGCTGCTGCTGGAGGCATCCTGGGAGGCGCTGGAGCACGCCGGCATCAACCCGCACTCTCTCAAGGGCAGCCCGACCGGTGTGTTCGCGGGTGTGCAGTACCACGACTACTTCGGGAGCTTCGGCTCCGGCAGCATCATCTCCGGCAGGGTCGCCTACACCCTCGGCCTGGAGGGACCCTCGCTGTCCGTCGACACCGCCTGCTCCTCCTCGCTGGTGGCGCTGCACCTGGCCGGGCAGTCGCTGCGGCAGGGCGAGTCCTCCCTCGCTCTGGTCGGCGGCGTCGCCGTCATGGCGACCCCGGAGACCTTCATCGAGTTCAGCCGGCAGGGCGCCCTCGCTCCCGACGCCCGTACCCGCGCGTTCGCCGACGCGGCCGCCGGAACCGTGTGGGGCGAAGGCGTCGGCGTCCTGGTGGTGGAACGCCTCTCGGACGCCCGCCGCAACGGCCACCCGGTCCTCGCCGTCGTCCGCGGCACCGCGGTCAACCAGGACGGTGCCTCCAACGGTCTGACCGCGCCCAACGGCCCCTCCCAGGAACGCGTCATCCTCCAGGCACTGGAGAACGCCCGCCTCACCACCGCCGACGTCGACGTGGTCGAGGCGCACGGCACCGGTACGACCCTCGGCGACCCGATCGAGGCACAGGCGCTGCTGGCCACCTACGGTCAGGACAGGCCCGAGGACCGGCCGCTCTGGCTGGGCTCGGTCAAGTCCAACATCGGGCACACCCAGGCCGCGGCCGGCGTCGCCGGCGTGATCAAGATGGTCATGGCGATGCGCAACGGCAGCCTGCCCAGGACCCTGCACGTGGACGAGCCGTCGGGCAAGGTCGACTGGGAGGCGGGGCAGGTGCGCCTGCTCACCGAGGAGCGGACCTGGCCCGAGGCCGGCCGGCCACGCCGGGCCGGGGTGTCCTCCTTCGGGATCAGCGGTACCAACGCCCACGTCATCCTCGAACAGGCCCCGGCGGCGCAGGAGCCCACCGCGGCGTCCCGTCCCGGCGCCCCGGGACAGGCCGTCCCGTGGCTGCTCACGGCGAAGTCGCCCGCCGCGCTCGCCGGACAGGCCGCCGCGCTGCTCGGCCACCTCGACACGCACCCCGGGCTCGACCCCCGAGACGTCGGCTGGTCGCTGGCGACCGGCCGCGCCCACTTCACGCACCGTGCCGCGGTCACCGGCACCGACCCCGCCGGACTGCGCGCCGCGCTCGCCGCACTGGCCGACGGCGGCACCGCGCGCAACCTCGCCGTGGGCACCGCCGCCGGACGGGCCCGCCCCGTCTTCGTCTTCCCCGGCCAGGGCTCGCAGTGGTCCGGCATGGCTACGGAACTCCTCGACGAATCACCGGTGTTCGCGGCCCGCATGGCCGAGTGCGCCGCCGCCCTGGAGCCCTGGACCGACTGGGACTTCGCCACCGAACTGCGCGGCGGTCTCGACCGGGTCGACATCGTCCAGCCCCTGCTGTGGGCGGTGATGGTGTCCCTGGCGCAGACCTGGAGCGGCTACGGCGTCACCCCGGCCGCCGTCATCGGCCACTCCCAGGGCGAGATCGCCGCCGCCTGCGCCGTCGGCGCGCTCTCCCTGGCGGACGGCGCGCGCGTGGTGGCACTGCGCTCCCGGGCCATCGCCGAGCTGCTGTCCGGCTCCGGCGGCATGATGTCCGTGGGCGAGGGCGCCGAAGCGGTCCGCGGCAGGCTCACGGCCTGGAACGGACGGCTCTCGGTCGCCGCGGTCAACGGCACCGCCTCCACCGTCGTCGCCGGGGACTCCGACGCCCTCGACGAACTCCTCGTACGGCTGCGCGCCGAGAAGGTCCGCGCCAAACGGCTGCCCGTCGACTACGCCTCCCACAGCGTCCACGTCGAGTCCCTGCGCGAACGCCTCGCCCAGGACCTCGCCGGCATCGAGCCGCGCAGCACCGACGTGCCCTTCTACTCCACCGTCACCGGTGCCCCGATCGACACCGCCGAACTCGGCGCCGAATACTGGTACACCAACCTCCGCAGCACGGTGCTCTTCGAACAGGCCGTACGCGGCGCCGTCGCCGGAGGCCACACCCTGTTCGTGGAGTGCAGCCCTCATCCGGTGCTGACCGTCGGAATCCAGGAGACGGACGACGCGGTCGCGGCCGTCGGCTCGCTGCGACGCGACGAGGGCGGCCGCGACCGGCTGCTCGCCGGCCTGGGCGAGGCCTTCACCCACGGCGCGGTCATCGACTGGACCAAGGTCGCGGAGGGCCGCCGCACCCGCCTCGTCCCCCTGCCCGCGTACGCCTTCCAGCGTGAGTGGTACTGGCTCGACAGCACCGCCACCGGAGCCGACGTCACGTCCGCCGGCCTCGCGGCCACCGACCACTCCCTGCTCGGTGCCGCCATCGCACGGGCCGGCAGCGAGGAGACCGTCCTCACCGGCCGGCTCTCGGCGGGCACACACCCCTGGCTGAACGACCACCGTGTCGGGGACCGGCTGGTGTTCCCCGGCACCGGACACCTCGAACTCGCCCTGCGCGCGGGCGACCAGGTCGGCTCCGGCGACCTGGTCGAACTCACACTCCACGCCCCGCTGGTCCTGCCCCATCACGGAGCCGTCCAGCTCCAGGCCGTTGTCGGCCCCTCCGACGGGCAGACCCGCCCGCTGAGCCTCTGGTCCCGTCCCGAGAGCACCGACGAGGAACTCCCCTGGACGCGGCACGCCGACGGCCTGCTCGCTCCGACCGGCACCCTCCCGGCCGTCGTCGAACCACTCACCTCCTGGCCGCCGCGTGACGCCGAACCGGTTCCCCTCGACGGGCTGTACGACGAACTCGCCGCCCTCGGACTCGGCTACGGCCCGCTGTTCCAGGGGCTGCGCGCCGCCTGGCGCACTGAGGACACCGTGTACGCCGAGGTGGCCACCGAGGCACCCGTCGACGGCTTCGGACTGCACCCGGCCCTCTCCGACGCCGTCCTGCACACCGTCGGCCTCACCGACGCCGCCGGCGACCAGGCCCTGCTGCCGTTCGTCTGGTCCGGGGTACGGCTGCACGCCACCGGAGCCACCGCGCTGCGCGTGAAGGTCCGCGCCACCGGTGAGGGCACCGTCGCCCTGACACTGGCCGACCCGGCCGGATCCCCCGTCGCCACGGTCGACTCCCTCACCCTGCGCCCGCTGCGCACCGACGTGGTGGACGCGGCCGCCCGGTCCGCACGGTCCGGCGCGCTCCACCGCGTCGACTGGGTCCCCGCACCCGCCCCGGCGGGGGCCGAGGGCACACCGTGGGGCGGAGAGGTGCTGCGCGCCGGGGCGGGCACCGGCGCCCTGGAGACGCGCGCGACCGTCACCACCGTCCTGGACGGGCTGCGAGACCGTCTCGCCGACGAACAGGACGGCGACGGCACCCTCGTCGTCGTCACCGGGACCGACCCGGCCGGCGCTGCGGTCGGCGGACTGGTCCGCTCGGCCCAGTCCGAGAACCCCGGCCGCATCGTGCTGGTCGAGAGCGGCACGGACCCCGGCCCGGACCGTCTCGCCGAGGCCCTGGCGAGCGGCGAACCGCACCTCGCACTGCGCGACGGCACCTGGTACGTGCCGCGCCTGGCCCGTGTCCCGGGCACCGACGAAACCTCGGCCCCGGACGCCGGAACCTCCGGAGGCGGCCCCGGCCTCGGCTCCGGCACCGTCCTGCTGACCGGCGCGACCGGTGCCCTCGGCGGGATCATCGCCCGCCATCTGGCCGGCCGCCTCGGCGCACGCCACCTGCTGCTGCTCAGCCGGAGCGGTGCCGACGACGGCCTGATCAGCGAGTTGACCGAGCTGGGAGCCGAGGTCACCGGCGTCGCCTGCGATGCCGCAGACCGCGACGCCCTCGCCGCGGTGCTGGCCGGTCTGCCCGCCGACCGTCCACTGACCGCCGTGATCCACGCGGCCGGGGTCCTGGCCGACGGCGTGCTCGCCTCCCTCACCCCCGAACACGTCGACGCGGTCTTCCGGCCCAAGGTCGACGCCGCCTGGAACCTGCACGAACTCACCGCGGACCTCGGCCTGTCGGCGTTCGTGCTCTTCTCCTCCTCCGCCGCCACCCTCGGCTCCCCGGGCCAGGGCAACTACGCCGCCGCCAACGCCTACCTGGACGCCCTCGCCGCCCACCGCCGCACGCTCGGCCTGCCCGCGCACTCCCTGGCCTGGGGCCTGTGGGCCCAGGCGAGCGGCATGACCGGCACGCTCGACGAGACCGACCGGGCGCGCATCGCCCGCGGCGGAGTCGCCCCGCTGCCGACCGAGGAAGGGCTCGCCCTGTTCGACGCCGCCCTGCGCGGCACCGACCCCGTCGTCCTCCCGGTGCGGCTGGACACCGCGGCGCTGCGCGGCCAGGCGGACTCCCTGGCCCCGCTCTTCCGCGGCCTGGTGCCCGTACGCCGTGCGACCGCCGGCCACGCGGCCACCGGCGGAGCCGACTCGCTGCGCGACCGGCTCGCCGGGCTGCTGGAGCCGGAGCGGGAGCCGTTCCTCACCGAACTCGTGCAGAGCCGGGTCGCCACCATCCTCGGTTACCGCTCCGCCCAGGACGTCAGCCGGACGCTGCCCTTCCGGGAGCTGGGCTTCGACTCGCTCGCGGCGGTCGAACTGCGCAACGGACTCGCGGCGACGACCGGACTGCGGCTGCCCGCCACCCTGGTCTTCGACCACCCCACCCCGGCCGGACTCGCCCGGTACCTGCTGGGTGAACTGACCGGGGCCCTCGACCGGGCCGCGCCCGCCACCGCCGTACGCGCCTCCGCCGACGAGCCCATCGCCATCGTCGGCATGGGATGCCGCTTCCCCGGCGACGTCTCCTCCCCCGAGGAGTTGTGGCGCCTCGTTGCCGAAGGCCGCGACGCCGTGGGGGAGTTCCCCGCGGACCGCGGCTGGGACGTCGAGACCCTCCACGACCCCACCCTGGACAGGCCCGGCACCAGCTACACCCGGCACGGCGCCTTCCTGTACGACGCGGCCGACTTCGACCCGGCCTTCTTCGGCATGGACGAGGAAGAGGCCCTCGTCACCGATCCCCAGCAGCGGCTGCTGCTGGAGACCTCCTGGGAGGCCCTGGAGCGGGCCTCGATCGACCCGGCCACCCTGCGCGGCTCGGACACCGGCGTCTTCGCGGGCGTCATGTACCACGACTACTTCGGCAGCTTCGGCTCCGGCAGCGTCGTCTCCGGCCGCGTCGCCTACACCCTGGGCCTCGAGGGGCCGACCCTCTCCGTCGACACCGCCTGCTCCTCCTCACTGGTGGCCCTGCACCTGGCCGCCCAGGCGCTCCGCCAGGGCGACTGCTCCCTCGCCCTGGCCGGGGGAGTCACCGTCATGGCCACCCCCGGCACCTTCGTGGAGTTCAGCCGGCACCGCGGCCTCTCCACCGACGGCCGCTGCCGCCCCTTCGCCGACGCCGCCGACGGAACCGGCTTCGGCGAGGGAGCCGGCGTGCTGCTGCTGGAGCGGCTCAGCGACGCTCGCCGCAACGGCCGGACGATCCTCGCCGTGCTCCGCGGCACCGCCGTCAACCAGGACGGCGCCTCCAACGGCATCACCGCCCCCAACGGCCCAGCGCAGCAGCGCGTCATCCGCCGCGCCCTGGAGGCGGCGGGCGTGGGGGCGGCCGACGTCGACGTGGTCGAGGCACACGGCACCGGCACCACCCTCGGCGACCCCATCGAGGCCCAGGCGCTGATCGCCACCTACGGTGCGGAGCACACCGAGGAACGCCCGCTCTGGCTCGGCTCGGTCAAGTCGAACCTGGGCCACACGCAGGCTGCCGCCGGTGTCGCCGGTGTCATCAAGATGGTCCAGGCGATCCACCACGAGACCCTTCCGGCCAGCCTCGGCATCGACACCCCGTCCCGTCACGTGGAGTGGGAGGGCGGCAACGTCCGCCCGCTGACCGAGTCCCGGCCGTGGCCGGACCCAGGCCGTCCGCGCCGGGCGGGCATCTCCTCCTTCGGCATCTCCGGCACCAACGCCCATGTGATCGTGGAGGCGCCGCCGGCCCCACCGGCGGCCGACGCCGCGCCGTCCGCGGTCCCCGCGGTGGACGCCGTGCCATGGCTGCTGTCCGGCAGCACGCCCCAGGCACTGCGGGCCCAGGCCGGCCGTCTGCTGGACCACCTGGCCGACCGGCCGGACACCGACCCGCGCCGGACCGCCGGCGCACTCGCCCACGCCCGTACCGCACTCGGCCACCGCGCCGCCGTCGTCGGACACACCCCCCAGGAACTGACCGCCGGACTGCGGGCGCTGGCCGAGGGACGCACACCCCCCACCGGCGCGGCCGGCCCGGCGACCGACGGCAAGCTCGCTCTGCTCTTCTCCGGTCAGGGCTCCCAACTGCCCGGCATGGGAACCCGGCTCGGCGCCGCGTTCCCCGCCTTCGCCACCGCCCACGACGAGGTCCGCGCCCATCTGGACCCGCTGCTGGACCGGCCGCTCGGCGACGTCCTCGATTCCGCGGGACTGCTGGAGCGCACCGAATACACCCAGCCCGCCCTGTTCGCCTTCGAGGTGGCCCTGTTCCGGCTGCTGGAGTCGTTCGGCATCAGGCCGGACCTGCTCGCCGGGCACTCCGTCGGCGAGATCGCCGCCGCCCACGTGGCGGGCGTCCTCGGCCTGCGGGACGCGTGCCGGCTCGTCGCCGCCCGGGGAAGGCTGATGCAGGCGCTCCCCGACGGCGGCGCCATGATCGCCGTACGCGCGGCGGAGGACGAGGTCACGCCGCTGCTCGGCGCGGGGGTCGGCCTCGCCGCCGTCAACGGACCCACGTCCGTGGTGATCTCCGGCCCCGCCGGCCCGGCCCGCGCGCTCGCCGCCCGTTTCGGGCGGAGCAAGGAACTGGCCGTCAGCCACGCCTTCCACTCAGCCCTGATGGAACCGATGCTCGGGAAGTTCCGCGAGGTCGCCGAGTCGCTGTCGTACGGGTCGCTGCGCGTCCCGCTGGTGTCCACCCTCACCGGCGCCCCCGCAGCCGCCGACGAACTGTCCACCCCCGACTACTGGGTACGGCACGCCCGTGAGGCTGTCCGTTTCGCCGATGCCGTGTCCGCCCTGCACGACGCGGGGGCCCGCCACTTCGCCGAGGTCGGCCCCGGCAGCGCGCTCACCGCGGCCGCCGGTGACTGCCTGCCCGAGGACACGGCCGCCGTCGTCGCCCTCCACCGCAAGGACCGCGAGGAGACCGAGGCCCTGGTCACCGGGCTCGCCACGCTGCACGTGCACGGCGTCACCGTCGACTGGACGGACCTGCTGCCCCACCGCGACGGCTCGGACCTGCCCACCTACGCGTTCCAGCGGGACCGGTACTGGATGACCGGCGACACGGGGCAGCCCGGGGCAGCAGGCGGCCACCCGCTGCTGGGTGCCGCCGTCGAGCGCGCCGACGCCGACGCGGCCCTGCACACCGGCCGGCTCTCGCTCTCCGCCCAGCCGTGGCTGGCCGACCACCGCGTCGGCGGCGTAGCGCTGCTGCCGGGCACGGCCTTCGTCGAGATGGCCCTCGCCGCGGGGGCCCGGCTGGACTGCCCCGTGGTGGAGGAACTGACCGTCTCCGAACCGCTGGTGCTGCCCGAGCGGGGCAGCATCCGCCTCCAGGCCACCGCCGGGGAGCCGGACGCCACCGGCGCCCGGGACTTCACCGTGTACGCGGCGGCCGACGACGACCCGTGGACCGCCCACGCCACCGGTGTGCTGCGCCCAGCGGATTTGACACCCGCACACGACCTGACGTCCTGGCCGCCGGCCGGCGCCGAAGCAGTGGACCTGGACGGCGTCTACGACCGGCTCGGCGCACTGGGAGCCGAGTACGGACCTCGCTTCCGGGGACTGCGCGCCGCCTGGCGCCTCGGTGACGAGGTGTACGCCGAGGTCGCCGTCGAGGCCGAGGGCGCCCCCTTCGGACTGCATCCGGCGTTGCTCGACTCCGCACTGCACGCGATCGGACTGCGCGCCGGGGCACCTGCACGCATGGCGTTGCCGTTCGCCTGGAGCGGCGTCGAACTGCACGCCGAGGGCGCGATTGCCCTGCGCGTGCGGATCGCACCGCTGGACTCCGGCGCCGTACGCATCGACGCCGCCGACTCCGGCGGCCGGCCCGTGGCCCGGGTCGCGTCGCTGGCGCTGCGGGAGGTCGACCCCGCCAGGATCGCGGCGGTAGCCGGCGGCGGACACGAGGACCTCTTCGCCCTCGACTGGGTGCCCGTCACGGTTCCCACCGCCGCACGGGCCGGCCGGTGGGCCGTGCTCGGCTCCGGCCACGAGGAGCTGGCCACCGCGCTCGGCGGGGAGATCGCCGCGGTCACGGTCGTCACCGGACTGCCCGAGGCCGCCGCACTGGCCCCCGACACCCTGGTCGTCCCGCACCCCGGCGGACGGAACCCCGACGAGATCCGTTCCGGTGTCCGGCGGTTGCTCGCCGTGGTCCAGGACTGGCTGGCCGACGAGCGGTTCGCCGCCACCGGTCTGGTCGTCACCACCCGTGGGGCCACCGGACCCGGTCCCGCGGCGATCACCGACCCCGGTGCCGCCGCCGCGTGGGGCCTCATCCGCTCGGCCCAGTCGGAACACCCCGACCGGATCGTCCTGGCCGACCTCGACGACACCGACGCCTCCCGCCGCCTGCTGCCCTCAGCCGTCGCCTCGGGCGAATCCCAACTGGTGCTCCGGGACGGCACGGTGAGCGCACCGCGCCTCGTCCGCGCGCCACGCCGGGACGGGCACGTACCGGCCGACTGGGCGGGCACCGTACTGATCACCGGCGGTACCGGCGCTCTCGGCCGTGAGGTGGCCCGCCACCTGGTCACCGAGCACGGCGCCACCAGCCTCGTCCTGCTCAGCCGAGGCGGCGACAAGGCGCCCGGCGCCGGGGCGCTGCGGGAGGAACTGACCACCCTCGGTGCGCGGGTCACCCTCGTCGCCTGCGACGCCTCCGACCGCGCCGCCCTCGCCCGCGTGCTCGACGACCACCCCGTCACCGCGGTGGTGCACACCGCCGGTGTCCTCGCCGACGCCGTCCTCACCTCCCTCACGCCGGAGCAGCTGGACACGGTGCTGCGGCCCAAGCTGGACGCCGCCTGGCATCTGCACGAACTCACCAAGGACCGCCCACTGACCGCGTTCGTGCTGTTCTCGTCCGCGGCCGGCCTGTTCGGCAGTCCGGGCCAGGCCGCCTACGCCGCGGGCAACGCCTTCCTCGACGCCCTCGCCGCGCACCGGGGCTCCCTGGGGCTGCGAGCCGTCTCGCTCGCCTGGGGGGCCTGGGCGGGCAGCGGAGGCATGGCCGACCGCCTGGGCGACGCCGACGCGCGCCGCATGGCTTCCGGGGGCGTGCTCGCCCTCGACACGGCGGCGGGCCTGGGCCTGTTCGACACCGCGGTGGGACGCGAGGAGCCGGTCCTGCTGCCCGCCCGCCTCGATCTCAGCACCCCGCAGGACCCCGGCCGCGTCGCCCCGCTGTTGCGTGGCCTGGTGCGCGCGCCCCGCCGGGGCAGTACCACCGCGTCCGCGGCCTCGGTGGCGCTCCGCCGCGACCTGGCCGCCCGCACGCCCGAGGAGCGGAACGCGCGCCTGCTCGAACTGGTGCGGGACGAGGCCCGGCAGGTGCTCGGGACCGAGGAGTTCGAGGCCGAGTTGGCCTTCAAGGACCTCGGCTTCGACTCACTGACCGCAGTCGAGTTCCGCAACCGGCTCAACGAGGCGACCGGGCTGCGCCTGTCCGCCACGCTCGTCTTCGACCACCCGAGCCCGGCCGCTCTCACCGACCACCTCGCCGCCGAACTGGCGCCGTCCGCCGCGGACGGCCCGCGCGAGGAGGACACCGTCCGCGCCGCACTGGCTGCCCTCCCGGTGGCCAGGCTCCGCGAAGCCGGACTACTCGACAGCCTCCTGGAACTCGCCGGACTGAGGCCCGCGCGGGAGCGCTCCGCGGACGGCGAACCCGGCCGCCCCGCGATCGACGCCATGGACGCCGAGAGTCTGATCACCCTGGCGCTCGACGACCTCGTCGGCGACGACGACGCCCTCTGAGAAGGAAGAGAACCATGGCCGAGTCCGAGAAGCCCGACACCAGGATGATCGAGGCCCTGCGCGCCTCGCTCAAGGAGATCGACCGGCTGCGGGAGCGCAACCGGGCGCAGACCGCCGCCGCCCGGGAACCGATCGCGATCGTGGGTATGGCGTGCCGCTATCCGGGCGGAGTCCGCTCGCCCGAGGACCTGTGGCGCCTCGTCGCCGAAGGCCGCGACGGCATCGGAGCGTTCCCCGACGACCGCGGCTGGGACCCGGACCTGCACGACCCGGTACCGGGCACCCCGGGCCGCTCCTCCACCGGCGAGGGCGGATTCCTCTACGACGCGGGGGACTTCGACGCCGCGTTCTTCGGCATCTCCCCGCACGAGGCCCTGGTGATGGACCCGCAGCAGCGGCTCCTGCTGGAAGGGGCATGGGAGGCGCTGGAGCACGCGGGCATCGATCCGTCGTCGCTGCGCGGCAGCCCCACCGGCGTGTACGCGGGCGTCATGTACCACGACTACTTCGGCAGCTTCGGCTCCGGCAGCGTCGTCTCGGGCCGGGTCGCCTACACCCTCGGTCTGGAGGGCCCGGCCCTCACCGTCGACACCGCGTGCTCCTCGTCCCTGGTCACGCTCCACCTGGCCGCGCAGGCGCTGCGCCAGGGCGAGTGCACCCTCGCCCTGGCCGGCGGAGTGACGGTCATGGCCTCACCGGGCACCTACGTCGAGTTCAGCCGCCAGGGTGCCCTCTCCCCGGACGGCCGGTGCCGGTCCTTCTCCGACGACGCGAACGGCACCGGGTTCTCCGAAGGCCTCGGTGTGCTGGTGTTGGAGCGGTTGTCGGATGCGCGGCGGTTGGGGCATCGGGTGTTGGCGGTGGTGCGGGGGAGTGCGGTGAATCAGGATGGTGCGTCGAATGGTCTGACGGCGCCGAATGGTCCGTCGCAGCAGCGGGTGTTGCGTGAGGCGTTGGTGTCGGCGGGTGTGTCGGCGGGTGATGTGGATGTGGTGGAGGCGCATGGTACGGGGACGGTTCTGGGTGATCCGATCGAGGCGCAGGCTTTGTTGGCGGTGTATGGGGTTGAGCGTGAGGTGCCGTTGTGGTTGGGGTCGGTGAAGTCGAACATCGGGCATGCGCAGGCGGCTGCGGGTGTGGCGGGTGTGATGAAGATGGTGTTGGCGTTGGGGGAGGGTGTGTTGCCGCGGACGCTGCATGTGGGTGAGCCGTCGCGGAAGGTGGAGTGGGGTGCGGGGCGGGTGCGGTTGCTGGGGGAGGAGCGTCCGTGGGCGCGGGGTGGGCGGGTGCGTCGTGCGGGGGTGTCGTCGTTCGGGATCAGTGGGACGAACGCGCACGTGATCCTGGAGGAGGCACCCGACGACCACACCTCCCCCCGCCCGGAGCCCGAACCTCCCGCACCGGCCGTCATGCTGCCCCTGTCCGCCCGTTCCGCGCCGGCCCTCCCTGCACAGGCCGAGCGGCTGCGCGACTTCCTCGACGCCCGCCCAGGCCTGCCGGTGTCCGCCGTCGCCAGGGCCCTGGGCACCCGGCGCGCGGCCTTCGGCCACCGGGCCGTCGTCGTCGGTGGCGACCGGGAGCAGATCCGGGCGGGGCTGGACGCTCTCGCCACCGGAGGCCCCTCGGCCACCGCCGTCACCGGCCGGGCCCGAACCGGCGGCCGTACCGCGTTCCTGTTCACCGGCCAGGGCGCCCAACGGCCCGGCATGGGACTCGAACTACGCTCCCACTACCCGGTGTTCGCCGATACGTTCGACGCGATCGACGCCCACCTCGGCCTGGACCTGGCGGGCGTACTGAACGCCGAGGACACCCAGGCGGTACACCGCACGCGGTACGCGCAGACCGCCCTGTTCGCCTACGAGGTGGCCCTCTTCAGGCTGCTGGAGTCCTGGGGGGTGCGGCCCGACGTGCTGTCGGGGCACTCCGTCGGCGAGATCGCCGCCGCCCATGTGGCCGGAGTGCTGGACCTGGCCGACGCCTGCACCCTGGTCGCCGCACGCGGCCGGCTCATGCAGGCCCTGCCCGAAGGCGGCGCGATGGTCGCCGTGCGGGCCGGCGAGGACGAGGTCCTCCCGCTGCTGGACGAACGGGTGGGCCTGGCGGCGGTCAACGGACCGTCGGCAGTCGTCCTGTCCGGGGAGCGGGAGGCGGTCCTCTTCGCCGCCGCGGGATTCGAGAAGACCAAGCGGCTCAGTGTCTCGCACGCCTTCCACTCCCCGTTGATGGACCCCATGCTCGACGACTTCCACGCGGTCGTCGCGCAGCTCACCTTCCACGAGCCCCGCGTCGACGTGGTCTCGGCGCTCACCGGACTGCCTGCCACCGGGGAACAGCTGCGCGACCCGGGGTACTGGGTACGGCACGTGCGCGGCACCGTTCGTTTCTCCGACGCCGTCGCCACCCTCGCCGGGTCGGGTGTCACCCGCTATGTCGAGGTCGGTCCCGACGCCGTCCTGACCGGGCTCGTCCGGGAGTGTGTCGGCGGTGACAACGCGACTTTCGTGGCCCTGGGCCGACGCCACGGCACCGAACCGGCGGCCCTGTTGTCCGGGATCGCCCGGCTGCACGTCGACGGCCTGCCTCTGGACTGGGCGGCGCTCTTCCCCGGTACGGCCCGCGCAGAGCTGCCCACGTACGCGTTCCGGCACGAACGCTACTGGCTGGACGCCGAGGTTCCTCTCACCATGGACCGGCCCACCGTGCAGCGGGCCGCCGCTCCGGCCGCTCCCGTCGCCCCCGCCGCGGTGCCGGAGGCGCAGGGGCTGCGGGAGCGGCTGGCGGCGGCCACGGAGGCCGGGCAGGAGACCCTGCTCGCCGACCTGGTACGGGCGCAGACCGCCGCGATACTCGGACACGCGGGACCGCAGGGCGTCGAACCCGACGACGCCTTCCTGGAGATCGGCATGGACTCGGTCTCTGCCGCCGAGCTGAGCGGAGCCCTTGCCGACGCCCTCGGCGTCGCCGTCGCGGCCGGGGCCGCCTTCGACCACCGCACGCCCGCCGCGCTCGCCGCCCACCTGCGCGGACACCTCGCCGGGGACGGCGCCGAGCCGGCGGACGACGACATCGAATCGGTCAGCGGACTGGTGCGGCGCGCGGCGGCCGACGGCAACTGGGAACGCGCCATGACGCTGCTGCACAGCGCGGCGGACATCCTGCCGGGCTTCTCCTCGGCGGCGGAGTTCGGCGACGTGCGCGACCCCGTCCGTCTGGCGAGGGGAGACGAGGGGCCCCGCCTGCTCTGCCTGCCCTCTCCGATGGCGCTGGGCGGCGCCCACCAGTACGCCCGCTTCGCCAGGCACTTCCACGGCCGACGCGACGTGCTGGTCCCGGACGTGCCCGGCTTCGTGCCCGGGGAGCCGCTGCCGCGCTCCGCCGGCGCGGTCGTGGAGGTCGTCGTCGAAGGCATCCGGCGTGCCTGCGCCGACGGACGGCCCTATGTGCTCCTCGGCTACTCCTCCGGTGGACAGTTCGCCCACGCGGCGGCCGAGGCGATGGAGAAGGCCGGCCGGCCGGCTTCCGGCGTGGTTCTGCTGGACACCTACCTGCTCGCCGACGACGGCACCGAACAACTCCGGCGTGAGATGTTCAACGGCATGCTGGACCGCGAATCGTCCGTGGGCGGCTTTGGCACCGGGCGCCTCGCGGCGATGAGCCGTTACAGCGACCTGATCGGGGACTGCCTGCCGGGCCCGCTGAACGCTCCGGTGCTGTTCGTCCGGCCGGAGGAGCCCTTCGCACCCGGTCTCGACGGCTGGCAGGCGGTGTGGGAGAGCGCGCACGAGCTCGCCGAGGTACCCGGTACGCACTTCACGGTCATGGAGGACCAGGCCGAATCGACCGCCGGAGCGGTGGAGAAGTGGCTGTCCGGCATCGCTGCGGCCTGACGCCCTGAGCGGCGGAAGGGGACCCGCGGCCGTGTGTCCGGCACCGGCCGCCGGACCCGCGGCGGCCGGAGGGCCGCCGCTTCACGGCTTCGTCACTGACTCGCCTCACGGAAATGCGACATCCATGCCTGGATATCACATCGAATACTGTCCGGATGTACACCCAGTCGTACGGCGACCTCTTCCGCGGCGAGTTCCGTCTGCCAACCACTGCGCTGCAGCGCGAGCCACATCGTCGTACCACGAGGACCGCACCTGTGGTGTTTCCCGGTGAGCGGCACGAACAGGTCCAGGTCCCCGTCGGGCCGCACACTGGCGATGAGCCCGTGGTCACGCCCCATGCCGCACCGGCCTCGCGTATGCGGCGCCGTCGTGCCTCTCGGCCGTGAGGAGGCCGGCTGTCCTGGCCACATGGATTCCAATCTCTCGGCGTTTTTTCGGATACTGCGACGGTACCCGCTCATACACGTTGTGGCACTGGCAGTAGCTGCATTTTTTACGGTGGGGTAAACGATTCGGACAGGCGAATGCCGGTTGCACTTTCCTGAGAGTATTTCTGCCCCCTTGACAAGGGGCCGGTATTTCTTTCGAAGAAATGATGTTCCGGCGCCGGCCCGGGGAGAGGAACGCGCACCGGTTCGAAGGGCCCGGCGCCTCCTGCGGAAACCCGTCGCAGGCGCCACCAGGGTCACCCGAATCGCAAAGCCCGTCGCCCCTCTCCACGGCACCTCGACGTGAGCTCGAAAAGTTCTCCACGGGCATGGAACTGCTGCACGATTCCAGGTACATGCCTACGGAGGTAGAGAAACCTCTACCTCGAATCGGCGGTATAAGGCCAATGCGCGACGGCCTCGCCGCTCCTAATCTGATCCACAGAAACCGCTTGGGAAGCGCGTCATTCCATTGGGGAGCACGATGCACACATCACACGACCTCCGTCGGACGGAGGCGGTACGACTGGACACCGTGTCGAAGATCTATGGACGAGCGGACAGCCAGGTGGCCGCCCTCCGGGAACTCTCCATGAGCTTCGCCGACGCCACCTTCACCGCGGTGATGGGACCGTCCGGTTCCGGCAAGAGCACCTTCCTGCACTGCGCCGCGGGCCTGATCAGGCCCACCTCCGGAGCCGTGACCGTCGGTGGCACCGACCTCGCCGGCTTGGACGACACCCAACTGACCGTGCTCCGCCGCGACCGGATCGGCTTCATCTTCCAGTCGTTCAACCTGCTGCCCGCGCTGACGGTGATGCAGAACATCGCTCTGCCGCTGCAACTCGCGGGAAAGCGCCCCGACAAGAACCTGATCCACACCGTCGTCCAGCGCGTGGGCCTGGCCGACCGCCTCGGCCACCTGCCGTCCGAGCTGTCCGGCGGCCAGCAGCAGCGCGTCGCCATCGCTCGCGCCCTGGTCACCCAGCCCGCCGTGGTCTTCGCCGACGAGCCGACCGGAGCACTGGACACCCGTACCGCCGCGGCCGTGCTCTCCCTGCTGCGCGAGTCCGTCGACACGGCCCGCCAGACCCTGGTCATGGTCACCCACGACCCGGTGGCAGCCTCGTATGCCGACCGGGTCGTCTTCCTCGCCGACGGCGCCCTCGCCGGCGAACTGCACCGGCCGACGGCCGACGCGGTCGCGGCGCGGATGACACGGCTCGGCGCCTGGGAGGACGAAAACCGCCAGCAGGCCGCCCCGATGACATCCGGAGGGCTGTACTGATGTGGCGGCTCGCTCTGCGTACCCTGAAGTTCCGGCGGACCAGTTTCGTCGCGACCTTCCTCGCCATGTTCCTCGGCGCCGCGATCGTCATCGGCTGCGGCGGCCTGATGGAGACCGGCGTCCGGATGGCCGCCGACCCGCTGCGCCTGAACGCCGCCCCGGTCGTGGTCACCGGCGAACAGTCCTATGACGGTGCCGCCCTGACGGAACGGCACCGTATCGACCCGGCTCTCGCCGGTGAGGTGGCGGCTGCGGACGGCGTCCGCGACGCCGTCGGCGACGTGTCCTTCCCCGCTACCGTCCTCAAGGACGGCAAGGCGCTGACGGGCAAGGGCACCTCGTACGGCCACGGCTGGGCCGGTGCCCGGCTCACCCCCTATACCCTCGCCGCCGGCGCCTCCCCCGTCGCCGGCGGCGAGGTCGTACTCGACTCCGGGCTCGCCGAGCGCGCCGGTGCGGGCCCGGGCTCCGTCGTCGAGATCGTCGTGGGCGGCGAAACCCGGCGGTTCACGGTCAGCGGTGTCGCCGGCCAACGCGGCGACGGCAACCCCGACGCCGCGCTGTTCTTCAGCGACGAGAAGGCCCGCACCCTGGCCGGCGGCCGGATCGACTCGATCGGCGTGCTGCCGGAGAAGGGCGCGGACACCGCAGCGGTCGCCGACGCGGTGCGGTCCGTGGTCGGCGACCGGGCCGAGGTGCTCACGGGTGAGCGGCGCGGCCTGGCGGAACTGCCCGGCACCCTCACGAGCCAGCGCACCGTCGTGATCCTCGCGGCCATCTTCGGCTCGTCCGTGGTGCTGATCGTGATGTTCGGCGTCGCCTCCACACTCGGCCTGTCTCTCCAGCAGCGCACCCGCGAGATGGCCCTGCTGCGGGCCGTGGGCTCCACCCCGCAGCAACTGCGCCGGATGATCCTCATCGAGACCGCGGTGCTTTCGGTCGGCTCGGTACTGCTCGCCCTGTACCCGGGATATCTGCTGGGGCGGCTCCTCTTCGGCGTGCTCACCTCCAGCGGCGTTGTCTCCTCGGCGATCGTGTACCACGCCGGCTGGGTGCCGATGGCCGTCGGCACCGTTGTCACCGTGCTCGCCGCGGCCGGTGCCACCCGCTTCGCGGGCCGTCGCGCCGCCCGCACCGAACCGGTCGCCGCCCTGGCAGAGTCCGTCGCGGGCACCCGCTGGTTCAGCGTGCCGCGCCTGCTGGTCGCGCTGTTCTTCCTCGCCAACGGCATCGGCCTCGCCGTCGCCACCGCCACGGTGATGGAGGACGGCCCGACCCTGGCCAGCACCGCCGGACCTGCCTCCGTGCTGTTCTGCATCGGGCTGGCGCTGCTCGCCCCCGGAATCACCAAGGTGATGGTCGCCCTGCTGTACCTGCCGGTGCGCGCCTTCTCCGGCATCCCCGGCATGCTCGCCCTTCGCAACGCCACCACGGCCAACGTCCGTATGGCGGGCGCCGTCGCACCCATCGTCCTGCTCATCGGCATCGCCACCGGCACCCTCTACATGCAGGCCACCGAGGACCACGTCTCCCGGAGCTCCTACGACCAGAACATCCTGGCCGACTACGTCTTCGACTCCGCCACGGGCGGATTCGCGCCCACCGTCGTCGACCAGGTCCGTGCCACCCCCGGCGTGGCGGCCGCCTCGGAGTTCGTCACCAGCCGCGGCTTCGTCGACGCACCGGACGGGCGCGCCGACACCGAATTGCGGGGCGTGTCCGCCGACGGCGTGCGGCAGAGTCTCGATCTGCGGCCCGTCGCCGGATCCCTGTCCGGCCTGCGCGGCGACACCGTCGCCCTCTCCGACAAGAAGGCCGAAGAATACGGCGTGGGCGTCGGGGACCGGCTTCCCCTGCGCCTCGGCGACGGCACCGCCGTACGTCCCACGGTCGTCGCCCTCTACGCCGACAACCCCAAGCAGCAGTACGTGATCCTGCCCGCGGCGACCCTGGCCCCGCACACGAGCGACGGGCTTCCGCACCAGATCCTGGTCCGCTCCGAACAGGGCGGCTCCGCCGAACTCCGTGAAGCCCTGGCCGGGCTGGCGGCGAGCGTGCCCGGCACCGAACTGGACGACGGGGACTCGCTGGCCGGCCGGAACAACCAGATCCAGCAGATCCTGGTCGCCGCCAACTATACGATCGTCGCCATGATCGTCGGATACGCCGCCATCACCGTCGTCAACACGCTCGTGGCGGTGACCCGCAAGCGCCGTGCCGAGTTCGGCCTCCAGCAGCTGACGGGCGCGACGCGCCGCCAGGTGCTCGGGATGCTGACCGTCGAGGGCGTCCTCATCGGAATCATCGCCACCGTCCTCGGCACGATCGCCGCCGCGACCACCATCGTGCCGTACAGCATGGTCAAGTCCGACTCCTATCTCCCCTCCGGATCCCCCGGGATCTACCTCGCCATCGTCGGAGGGTCCCTGGTGCTGGTCTTCGGCGCCACGCTCCTTCCCTCGTGGCGCGGCATGCGCACGCCCGCAGTCGAGACGGTGAAGGCCGCGTGAGCCGTCTGCGAACCGGACCGTCCCCGGGACCCCCGTCCGGGGACGGTTCTTCCCCCGCCCGCCCCCGCGAGTGGGAGGATGGGCGCATGCGACTGAGCCGGGCCGCCCAGGACACACTGGTCGGCGCACTGATCGCCGCCGGAGCCCTGGCCTCGGTCGTGCTCTTCGTCACGACTGCGTACTTCGTCATCCTGTGCCTCATCGGGATCGGTTTCCTCGCGTTGCCCCACCTGACCACCGCGGTGCGCTGGGTCTGCGACCTGAACCGGCGGGCCGCCGCCCGCTCCGGAGTCCTGGTGGAACGGCCCTACCGGCCCGAACCCGAGGAGATCGAACGGGACATCGTCGGCTGGGTGCGCCGCTGCAAATGGATCCTGGCCGACCCGGCGAGCTGGCGGGACCTGCTGTGGCTGCTCCTCAACAGCGTTGTCGGCCTGCTGCTCGGCAGCGCCCCGGCCGCGCTGCTGTACTACGCGGGGGAGGGGTTCGTGCTGGCCTGCGGCCTGTGGCGGCCCGTCGCCTCCGACGGAGTGGGCCGCTGGTACGCGTTCATCACCGTCGACAGCTGGCCCGCCGCCCTCGCCGCGGCCCTGGCGGCCCTCGCCGTGTTCGCCGGCTGGCTGCGCCTCAGCCCCTGGATCCTGAAGGGCCACGCCTACTTCGTCCTGTTCCTGCTGGGCCCGACCCAGGGCGCCCGCCTCGCCTCCCGGGTCCGGCACCTGGCGGAGACGCGCTCCGGCGCTCTGGACATCCAGGCCGCCGAGGTGCGCCGCATCGAACGCGATCTGCACGACGGCGCCCAGGCCAGGCTGGTCAGTCTCGGCCTCACCCTCGGCGCCGTCGACCGGCAGCTGGACCGGAACACCGACGAGGCACGCCGCCTGCTGAACGACGCGCGCAGTTCCTCCGTGCAGGCCCTGCGTGAGCTGCGCGGCCTGGTCCGGGGCATCCACCCCCCGGTGCTCGCCGAGCGCGGACTCGCCGACGCCGTCAGGGCGTTGGGCCTGGCCAGCCCACTGCCCGTCACGGTCGTCGCGGCCCTACCCGGAAAGCTGCCCGATCCGGTGGAGTCCGCCATCTACTTCTCCGTGTCGGAACTGCTCACCAACGCCCTCAAACACGCCGACGCCGGACGGGTCGAGGTGACTCTGCTTTACGCGGACGGCTTCCTGCACGGGCAGGTCACCGACGACGGCCGAGGGGGAGCCGAGATGTCAGCCGGGAGCGGCCTGGAGGGGATCCGGCGCCGGCTGGCATCCTTTGACGGCGTCCTGGAGATCGACAGTCCCCCGGGCGGGCCGACCGTCATGAAAATGGAGTTGCCATGCGTGTTGTCCTCGCCGAAGACCTCTTCCTCCTGAGGCAGGGAATCATCCAGCTGCTCGAGGCCTACGACTGCGAGGTGGTCGCCGCCGTCGACAACGGGACGGACCTCGGGCGGGCCATCGCCGAACACCGTCCCGACGTGGCCGTGGTGGACGTCCGCCTACCGCCGACGTTCACCACCGAGGGCCTGCAGGCCGCCCTTCTGGCCCGCCGCGAGCAGCCTGGTCTGCCGATCCTCGTCCTCTCCCAGCACGTCGAGCAGATGTACGCACGCGAACTGCTGGCCGACGGCACCGGTGGCATCGGCTACTTGCTCAAGGACAGCGTCCTGGACGACCGGCAGTTCATCGACGCCGTCCGCCGGGTCGCGGCCGGCGGCATGGCCATGGACCCCTCCGTCGTCGCCCAGTTGATGACGTCCCACTCCCGTGACGAGCCGCTGTCCGCGCTCACCGCGCGGGAGCGCACCGTGCTGGAGCTCATGGCGGAAGGGTGCTCCAACACGGCCATCGCCCAACGGCTGACCGTCACCGAGGGCGCGGCGGCCAAGCACATCTCGAACATCTTCTCCAAGCTGATGCTTCCCCCGTCGAGTGACAACAACCGCCGCGTCCTGGCGGTGCTGGCCTACCTCAACGCGTGAGTGCCGACTGCCGCCCCCGGGCCTGGAGGTGGTAGGGGTGCGGGCCTCCGGGCCCGAGAGGTGGGACTCCTCGGGCATACCAGGTGCGGCCGTCGGCGCCGCCGCCACGAAGAGGTTTGCAGGCGCAGACGTATCCAGCCTGCAGCCCTCTCCCGGCCGGCGCCCTCCAACGGGGTTCTCCCACCGCTCAACCGCCCCGCGTCCGTCCGGTCCACCGCGCCCTGGCCCGGGCGACGTCGGGGTACCTCCCCGCCCGGGCCTCGCGCGGCTCCGCTGCCGACGTGTCCTCGAACTCGTTCCTCACCTCGGTTGTGATGCCGCGGTATTCATGGTCGGGGCGGAGCCGGCGGCGTTCGCGGAGGTGTGCGCGGTAGTGGCAGACGATGTCCTCGTCGAACACGGCGACGCGGCCGCGGGTGGTCTGGGTGCTGAGGTGGCGATCACGGGCGGCTCGGCATCCGGTGTGCACCTGGCTCAACGGCGGATGAAGCCGAGGCCGGTGGCTGCGGCGACGGCGGCGGTGCGGGAGTCGACGCCGAGTTTGGCGTAGATGCGGGCCAGGTGGGATTTGACGGTGCCTTCGGTCAGGTGGAGGCGCGCGCCGATGGCCTGGTTGGACAGCCCGTCGGCGACCAGGGAGAGGACTTCGGTCTCGCGCCGGGTCAAGGCGGTGCCAGGGGTGCGCAGGCGTTTCATCAGCCGGTCCGCGACGCTGGGCGCGAGTGTCGTGCGGCCGGCGGCCGCGGTACGTACGGCGGCGGCCAGGTCCTCCGGTGGGGCGTCCTTGAGGAGGTAGCCGGTGGCGCCGGCTTCGATGGCGGGCAGCGTGTCGGCGTCGGAGTCGTAAGTGGTGACGATCAGCACGCGGGGGGCTCCAGGCCGGGCGGTGATCTGTGCAGTGGCCTCGGCGCCGCCCATGCCCCTGCCGAACTGAAGGTCCATCAGGACGACGTCGATGTCGCCTTCGGCGGCGCGCGTGACGGCGTGCTCGGCGGTGGCGGCTTCGGCCACGACGACGAGTCCGGGCTCGGTTTCCAGCACGGCGCGCAGTCCGGCCCGTACGACAGGATGGTCGTCGGCCAGGAGCAGGCGGATGGGCGCGTCGTCGGTCATGGGCGGGCCTCGGGCTCGGTGCCGGCCGGCGGCGTGAGGGGCAGCTGGACGGCCAGGGCGCTGCCGCCGCCGGGGACGGAATCGATGGTGAGGGCGCCGCCGAGGGCCTGGGCGCGGGCGCGCATGCCGGCCAGCCCGAAGCCGCCGGTCTCGGGGTCGGGGGCGGGCAGGCGCACGGGGTCGAAGCCCCGGCCGTCGTCGACGATGTCGAGGGCGACGTGTTCGCCGAGGTAGCTGAGGGTGACGTCGGCGGCGGTGGCTTCGGCGTGCTGGACGGTGTTGGCCAGGGCGGACTGGGCGATGCGCAGCAGCGCGACCTCGTGCGCGGTGGTGAGCGGGGCGGGGGTGCCGGAGAGGTGGAAGCGTGTGGTGATCCGGTGCCGGGCGGAAGTGGTGGTGCACAGGCGTTCCAGGGCACCGGCCACGGAGGTGCCTTCCAGGGTGGGTGGGGTGAGGGCGGCGACGAAGCGGCGGGCCTCGGCGAGGTTGTCGACGGCGGCCTGCCGTGCCTGGTCGACGTAGCGGGCCGCGTTCTGCGGTGCCCGGGGCAGGGCGCGTTCGGCGGCACGCAGCAGCAGCTGGATGCTGGAGAGGCCCTGGGCGAGGGTGTCGTGGATCTCGCGGGCCAGGCGGTCGCGTTCGGCGAGCACGCCTGCGGTGTGCTGGGCGGCGGCCAGGTCGGCGCGGGCAGCGGTGAGTTCCTCGATCAGCCGGCGGCGGTGTTCGCTCTCCCGGTACAGGGCCTGATATCCCCACACCACGGCGACGGCGACGGCAGCCCCGAGGCCGGGGCCGATGGCCATGGCGGGGCTGAAGGAGCGCTGGTGGGCGGCGAAGCCCGCGATGGCCGCGGCGGCGGTGGCGGCCACGGCCACCAGCCCGGCGCGGCGGGACAGCAGGTGCAGCTGGAGGAAGTACAACGGGAAGGCCACCCACACGGCATCGGGGGTGAAAGCCAGCAGTACCAGCCAGCAGACCCCCACGGCGGTCAGCCAGAGCGCGGCCGCCCGCCGCGACCGGCGTACGCCGGGCAGCACGGGGCCGGCCGCATACGTCAGGCCGCACGCTGCTGCCGTGGCGACGATCCATCCAGCGTGAGGCGGCTCGCCGGTCACGGTCCGTCCGGCGGCCAGGGCGAGCAGGCCGATGACCAGCAGGTGCAGGCACCAGGCCAGGGCCCGGGTGGTCGGGGTCGGGGAAGGGGCGGCAGAGTTCACAGTGCTTTCCAGGTTACGAAAGCCGGCGCCGGAAGGGCCTCCATCAAAAGTTAGAACCCGCGTGCCGTCCTTCGGACCGCCGAATGCCGTCCTGCGCCAGACGCGCACGCGGGGGGCCGGCGGCGACGGTGGAGCCATACCGCTTCCACCACCGGAAAGGACAGGCCAAAGCCGTGTTTGTCGCCTGGAGAGACCTGAAGTTCGCCAAGGGGCGCTTCGCCCTGATGGGGACCGTCATCGTACTGATCACCCTCCTGGTCGGGCTGCTGTCCGGGCTGACGGCCGGACTGGGCCGGCAGAACGTCTCCGCGATCACGTCCCTGCCCGTCGACAGGATCGCCTTCCAGGCTCCCAGTGGCGGACAGGGCCTGTCGTACTCCAGCTCCACCGTCACCGAACAGCAGTGGAAGAAGTGGTCTACGGCGCCCGGTGTCGAAAGCGCCGAGCCGCTGGGGATCACCATGACCAAGGCCACCTCGGGAGACAGGAGCACCGGGGTCTCGGCCTTCGGCGTCAAGCCCGGCTCCCGCCTCGCCCCGGACAGCACCAGGATCACCGGCAGCGCGGCAGTGCTGTCCACTGCGGCCGCCGACGACCTCGGCGTCAACGCCGGGGACGCCCTGACCCTGGCAGGCCGGCGGCTGGAGGTGGCCGCCGTCGCGGGCGAGGCCCACTACAGTCACAGCCCGGTGATCTGGATCAGTCTGGACACCTGGCAGCAGATCGTGCCTCCCGCCGGCACCGACGGCGGCCCGACCGCGACCGTCATCGCCCTGAGCACCACCTCTGAGGCCGACACGACTGCCACTGACCATCAGGCCGGCACCAGGACGGTCTCCACCGAAGACTCGCTGTCCGCGATCGGCTCCTACATCTCCGAGAACGGCTCCCTGCAGCTGATGCGCGGCTTCCTCTTCGCGATCTCCGCTCTCGTCATCGGAGCCTTCTTCACCGTCTGGACCATCCAACGCAGCGGCGACGTCGCCGTCCTCAAGGCCCTGGGCGCCTCCACCGCCGGCCTGCTCAAGGACGCCCTCGGCCAGGCCGTCGTCCTGCTCGTCAGCGGCACACTGATCGGCACCGGCATCGCCGCAGCGCTGGGCGCAATCGTGGCCGGCTCCGCCGTGCCGTTCCTCCTCACCCCCGCCACCGTCCTGATCCCAGCCGTCGTGATCATCCTCCTCGGTGTGCTCGGCGCCGCCCTGTCCATCCGCCGCATCACCTCCGTCGACCCACTGACCGCCCTGGGGAGCGCCCGATGAGCCTGACCCTGACCGACATCACCCTCACCTACCCCGACGGAGACGTCCGCCTGACCGCTCTCGACCAGGTCAGCCTGGAGGTCCCCCGGGGCAGCCTGACCGCCGTGGTGGGCCCCTCCGGCTCCGGCAAGTCCAGCCTCCTCGCGGTCGCCGCCACCCTGATCACCCCCGACACCGGCACCGTCACCGTCGACGGCCGGAGCACCGCCGGTCTCAGCCGCGGCGAACTCACCGAACTGCGCCGGCACAAGATCGGCATCGTCTTCCAGCAGCCCAACCTGCTGCCCTCCCTCACCGCCGCCGAACAACTCCAGGTCATGGCCCAGATCGACGGTCGCAGACCCCGCAGCGCACATGACCGCGCGATGGAGCTCCTCGACGCCGTCGGTCTCGCCGACCAGGCCGGCCGCCGCCCCCACCAGCTCTCCGGCGGCCAGCGCCAGCGCGTCAACATCGCCCGCGCCCTGATGAACGACCCCACCGTCCTTCTGTTCGACGAACCCACCAGCGCCCTCGACCACGAACGCGGCAGTGCCGTCCTCGACCTCATCACCCGCCTCACCCACCAACAGGCCACCGCGACGATCCTGGTCACCCACGACCGCACCCACCTCACAGCCATCGACCGGATCGCCGAAGTCCACGACGGACGCTTGCGCCTATCGGCCATGAACCGGTAAGCGATCGACTCGCACGAGCCACAGGGCCGAACGAGCTCCGCATACGACGACCATTGCGCGGGGAAGGCCAGCACGGAGAGTTCCGTGGCGGTGGGCGGTCAGCGGCCGTGGCCGGATGAGGTGCGACCGGGCGGCAGCACGGTGTGCGCGGTCGAATCTGCCGGGTTCTTCCTGGCCCACCTGCACGCCGCCCGAAAACGGGAAGCGACGTGACTGGGTCGTTCACCAGTGCCGACCGACGCAGGCGCCCGGTTGACCGGCCGCATCCCCGAGGCGGCCATGAGCGCGCTCAGCCGGACGATTCCCAAGCCCATCAGCCCCTCGGTGGGCGGCTGCTCGCATGGAGAGTGGGACCGGCTGAGCGCGGCGGCTCGCGCGGACACCGCACGCGTCGCGCGGCGGATCCGGGCATCGGAGGACCTGCTCCGAAAGGCGCGTGTCCGCCTCACACGGTTGTGGCGGTGGGCTCGGCGGCGGGGACCTCCGCCGTGCCGGGGGCCTTGCGTGTGACGGGGGAGCGCAGGGCGAGGGTGGCGGCCACCGGCGAGAACAGGGCGACGGCTGCGCAGAGCAGCCAGGTCCCGGTCACGCCCAGCGGCGTGGACAGCGCACTGAAGAAGGCGAGGGAGAGGGGCGCGGCCCCGATGCTGGAGAGGGAGAAGGTGGACATCGCGGCACCCAGCCGGCCTTCGGGGACCGCCTGTTGGTAGGCGGTGACCAGAGCCGGACCGTTCAGTCCGGAGAAGAGGCCCGCGGCGCACGCCGTGACGGCCAGCAGGGCCGGCGAGGAGACCAGCGCCATGGAGCCCAGGCCGATGGCGAGCCCGGTGCCGGTGACCATGAGCTTGACCGGGACCGGGATGCGGTGGGCGAGTACGGCGCCCACCGCCGCCGAAGCCAGGGCGCCGGCGCTGAAGGCAGTCAGGGCCGCCGCGACGGTGCCGATGCCCCATCCCTCGCCGGAGACACGCAGCGGCAGGGCGACTTCGGCCGGCCACAGGAAGGAGAAGTCCATGCAGAAGCAGGCGATGAACATCCAGCGCAGTCTGGGGTGAGAGCCCAGCAGCAGAAGGCCGTCGCCGGAACGGCGCAGCAGTGAGGGGCCGGCGTCGGAGCGGCGCTCGGGGCGGGTCATGCCGCGAGTGACGTGAAAGGCGCAGAACAGCCACACGGCGCATCCGCCGGCCGAGAGGAGCATGACGTGGGACAGGCTGCCCGCCACCACCAGCCAGGCCCCGAGCGGCGATCCGGCGATCGGAGCCAGCCGCATCACCATGGAGAACAGGGAGTTGGCTCGGCCCAGGTGCTCCCGAGGAGCCAGTCCGGTCAGCAGGACGCCGGAGGCGGGGCCGGTCAGGCCGAGCAGGGAGCCCTCCACCACAGCGACGGCGATCAGCGGCCAGAGGCTGTCGGCGCTCGCGGCGACCAGGGCGCCGATCGCGAGAACGACGAGTCGGGTGGCGGTGGCCCGCAGCAGTACGGCGCGCGGGCCGAGGCTGTCGGCGAGAGCGCCGCCGAACAGGAGCATCAGGGCGCGCGGCAGCGTGGAAGCGAGGATCACGACGGTGACGGCGCTGCGCCCACCGATCTGGACCGCGGTCCAGCTCATGGCGATGATCAGGGCGAAGCTCCCGCACTGGACGGCGGCCTGGCCGGTGACGAAGCTGCCGATGCGCCGCCAGTCCGGTGCGGGAGCCGCGTCGGACGACGGAGCGGAGGAGTTGGTTGTCATGGGGTCGGCTTTCTGAGGAGGGCGCGTAGTACGGCGGCCGGAGTGGAGGCGGGGGACGGTTCGGGCGGAGCGGAGGGTGGCGCGGACGGGGCGGACGGTTCAGGCCGGGCGTCGGGGGCGCGAACCGCGACGCGGGTGCCGTCGCCGCGGAGCGTGGCCGTGACGGCCAGAGCGGCCGCGCGGCTGACGGCGTGGTGCAGGAGCCGGCGGCCACGCGCACCGCGTGCGGCGCGGACGCCACCCGGGGTGCGCAGCTCCAGATGGCCGCCGAGGTAACCCCGGCCTTCCTCCGCGAGGGCACGCTCGGCGGCGCGGCGAGCCGCGTCGAACAACGTGTCCCGGCCCCTTCCTTCGCGGCCGTCTCCGTCCCCGCCCCCTGCGCCGTCGTCGGCGGAGGCCACGGTGACGCCGGGCGACTCCCGTACCTGGAAGCGTGCCTGGACGGCGCGGTCGTGCGGGCGGTGGGCCCGGCCGTTCACGTCGTCGCTCCGGCGGGCGCCTGCCCGGTGGCGAGGGGCACCCGTACGTCGAAGGAACCGTCGGGCCACCACAGGTCCTCGTGGTCCAGCGCGGTGGCGGTGTACTTGCCGAGGGCGCTGATCAGCAGACGCAGTTCGAGCGCGATGCTCTCGACCAGGCGCTCCAGGCCGTGGCCAGGGTCCTCGTCGACGGCGATCAGGGCGGCGCGGCCCAGGCCGACGGCCCGGGCGCCGAGGGCGAGGGCACGCAGGGAGCGTCCGCCCTCCCACATGCCCCCGCTGGCGAGCAGGCAGCCGTCGGGGCGGCCGATCCGGCGCAGGCACTCGGAGAGCGGCAGCCCGACCTGTTCGAGGAAGACCCGAGGGGCCCAGCCGGTGCCGCCCTCCGCACCGTCCACCGTGACGGCGTCGGCTCCGGCTGCCCAGGCGACCCGGGCGGCATCCCCGATGTCGCGTCCCGGGTGGAACTTCACCCAGGTGCGGGCCCTGGGAAAGTTGTTCCGCATGAAGCGCAGTTGCTGGCGCAGGATCTCGTCGGTGAAGGTACCGGGCGTGGCGCACCGCAGACGGCGGTCGGTGTCCTCGCCGAACGGCCCTGTGACGGTGAACCGGCCCGCCAGTTGCTCCGCCTCCGAGCGCGAGACGACGGTCATGCCGCCGAGACCGGGCTTGGCGCCCTGGCCGGTCTTCAACTCGAAGGCAAGGCGCCCGGATTCGAGCAGCGGGCGGGTGGCGGGGTCACTGTAGAGGAGGTTCCACACCTCGGAGTCGGCGTCCTCGGTGGACTGCTGCACGACGATCCCGCCGACACCCTCGGGCGCGGCGCCCAGGTAGGCCTCGATGCGGTCGAGCAGTGCGGAGCGCGTGGCGTCCCCGCCGCGCCGGTAGCCGTGGACGGGCACCATGTTCTCCCCGATGACCATCGGAATGCCGAGCCGGCCCGCCTGGCGCGAGGCGTGGAGAGCGAGGTCGCCGCTGCCCGCACGGGTGGATCCGAACGCGGACAGGTACAGCGGCAGCGAGGCGTCGAAGCCGCCGGTCCGGGTGGTCAGGTCGACGTCGCCGTACTCCGGCTCGCGGGCGAGATCGATGAGCTTCTCGAGCCGTTCGGGCATGAAGACGGGCGGGGCGACGCGGGCCCGGTCGAGTGCGTCGCCGGCGGCGGCTCCGGCAGCGGGACCGAAGAGCTCGGCGCCGTAGGAGTCGGCGTCCGGGAAGACCTCCGCGGTGCCGCGCCGGGCGCGGGCGCGGATCCGGCCTTCCGGGAAGCCGGGTGCGGTGAGGGCGCTCACGGGGCCACCACCCCGGGGAGCTTCGGGTAGGCGCTGACCTGCCACAGGGAGTCGAGGCCGGTGAGGAAGCGGACCAGTCGCTGCAGGCCCATGCCGAATCCGGCGCTGGCCGGGATGCCCTCGCGCGCCTCCCTGAGATACCAGGCGTACTTGGCGGGATTCTCCCCGCTCTCACGCATACGGGTGACGATGGTCGCGTAGTCCGACTCGCGCTCGCTCCCGGAGACCAGCTCGCCGTAGCCGTGCGGGGCTATGAGGTCGAAGTTGCGCAGCACTCCGGGTCGGCCGGGGTCCTCACGGTCGTAGAAGCCGCGGGAACCCTTGGGGTAGTCGTTGATGAAGAAGGGGCGGTCGCTCTCGAGGGAGAGAAGCCGTTCGCCGGTCCAGTCGATCTCGCTGTCCGGGCTCTGCGGGTGACCGGCGCCCCGCAGGTTGGCGACGGCTTCCTGATGGGTGCACACGTCGTACTTGCCGCTGCGGATGTCGGCGAAGTCGGCTTCCTGGCGCCCGAGTCCGGTGAGGATGTCGGGGACGGTCGTCCACACGTGCTCGACGACGTGGGTGAGCAGTCCGGCGGCGACCTCCTGGGCGTCCTCACGACCGGCGCCGGCGATCTCGACGTCGATCTGGTGGAACTCCACCAGATGCCGTCCGGTGGTGGCCGTCTCCTCGGGCTCCACGCGCACGTTGGGGGCGATGTAGAAGAGCTTCGGGAAGCCGCGCAGGGACGTCTGCTTGTAGAGGATGGCGCTGGTCATCAGCTTGTACGGGTGGCCGTAGTAGTCGACGTCCAGGGCCTTCGCGCCCCGGCCGCCCGGGTCGGTGACGGGGCCGACGAGCGGGGGCAGCAGCTCGGTGAAGCCCAGCCGTCGCAGGTGGTCGCGGGTCGCCTGCAGGGCTTCCTGCTGCACGAGCATGGCGGCGCGCAGCTGCGGGGAGCGCAGGTGTTCGCCGAGCGGGGGCGGCAGGGCGGGGCCGTTGGGCTGCGGGGCGTGGTCCATGGCGGGGCTCCTCTGTTCGTGGGACAAGGCGGGAGAGCGGTGACGGGAAGGCGGCCGTGGCGAAAGCCGTTGTGGAGAAGGGTGTCGCGGGCCGGACCGGGGAGTGGCCGGGCCGTCAGGTCGGGCGCGGCGCCAGGCTGCCGGGAGCCCGGACGGCCACCGGGTCGCGGGGCGCCCGGTCGTAACGCACGGCCATGTGGTGGAGGGCGGTGAGCAGGCCGTCGGCGGTGAGCGGAGTGAGGTCGTCGGGGGCGTCGGGGCGGATCGGCATGGCACCGGTGTCCGACCAGCGGAGGCGGCCGTCGGCGCCGATGACGCTGCGGGAGCGACCGGCGTTGTCGGGGTGGAGGCAGAACGGCACGTCGAGCAGGCCGCGTTCGAAGGCGATCGGCAGAGCGCGGGCAAGGTCGGAGTGGAGGCCGAGGACGGCCTCCACGAGGGCGCGGGCCTCTTCGTAGACCTCGCTCCGCGGGGCGAGGGCGACCGGGGCGGGCGGGCCGGCGAGCGCCGCGGCCGCCGCGGCGGTCTCCAGGGCACGGATATTCTCGTCGACCGTGGGGATGCGGCGGGACTCGGCGGTCGTCTTGACGAGGAGCCGCTGCGCCCCGGACCGCAGGGCGAGGCGGGCGGACGCCTCGAGGAGACGGGTGGCCCCGCGCTCCGTGCG
Organism: Streptomyces sp. NPDC001770; assembly: GCF_053596135.1. Lineage (NCBI taxonomy): Bacteria > Bacillati > Actinomycetota > Actinomycetes > Kitasatosporales > Streptomycetaceae > Streptomyces > Streptomyces sp. NPDC001770. The sequence continues at coordinate 17,079 of NZ_JBSFFN010000017.1, read as the reverse complement.
CGGGTAGACACCCATGTACGTGTAGAGGACGACATGGTGGTCCACACCGGACGGAAGGAGCTCGCCGGCCAGCCTTCGCAGCGCGTGTACGGCCTCCTCGTCCTGACCCGGGTCGGTCTGTTGCGCGTAGCTCAACGAGACGCTGCGCAGGCCGTGCTGGGCGAAGAACAGGCACTCCAGCACGCTCATGGCGACGAGCAGCCCGGGCGGGCAGAGCTGGCCCAGCAGACAGCCGCCGAAGCTCTCCAGATGCGGCACGGAGCCGGAGCGGGCGCTCGTGGCGAGGAGCTCGCACCCCTCGGCCCACGCCGCGACGGACTCCCGCAGCGGGGTGCGGCCGTAGGGCAGGCAGTACGAGACGGGGCCGCCTTCGGTCGCGTCGAGACCCGCCGCGACCAGGGCCCGGACGATGCTCTGCGGGCGGGCCGAGCCGTGCCGGACCTGGACGGGGAACCCGTCGTCGTGGAGACCGTCGAGCAGGGTGCGGGTGACGGCGAGCGGGTGGGTGACGAGGGGATAGCCGTTGAGCCGGGTGCCTTCGGCGAGGGCGGCGCGGGCTCCGGCGAGGTCGCCGACGCGGGTGTAGCTGTCGATGGTGAGCGTGCCGACGGTCGTGGCGGTGGCTGCCCTGGTCCGCGCCAGACCGGCGCGCATGGCCTCGGGGTCGCCGAATCCCATGCGGGGCTGGACGACCAGGCGGCCGGCGGCGGCGGAGTCCGCGACGAACGCGCCGAAGGGACGCGGGCCGTCGTTCATGCCGCGGCCGCCCGGTCGCGGGCCGCGAGGAAGACGCACAGCGCCTCCAGGTCGTCGGCGCCGTCACCGAGGACGGCGTCGCAGCCCGCTTCGCGCAGCCGGGCCGCCTCGGACCCGCGGCTGTGGCCGGCGACGCCGAGCTTGCCGCCGACGGCCACCGGCACTGCGGCCAGGGCCGGTTCGGCGCGCAGCACGCGCACGGCTGCGAGGGCGTCCCGGTAACCGTGGCCGTTGACGCTGCTGAGCACGACCGCGTCGGGGGTGTGCCGACGGCAGGCGGCCGTGAGCAGGCCGGGACTCACGCAGGGGCCCAGCGTGACGACGTCGTGCCCCCGCTCCTCCAGGAACAGCCAGAGATATACGAGGTTCCAGGTGTGGGAGTCCGAAGCGGTTCCGCTCAGGAGTATCTTCATGCCTTCGACGATATTTCTCCCGATGCTTCCCGGGAGGAAGTCGAGCGGCAGAATCGGGCGGCAGTTTCATGCCCGGCGGTCCGTCCGGAAGTTCCCCCGGTCGCCTCCCGGGAGGGGGCGTTCCACGGATGTTCTCCGTCCCGCTGCCCCACCTTGTTCCGTGAGGCGCACGAAAGGGCCGCGCCCCGCAGGATCTGCGGGGCGCGGCACGGGGTCGGGACGGGCTGTCAGGCGTACTGGGCGACCAGGCTCCGGGGGCGGATGTCGGTCCAGTTGGCGGTGATGTACTCCAGCGCCCCGGAGCGTTCTCCGGGCCCCCACACACTGGTCCAGCCGGCCGGGACGTCGGCGAACGCGGGCCACAGGGCGTGCTGGCCCTCGTCGTTCACCACGACGTGGAAGGCACCCTCGGAGTCGTCGAAAGGGTTCACGTTGTCGCTCATGAATAACTCCTCGTTTCGTTTTCCCGCAGGTTCTTATCCTGCAGTTCGGAGAGTTTCTCCGCGATGATTCTTCCGATGTGCGCGAGCGGTTTTTCCTCGGCCATCCGCAGATGGTCGAATTCCACGGTGTGGTTCTCGACCGGCCCCTCCAGGAACGCGTTCCAGGTGGCGGCCAGCGCGCCTTCCGGTTCACCGGGTCTGCGGGCCGTGAAGAAGACCGCACCGGTGTCGGCGACGCCGGGTGTGTGCCGGGCCATGAGGGCCGCGTGGGTCCGGGATGCGCGCAGCACGGCCCGCACCTCCTCGGTGCTGAAGCCGCCGAGGACGGGGTCCTCGCGGCGCAAGCGCTCCACCACCGCGGGCGTGTCGTCCTCGTGGAGCGTCCCGGAGGCCGCCGCCCGTTCCTCGGGCGGCAGGACCGACACGCTGCCGGGGCCGGTCTGGTGCACGTCCATCAGCGCCAGGAGTTCGACCCGCTGGCCGGCCGCGCGCAGCCGCACGGCCATGGTGTGGGCGACGATGCCACCGAAGGACCAGCCGAGCAGCCGGTAGGGCCCCCAGGGCTGGACCTGCCGGATGCGCTCCAGGTAGTCGTCGGCCATCTCCTCGACGGTGCGCGGGCGGTAACCGGGTTCGCTGAGCGCGCGGGCCTGGAGCGCGTACAGCGGCTGGTCCTCGCCCAGATGACGGGCGAGACCGGCGTAGGACCAGCCGACCCCGGTGCCGGGGTGTACGCAGAACAGCGGGCGCAGGGAGCCGCGGTCGTCGAGCGGGAGCAGGACGTCCATGGCGCCGGCCGCGCCGTCGTGGTCGTGCGGGTCGAGCAGCCCGGCCGGGGTCGGCGACCGGAACAGGTCGCGGACCGTCCGGTCGACGCCCAGTACGGAGCGCACCCGGCTCACCAGGCGTACGCCGAGCAGCGAATGACCGCCCAGGGCGAAGAAGTTGTCGTCCAGGCCGACCCCCGGCACCCCCAGGATCTCGGCGAACAGCCCGCACAGCACCTCCTCCCGGGCGTTGCGCGGCGCGCGGTGGGACACGGCCGGGCGGTCCGGCGCGGGCAGCGCCCGGCGGTCCGGCTTGCCGTTGAAGGTCAGCGGGAGGGCGTCCAGGACGACCACCGCTGAAGGCACCAGGTGTCCGGGCAGCGAGGCGCGGGCCAGGGTGAGGAGTTCCGCCTCCGTGACCGTGCTCCCGGCGCGCGGTACCGCGTACCCGACGAGGCTCCGGTCGCCGGGCCGGTCCTCCCGGACGACGACGAGGGCCTGGCCGACCGAGGGGTGGGCGGCGAGCGCGTGTTCCACCTCCCCGGGCTCGATCCGCACGCCGCGCAGCTTGACCTGGCCGTCCGCGCGGCCCAGGAACCGCAGCTCGCCGTCCGGCGTCCACACGACGCGGTCGCCCGTCCGGTACATCCGGCTGCCGTCGGCTTCGAACGGGTCGGGGAGGAACCGCTCGGCGGTCAGATCGGGACGCCCGAGGTAGCCGCGCGCCAGGTGTGAGCCGGCGATGTACAACTCGCCCGGCACCCCCGGCGGCACGGGCCGTAGCGCCTCGTCGAGCACGTGGCTGCGGGTGTTGTCCATCGGGCGGCCCAGATGCAGCCCGCTGTCGCCGAGGGCGCTCCGGCCGCCCGTGAGCCACTGGTTGTGCGAGGCGAAGGTCGTCTCGGTCGGGCCGTACGAGTGGACCAGTACGGTGTCCGGGCAGTGCGTCAGGACCCGCTGGACGGCCGTCGGCGACGCGACGTCGCCGCCCGTCCACACCTCGCGCAGCAGCCGGAGCGTGTCCAGCGCCTCGTCGGCCATCACATGGAACAGCCCCACCGTGAAGTAGGCGGCGGTGACGCCGTGTTCACGGACGGTACGGCCGGTCTCGGCGAGGTCGGTGCCGTCGCCCCGCATGACCACCAGACTGCCGCCGTTCAGGAGCGGCACCCAGATCTCGAAGACGGAGGCGTCGAACCCGGTCGCGGAGTGGACCAGCATCCGGCCGGCGGCGCCGGCCGCGGTGTCCCGGTCCGCGGCGAGCTCGGTCACATTGCGGTGGGTGACACCCACGCCCTTGGGGCGGCCGGTCGATCCGGACGTGAACATCACGTACATCAGGTCGTCCCCGCCGACCGCCACGTCCCGCCGCTCCGCCGGCCCGGCCTCCGGGGCGGGCCCGTCGATGAGGAGCACCGAAGGGGCGGAACTCCCGGGCGACGCCACCATTCCCGCATGTTCGGCGACCGTGGTGACGAGACGGACCCCGGCGTCCTCGGTCATCATGCGGACGCGGACCCCGGGCAGCCCCGGGTCCAGCGGAAGGTAGGCGGCGCCGCACTTGAGGACGGCGAGCGCCGTCACCACCAGCGGCACGCCACGCTCCAGCAGCACCCCGACGACGTCGCCCCCGCGCACCCCGGCCGCTGTCATCCGGGCGGACAAGCCCTCAGCACGGGAGTCGAGTTCGCCGTAGGAGAGGTTCTCCCCGTCGCTGATCAGGGCGGGTGCCGCGGGTGTGAGCGCGGCCCGGCGGGCGATCGCCTCGTGGACGGTGGCCCGGTCCCGTGTGACGGTGGCCGTGTCGTTGTACTCCGCCACCAGCCGGAACCGTTCGGCGGCGGTGAGCAGGTCCGCGTCGCCGATACGCACCCCGGGGTCGTCGGCGGCGACACGCAGCAACCGCTCGACGTGTGCCGCGAGCAGGGCGGCCGTCGCGGAGTCGAACAGGTCGGTGGCGTACTCCAGACCGCCCACGAGTCCGGCCCGCCGGCCCTCCTCGTCGCGTCGCTCCGACAGGGCCAGGGTCAGGTCGAACTTGGTGGACAGCGTCTCCAGCAGGGCGGGTTCGGCCCGCGGTACCGGGCCGTCACCGACGCGTGCGGTGTAGTCGTGGTGGAGCTGTACGACGATCTGGGCCAGCGGGTGGTGGGCGGTGCTGCGGACCGGATTCAGATGCTCCACGATCCGGTCGAAGGGGATGCCCTGGTGGGCGTAGGCGGCCAGGTCGGCGTCGCGGACCCGTTCCAGCAGTTCGACGAAGGCAGGGTCGCCGGAAGTGTCGGTACGCAGAACGAGGGTGTTGACGAAGAAGCCGACCAGATCGCTCAGGGCCTCGTCGTCCCGGCCCGCCGTCATGGTGGCGAGCGGCAGATCGGTGCCCGCGCCGTGGCGGGTGAGTACGGCGGCCAGGGCTGCCTGCAGGACCATGAGCAGGGTGGCGCCGCTGCGCCGGGCCATCTCCTCCAGCGCCTGGTGGGTGGCCGCGTCGACGGAGAGCGGGGCGTGGCCGCCCCGGTGGGTGGCCTCCGCCGGACGCGGGCGGGCGGCCGGCAGCTGGAGCACCGGCGGAGCGCCGGCGAGAGCCCGCTCCCAGAACGCGAGGTGCTCCCGGGCGGCCGGGCCGTCCAGCAGTTCCCGCTGCCAGAGGGTGTAGTCGGCGTACTGGACCGGAAGCGGCTCCCAGTCGGGTGCGTGACCCCCGGCCCGGGCCGCACAGGCGGTGGACAGGTCGGCCAGGAGGGGGCCGGTGGACCAGCCGTCGGCGGCGATGTGGTGGACGACCAGGACCAGGAGCCGGTCGCCGCCGTCGTCCGGGGCGAGCAGAGCGGCCCGCAGCGGGATCTCCTCCGCGAGGTCGAAGACGTGCCCCGCGGCGGCGGCGACCGCGGCCTGGAACTGCTCGGCCGGGACGGTGCGGACGTCGAGTACGGGCCGTGCGGCGTCGAGGACCTCCTGGTGCGGTTCGCCCCCGACCGACGGGTAGCGGGTACGCAGCACCTCGTGGCGCTCCGTCAGGTCGGCCAGGGCCAGGGCCAGGACCTCGGCGTCGAGGGGTTCGGCGGGACGCAGCACCAGCGGGATGTTGTAGGAGGCGCTGGGGCCTTCGAGCGTGTCGATGAACCAGAGCCGGCGCTGCGCGTACGAGAGCGGCAGCCGCTTCGGCCGGGCGGTGCGGGCGGTCAGCGCGGGCGGCGTCCCGGGCTCGGCGCCCCCGGAGCCGCGGGCGTCCGCGATACGACGGGCGAGGGCGGCCGGGGTCGGAGCCAGCAGCAGGTCGCGCACATGGATGTCGGCACCCAGACGGGCGCGTATCCGGTTGGCGAGGCGCACCCCGCTCATGGAGTGACCGCCGATCGTGAAGAACCCCTCGTGCGGGCCCACCCGGTCCAGGCCCAGGATCTCGGCGAACATCTCCCTCAGCGCGTCGACGTGTTCCGCGTCCGCCCCGTCGCCGGTCCGCGCGGCAGCCTGGGCGGCGACTGCTTCCCGGGCCGCGCGGGCCGCGGTGCGCGCACGGCGGTCGTCGAGGGACCGGCGGTCCCCGGCGCCGAGCAGCGCGGTGTCCGCGACGGGCGCCGCGGGCCGGTCGGCGCCCGTGCGCAGGGCCTGCTCCAGGGCGTTCAGGAGAAGGCGGGCGGTCCCCTCGTCGAAGATGTCCCGCGCGTACTCCATCCCCAGTTCGAGACCTGCCGGAGTGCCGTCCGCCCCCCGGTGCTCCACGCACGCGGCGGTGAGGTCGAACTTGGTGGTCGTGGGGCCGTCCGCCCTGAAGGTGCCGGTCAGGCCTCCGAAGGCGAAGGGGGGTGCGTCGTCCGGGGCAGCGGTGCGCAGGGTGAGCATCGTCTGGAAGAGCGGGTGCACACCGGGTGTGCGCGGCGGGTTCAGGTGCTCGACCAGGAGGTCGAAGGGGATGTCCTGGTGGGCGTAGGCGGCGAGGTCGGTGTCACGGACCCGTTCCAGCAGTTCGGTGAAGGACGGGTCGCCGGAGGTGTCGGTCGGCAGGACGAGGGTGTTGACGAAGAAGCCGACCAGCGCGCCGAGCGCTTCGTCGTCGCGGCCCGCGACCGGGGTTCCGACGGCTGCCCGGTCGCCGCAGCCGGCCGCGCGCAGGGCCAGGGCGAGGGCCGCCTGGAGGACCATGAGCATGCTCGCGCCCCGCGAGTCGGCGAGCCGGACGAGGCGCGCGTGCGCGTCCGGTCCGAGGTGCGTGGTGACCAGGCCGCCGCGGTGGTCCGGCACATGGGGGCGGGGGCGGTCCAGCGGCAGGTCGGTCACGGCCGGCAGACCGGCGAGCGCGGTCCGCCAGTGGGCGAGCCCGCGCGACACGGCCGACTCAGGATCGTCGGCGGTGCCGAGGACCTCGTTCTGCCAGAGGGTGTAGTCGGCGTACTGGACGGGAAGCGGATCCTGTTCGGGGGTGCGGCCCAGAACGCGGGCCGCGTAGGCGGCGGCCAGGTCGTTCATCAGAGGGGCCAGGGACCAGCCGTCCCCCGCGACGTGGTGGAGCAGGACGGCCAGCACGGCCGCCGGTCCCGGTCCGGTCCGGCCCTCGGGTACGAACAGCGCCACGCGCACCGGTAGTTCGCGGGAGAGGTCGAAGGTCTCGGACGTGAACTCGGACACTCGCGCGTGGAGTTCGTCGTACGGGCACTCGACGGTTCGGGTGCGGACCGTCGAGGCGGCGAGGACGTGCTGGTAGGGCTCGCTCCCGGGCGACAGGAAGACGGTACGCAGCACCTCGTGGCGTTCGGCGAGGTCGGTGACCGCGGCGGCGAGCGCCGCACGGTCCGGCGCACCGTCGAGTTCCAGCACGATCGGCATGTTGTACGCGCAGGAGGGGCCTTCGAGCTGGTCGAGCAGCCACAGCCGTCGCTGGGCATGGGAGAGCAGCACCCGGTCCTCGGCGGGCAGCGGGTCCTCGTGCACGACGGACAGGCGCGGGTCCGTGGTCCTCAGCACCTTGCGGTCGATCTTCCCGGAGCTGGTACGGGGCAGGGCGGCGACGACGGAGACGGCGGCCGGAACGGCCGCGGCGGGCATGCGCTCCCGCACCAGACCGCGCAGTTCCTCAGGCCCCACGCCGCCCTCGGTGACGACGAACGCGACGAGCCGCTTGACGCCGTCGGAGTCCTGCTGGGCGACGGTGGCGGCCTCGCGGACCTTGGGATGGCCCGACAGGACCGAATCCACGGCGGCGGGGTCGATGCGCTGCCCGCCGATCTTCACCTCGTCGTCGAGGCGGCCGTGGTAGAGGATCTGACGGTCCTCGCCGATGGTGACCAGGTCACCGGTGCGGTAGGCGCGCTCGCCGCCGAGTTCCGTGAAGCGGCGGGCGTTCAGCCCGGGGTTGCCCAGGTAACCCCGGGACAGACCCCCGCCGAGCAGCCAGAGTTCACCGGAGACGACGGCCGCGCGCACGCCCGGCAGGGGGCGCCCGATGGGGACGGGGCCGTCACCGTGGCGGGTGAGGTCGGCGACCGTGGCGACCACCGTGGTCTCGGTGGGCCCGTACGCGTTGAGCAGCCGGACCCGTTCACCGGTGAGCTCGCGCCACTGGGCGACCCGCTCGGGCAGTGCCGCCTCCCCGTAGATGATCACGGTCTCCAGGCACGCGGGGAGGGTGACCGAGCCGGTGGTGAGGACGTGGACGAGCTCGTGCCAGTAGGCGGCCGGCAGGTCGAGCAGAGTGATGCCGTGGTGGGCGCAGCCGGCGAGCAGATCGCGTACGTCGAGCATCTCGTCCGTACGCAGGACCAGGGTGCCGCCCGCCCCGAGGGTGGTGAACAGTTCCTGGACACTGGCGTCGAAGTGGAGAGGGGAGAACTGCAGGACGCGGGAGGCGGGACCGACGCCGTACGCGGGGGTGGCGCCCGCTATGAAGTGCGCGAGCGAGTCGTGGGCGACGACGACACCGTTGGGGGTGCCCGTGGACCCGGACGTGTAGATCACGTAGGCGGCCCCGGCCGGAGCGCCGGGACCCGGGAGGACGAGCTCGCCGCTGCGGGCCACCTCGGCGGGCACGGGCGCCAGGCTTCCGCAGCAGGCCTCGAGGATGGCCTCGTTGCGTGCGTCGGGGGCCTGGACGTCGAGAGGGAGATAGGCGGCACCGGTGCTGAGGACGGCCAGGAGGCCGACGACGGCATCGATCCCGCGCGGCCGGTGCAGGGCGACCAGGCGGCCGGGGGCGGCGCCCTCGTCGACCAGGACCCGGGCACGTTGCCGTACGGCGTCGGCGAGCCGGCCGTAGGTCAGGGCGGTGCCGCCGTGCACCAGGGCCACCGCGTCGGGCCGGGTGCGCGCATGACGCGCGATGAGATCGAGCACCGGACGGGCGTCCGAGGGAGAGGGACCGCCGTCCAGCAGGTCTTCCGTTCCGATGGGAGGCATCCTGGGCTTTCCTTCTGTCGATGCGAGGGACCGGGGCGAACGGTTCCTCTCGCCTCCGTGCCCCCACGCTAGGGGCCCGGGACGCTCTCCCGAGGCAGTCGGCCCGGCAGCTCGGAGCGGCAGAAAGCGGGGGCGCGGAGCTGCCGCTCCGAGCCCCCGCTCGCCACCGCGGGTCGTTCATCCCCGGCGGGCGCCCGCCCGGGTGCGGCGGCGCAGGGCCGGGGCGGCCCTGCGCCGGTCCGCCGGGGCGGGCCCCGCGTCCTCAGGCTCGATCGCGTCGGCGACGGCACCGGCGAGACGCCGGGACAGACCGGCCGCGGTCGGGTTGCGGAACACGTCCCGCAGGGTGAGGTCCTGCCCGAATTCGGTGCGGATGCGGTTCAGCAGACGCACCGCCAGCAGCGAGTGGCCGCCGGACTTGAAGAAGTTGTCTCCGGCTTCGATGTCACGGCCCCCCAGCACTTCGCGGAAGATGCCGAGCAGCCGTGCGTCGGTCCCGCCGCCCGGCGCGGGCGCGGCCTCCTCCACGACGGCCGGGTCCTCACCGGGCGCCGGCAGCCAGGCCGTCCTGATCACCCGGGCCGGCGCCAGGTACTCGGGCAGCCGCTCCGCCGCCCAGCCGAGCAGCGTGCTCTCGGCCGGTGGTGTCCCCGGGGCGCAGGTGACGAAGACGAGGAGCCGGCCGTCGCGGACGAGGGCCCGCGCACCGGTCACCGCCGGGTGCCGGACGAGGACGCTCTCCACGTGGCCCGGCTCGACCGGGTAGCCGTGGACGGTGTGGACGGCGACCGGCCGGAGGGCACCGTCCGCGCTCCGGTAGGCGCGCCGCCCGGTGGCGAGCAGCCCGCCACCGGGAGCAGGCTCGTGCACTTCTCCCGGGACGCGGACGGCGGTGCGGCGCCCCTGCGCGTCGAGGACCACAGCCGGACCGTCCCCGGGCGCGGGCTCCCCGTAGCGCAGGCCGGAGAGCGGAGCCCCGGCGTCGTCGGCGAACGCTTCGAGAGTCTCGGCGAGACGCCTGGTCAGCAGGCGGGCGGTGTCCGCGTCGTACAGCGCGGTGGCGTACTCCAGGACACCTCGCAGACCGGCCCGTGTCCCGTCCGGGCCGGCGGTCTCGGTGAGCGCGAAGGTCAGGTCGGACTTGGCTCCGGTGCCCGGGACGACCACCGGCTCGCCGTCCAGGGCCGACGGGGCGGCGGAGGCGTCGTCCGACCCCGCCGCGTTCACCTGGAGCATCACCTGCACGAGCGGTGCGTGCGCCGTCGACCGGTGCGGACTCAGGTGTTCGACCAGCCGGTCGAACGGCAGGTCCTGGTGGCTGTAGGCGGCCAGGTCCGCGTCGCGGACCCGGCGCACCAGCTCGGCGAGGGCCGGGTCGCCCGAGGAGTCGGTGCGCAGCACCAGCGTATTGACGAAGAACCCGACGAGCGGATCCAGCGCCTCGTCGGTCCGGCCGGCCACGGTGGTGCCGATCGCCAGGTCGTCGCCCGCGCCGTGCCGGGTGAGGAGGGCGGCGAGAGCGGCCTGCACCACCATGAACAGGGTGGCCCCCTGGTGCCGGGCCAGTCGCAGCAGCGCCCGGTGGATGTCGGCGCTCACCTCGAACTGGGCGAGCGCGCCCTTGCCGTCCGGTTCGGGCAGGCGGGGCCGGTCGGTGGGCAGGGCGAGCAGCGGCGGTATCCCGTCGAGCGCTGTGCGCCAGTACGCCAGCTGTTCGGCGGCGACGCCGTGTTCGCCGTCGAGCAGCTCGTGCTGCCAGAGGGTGTAGTCGGCGTACTGGACGGGCAGCGGCAGCCATCCGGGGGCCCGGCCCTCGGCGCGGGCCGCGTAGGCGGCGGCGAGATCCGCGAGGAGGCAGCCGGTGGACCACCCGTCACCGGCGATGTGGTGCACCAGCAGCACCATCACCTGGTCCCCGGCGGCGTCCTCCAGGAGCCAGGCCCGGAAGGGGATCTCCTCCGCGAGGTCGAAGACATGACCGGCCGCGGCGTCCACGGCGGCGCGCAGTTCGTCCGGCCCGTCCGCCCGCACCACTTCGAGGACGGGTTCGGCGTGCTCCAGCACCTCCTGGTACGGCTCACCTCCGGCCGACCTGTGCACCGTGCGCAGTACCTCGTGCCGTCGTACCACGTCGGCGAGGGCGGCGGCGAAGGCGCCCCGGCCGACCGGGCGGTGCAGCCGGGTCACCACCGGGATGTTGTAGGTGGCGCTCGGCCCCTCCATCTGGCCGACGAACCAGAGCCGCTGCTGGGCGGCGGACAGCGGCAGCCGTTCGGGCCGCAGCGCGGCGGGCACCGGCCGCAGCTGCGGCCTCAGGGGCCCGTCGCCCTGCTCGGCGAGACGCCGCAGCAGCCCGGCCGGGGTGGGCGCCAGGAAGATGTCACGGATGGCGGCCTGGACACCCAGCGCCTTGCGGATGCGGTTGGTGAGCTTCCCGGCGAGCAGCGAGTGCCCGCCCAGCTTGAAGAAGCTGTCGCCGGGGCCCACCTCGTCCCGCCCCAGCACCTCGGCGAACAGGCCGCGAAGGATCTCCTCGCGGGGGTCTGCCGCGGAACGGGTGCGCGCCTTCCCGCCGTCACGCGGTTCGCCGGGGGTGGCGGCGTTCCGCCGTTCGGCCCGGGTGAGGGCCTCGTGACGGCGGTCGAGGGCCTCGCGCTCCGTGTCGGAGAGCAGACCGGTCCGGCTGACGGGTGTGCCGGCCGGCTGCTCGGCGTACGCGTCCAGCGCCCGTCGGAACAGGGTGAGGAGCAGGCGAGCCGTCTCCTCGTCGTAGCGGTCGGTCGCGTACTGGAGGCCGAGCAGCACTCCGTCGGGTTCGCCGTCCGGGCGGTACGTCTCGGCACAGTTGAAACTCAGGTCGAACTTGGCGGTGGCCAGGTCCGCGGCGTCGAGGGTGCCGGATACGGCACCGAGACGGCAGGTGGTGTCCTGTGCGGTCTGCGTGGTGAGCATCACCTGGAAGAAGGGGTGCAGGCCTAGGGACCGCTCCGGGGCGAGGTTCTCGACCAGCAGGTCGAACGGCAGGTCCTCGTGGGCCATGGCGGCCAGGTCCCGCTCGCGGACCTGGTCGAGAAGCGTGCCGAGGTCTGGGTCGGCGGACAGGTCGGCACGCAGAGCGAGCGAGTTGACGAAGAAGCCGACGAGGTCGTGCAGATCCTCCTCGGGCCGGCCGGCGACGGGCGTCCCCACCACCACGTCCGGCTGCGCCCCGGCCGCCCGCAGGGCGACGCAGAGAGCGGCCCGGGCGGTCATGAAGAACGTCGCACGCCGGGTGCGGGCGATGCCGGCGAGCGCCTTGTGGGCGCCGGCACCGAGGCGGTCGGTGACCACCGCACCCCGATGGCTGGGCTCGGTGGGACGGGGACGGTCGGCGGGCAGCCGGGTCGCGGCCGGTACTCCGTCCAGCTCCGCCCGCCAGTGGGCGAGCTGCTCATGGGCCGTGCTGTCGGGATCGCCGGGGTCTCCGAGCATGTCCCGCTGCCACAGCGCGTAGTCCGCGTACTGGACGGGCAGTGGTTCCCATCCGGGGGCGCGGCCCTCGGCGCGGGCCCGGTAGGCCCGGTCGAGGTCGGTGAGCAGGCAGTTGACGGACCAGCCGTCGGTGGCGATGTGGTGCACCAGCAGGACCAGGACGGCGGTCCCGTCGTGCACGGCGAACAACCGGGCCCGTAGCGGCAGGTCGCGGGTGACGTCGAAGGGGAGGCGCACGAAGGCGGTGACCCGCGCGTCCACATCGTCGCCGGGGGCGCACTCCTCGGTCTCCAGCCGCACGTCGGGATCGCCGACGATGTGCTGGTACGGCTCCCCGTCGTCGGTCAGGTAGACCGTGCGGAGCACCTCGTGGCGTTCCACCACGTCACGCACCGCCGCCTCCAGCGCCGGCCGGTCGGGGACCGCCTCCAGCCGCAGCACGACGGGCGCGTTGTAGGCGGCCGACGCGCCTTCGAGACGGTTCAGGAACCACAGCCGGTGCTGGGCGTACGAGAGGGGGATCACGGTTGCTGCTCCTCGGGGAGGGCGGGGGCGGGTGGACGTACGGGCCGGTGGCGGGAGGGAGTCGGAACTCAGCCATCCTGCGAGGCCAGCAACTCCTCGATGTGGGCGGCGAGGTCGCGCAGCTTCGGGTGGGCGTAGACCGCCTTCACCGGCAGGGCCAGGGAGAGCTCGGCCCGGACGCGGGAGACCAGCTTGATGGCGAGCAGTGAATGGCCGCCCAGCTTGAAGAAGTTGTCGTCGGGGCCGATCGACGCCGCGCCCAGGACGTGCGCCCAGACCCGGGCGATCAGCTCCTCGGCCCGCCCCTCGATGCCCTCGGCCCGCAGCACGGCCCCGGTGGTTCCGGTCGCCTCGATCCGGGCCGGCAGTGCGGAGCGGTCGAGCTTGCCGCTGGGGGTCGTCGCGAACCGGTCGACGGCGACGAAGGCGGACGGCGTCATGTAGGCCGGCAGCACGGCCGCCGCGGCGGCACGCAGCGCGGTGGCGTCCCCGCCCCGGTGATAGGCGATCAGGCACGGGTTCCCCCCGGCGTCCTCTCCCAGGATCACAGCTGCCTCGGCGGCGCCACCGGCCCGGCTCAGGACCGCTTCGATCTCCTGCACCTCGATGCGGTGGCCGCGCAGCTTCACCTGGCCGTCGAGCCGTCCCAGGTGCACGAGGCGGCCGTCCGGCAGCAGCCTGCAGCGGTCCCCGGTGCGGTACATGCGGTCGCCCGGGGCGCCGAACGGGTCCGCGACGAAACGCTGGGCGGTGAGGCCGGGGCTGCGTCGGTAGCCGCGGGCGACCCTAGGGCCCGCCAGATACAGCTCGCCCGCCCCGCCCTCGCCGACCGGCAGCAGACGCTCGTCCAGCAACCGCATCCGCAGTCCCGGGAGCACGGCCCCGATGTGCGGCTCGCCCGGCTCGTCGATCCAGCCTGCGGTCGCGTCGACGGTGCACTCGGTGGGGCCGTACACGTTCACGGCGTTCAGCAGACCGGAGCGGTGCGCGGCGACCAGACGGTCCCACAGCACCGGACCGATCGCCTCGCCCCCGACGAGCAGGGTCAGCGGGCGGGGACCGCCGTCCGGCGTGAGCAGGTCGAGGAGCGGGTCCGCGTGCGACGGGGTGATGTCGAGATCGGTGAGGCACTGGGCATCGACGAAGGCGGCCAGCAGGGCGGGGTCGCGACGGGTCTCCTCGTCGATCATCACCAGCGTGTCGCCGCGCGACAGCCGCACCCACTGCTGGACCGAGGCGTCGAACGACGGTGAGGCGTTCCAGCCCACCCGCCGGCCCTCTCCGGCCGCGGCGCCCGCCTCCTCCAGCTCGCGCAGCAGCAGGGATGCCGCACCGCGCCCTATCTCCACACCCTTGGGCCTGCCCGTGGAGCCGGAGGTGTAGATGACGTAGGCGAGCGCGCCCGGGCCGACCGCCACCGACGCCCAGGCGGTGGCCGCCCCGCCCGCGGACGCCGACAGCTCCTCCGGCGTGACCGTGCGGAGACCGGGGAACTCCGGGCCGCTTGGGTCGGCGACCACCAGGTCGGCGCCCGAGTCCTCGACGAGCATGTGCCGCCGCTCCTCGGGGAGCGCCGGATCGACCGGCAGATAGGCGGCCCCCGCCGTGAGGGTGCCGATGATCGCGGTGACCAGATCGGCGCCGCGCGGCAGGCACAGGGCGACGACGCTCTCCGGCCCGGCGCCCAGCCGGGCCAGCCCCGCCGCGAAGGCCGAAGCCCGCTCGCGCAACTGGTCGAAGCTCAGTTCCCGGCCGCCGGCGACGACGGCGGTGCGGTCACCGGGTACGACGGCGAGCCGGGCCATCAGGTCGGCCGCGCCGGTCCCGGCCGAGACGCACCCCTCGCAGGGGCAGCCCGCCGGGTGGGCCGCGGTGGGGGCGGTGGTGCGCTCGGGGAGTACGGCGGTCACGGCGAGGGCGCTGGTGCGCTCGGGGAGTACGGCGGTCATGGCGGGGCTCACTTTCCGTACAGGGTGGTCGAGGGGGCGGAGGCCGGGGAGCAGTCGGACAGCGGCACCGGCTCGCCCATGGCGACGAGGATCTTCCGGTCACCGGTGAACGCCTCCCGGCCGTGGGCGCAGAGGATGTTGTCGACGAGCATCAGGTCGCCCGCCTGCCAGGTCTCCCGGACGGTCACCGACCGGTACACCTCGTTGACGGCGTCCACCTCGGCGTCGGAGAGGGCGGTGCCGTCACCGAGGTAGGTGTTGAACGGCAGCCCGTCCGCACCGAAGGTGTCGATCAGCACCTCGCGGACGTCCTCGTCGAGAGTCCGCGCGTTCCAGAACGCGAAGTGGTTGAACCAGACCCGCTCACCGGTCACCGGGTGCGAGATGACGGCCGAACGCCGCTGACGCGTACGCAGGGTCTCCTCGTCCAGCCACTCGCAGCCGATGGCGTGCGCGTCGCAGTACTCCTCGGCGTCCTCGGGCCGGTCGGCGGAGAACGCCTTGCGCCACGGCATGCCCGCCAGGTCGGAGTAGTTGCGCACCAGCAGCCAGCCGGCCTCCGCGAACCGCGCGGTCAGCTCCGGCGGCAGCTCGGCCAGGGCCCTGCGCATGTCGCCGATGGTGGTGGCCCCACCCGTCTCGGGGGCGGTGACACAGCCGAAGAGCAGTACGCCGGGGAAGTCCAGGGTGTAGCTGTTCTCGTTGTGGAGCCGGATGGGCTGGACGGCCGGCAGGTCGGTCGAGGAGAACACGCCCTCCCCGAAGTCGGTGCGCGGGGTCGCCTTCTCCTTGTAGCCGGCCCGCTCCGCGATCAGCGCGTCCCGCGCCCGGGCGAACGTCGTCGCGTCGGACACCGGCAGACCGCGCAGCATGACCGCACCGGAGCGGTGCAGTTCCGCCTGGATCGCGGGCCGCTGGGAGGTCAGCCACGCGGTGGCCTCCGCCATGGTGGCGAACTCCGGTGTGTGGACGATCGCCGGCTTGCCGGGTTCCCGGACGACGGCGATACCGGTGGCGGCGGGCGGCTGGGCGAGAGCGGTCATGGTGGGTTTCCTCTTCCCTGAGCGAGTATTCGGTGGGTTTCCGCGGAGCCGGCCGGCGCGGTTACGCGGCGGCGGCGGCGGAGTCGCGATGGGCGTTCAGGACCGGAACCAGGCGGTCGAAGAAGCCACGGAGGTCCTGCTGGAAGTAGAAGTGGTCACCGGGCAGCACGTGCGGGACGACCTCGTGGCCGGCCACCCGCGACCACCCGGCGAGCATGCCTTCCGGGACGATCGGGTCGGCGTCCCCGCCGAACACGGTGACCCGGCAGTCCAGCCGGGTGTCCGGTGCGGTGCACCGGTAGGCGTCGTCGATCGCGAAGTCGGCCCGGATGGACGGCAGAACGATCTCGCGCAGCTCCGGGTCGTCGAGGATGCCGTCGTCCGTGCCGCCGCGCGCCTTGATGGCGGCGACCAGCTCGTCGTCGTCCAGCCGCTCCGGATGCACCGGGCACTGGTTGGGCAGCACCGGCGCCCGGCAGGCGGAGGCGATCAGCCCGCGCGGTGCGCGCCCGGCGGCCCGCAGGGCACGGGTCACCTCGAAGGCCACCAGGGAGCCCATGCTGTGCCCGAACACCACCAGTTCGCCGGTGTCGGCCGGCAGCGACTCCACCACGGGCTGCGCCAGGTCGTCCACGGACACCGGCAGGTCCTCGCAGTAGCGGGCGCCGCGCCCCGGGTACTGGCCGATCAGCAGGCGCACATCGGCCGGCAGGTGCTCGCGCCAGCCGCCGTAGGCGTGGGCGTTGCCCCCGGCGTGCGGCAGCACCAGCAGCGACAGGCTGTGCGGGGTGTCACCGGGGAGGTCCCAGACGACGTCTTCGGGTGCGGGGGAGGGGGTCATGAGGGGATCCGTTCTGTCTCGGTGCGACGGCGGAGGGTGGGCCGGGCCTTCTTGGCCGGCGCGGTCTGCTGCGCGCTGATGTGCGCGGCCAGCCGGGCGGGCGTGGGGTGCTGGAAGACGTCGCGGACGGTGAGCCGGACGTCGAGGGCCACGGCGATGTGGTTGGTGAGGCGGGCGGCGAGGAGGGAGTGGCCGCCGTGGTGGAAGAAGTCGTCGTCGATGCTCAGCGCGGCGTCGACACCCAGTGCGCGGGTGAAGAGGGCGACGAGGGTCTCTTCGAGCGGGGTGCGCGGGGCGCGACCGCCCGACTGGACTGCGGTGGGTTCGGGGAGGGCGCGTTTGTCGATTTTGCCGTTGGGGGTGAGGGGGAGTTTGTCGAGGGTGGCGAGGTGGGTGGGGATGAGGTGTTCGGGGAGTCGGGTGGTGAGGTGGCGGCGGATGTCGTCGAGGTCGGGGGTGGGGGTGTTGGTGACGATGTATG
>NZ_JBSFFN010000016.1:0-177061 GCF_053596135.1 Streptomyces sp. NPDC001770 | reverse complement strand
ACCGCGTAAGGATGCGGACCGGCCGCCGCGTCCGGCGTGCGCGGCGGGGAGAACGTCACCTCGAAGGGCCTTGGAGACCATCGCGGTCTCCAAGGCCCTTCGTCGTGCCGTCACTCCTCCACGAGCAGCCGCTCCCGCAGCTGGGCCAGCGTGCGGGCCAGCAGCCGGGAGACGTGCATCTGCGAGATGCCGACCTCCTGCGCGATCTGCGACTGGGTCATGTTGCCGAAGAACCGCAGCAGCAGGATCCGCTTCTCGCGCGGCGGCAGCCCCTCCAGCAGCGGTTTCAGGGACTCGCGGTACTCGACGCCCTCCAGCGCCTCGTCCTCCGAGCCCAGCGTGTCCGCGACGGCCGGCGACTCGTCGTCCGTGTCCGGTACGTCCAGCGAGAGGGTGCTGTAGGCATTGGCCGATTCCAGCCCCTCCAGCACCTCCTCCTCGGAGATGCCGAGCCGCTCCGCCAGCTCGTGCACGGTCGGCGAGCGGCCGTGCTGCTGGGAGAGCTCGGCGGTCGCCGTGGTCAGCGAGAGCCGCAGCTCCTGGAGACGGCGGGGCACCCGCACCGCCCAGCCCTTGTCCCGGAAGTGGCGCTTGATCTCCCCGACGACGGTCGGCGTCGCGTACGTGGAGAACTCCACGCCCCGGTCCGGATCGAACCGGTCCACCGACTTGATCAGGCCGATCGTGGCGACCTGCGTGAGGTCGTCCAGCGGCTCGCCCCGGTTGCGGAACCGGCGCGCCAGGTGCTCCACCAGCGGCAGATGCATCCGGACCAGCCGGTTGCGCAGTTCGGCCTTCTCCGGCGAACCGTCCGGCAGTTCCCGGAGCACTACGAAGAGCGCCCGCGCACCGCTGCGGTCGTTGGGATCGTGATGCCCGTGCTCGCTCATCTGGCCCGCCCGCTCCGCCTGCTCCGCCGCGACCGTGACAATCCTGGGCTCGCCCGCACCGCCCGCACCGCCCGCACCGCCCGTCCCGTCCGCCCCGTCCACCGGGTGCGGCCGGGCCTGTTGCTCGGGGACGGCATTGGGGTGCGCCGCCCCTGGTCGGATCGAATCGTCCCGCACAGCACCGTCCCCGTTCCCGTCGCTCACGCCGGCCCGGGTCCCGCGCCGCGTTGTTTGTGGAGGCTGATGCTCACCGTCCGGTCGTCGGCGACCGTGGATTCGACCTTGCCCGCCAGTGCGGCGAGCACCGTCCACGCGAAGGTGTCGCGCTCCGGTGCCCGGCCGTCCGTGGTCGGGGCCGACACGGTCACTTCGAGGGAGTCGTCCACGAGCCGGAACACGCAGCTCAGGACGGATCCCGGTACGGCCTGCTGGAGCAGGATCGCGCAGGCCTCGTCGACCGCGATGCGGAGGTCCTCGATCTCGTCGAGAGTGAAGTCCAAGCGCGCCGCGAGGCCGGCCGTGGCCGTACGCAGCACCGACAGGTAGGCACCCGCAGCGGGCAGCCGGACCTCCACGAAGTCCTGGTTCCCGGGTTCGCCTGCGATCTGGGACACCCTCACCTCCAAGGTGGCACAAACTCGTTCGAGGTTCCGGAACAGGTCCGGAACCGTTCGGTCGGTCGTCGGTTCTCGGTCGGGGCGACGCTATCGCGATCCATGATGCCGTGTCGCCGCGAGCCCAACCGGTGGGGGTCACACATGGTAAGCACGGAGGTGCTGACAGTCGCTACCGTTGCGACCGGAGTTGTCAGCCCGTGACGTGGACGGACCGCGCAGACACGGGTACCGGGGTTCGGCGTCGCCCAATTCCGAAGAACCGGCGCCGGTTTGACGTACCCAGACGTCAGACGATCGAACCGTCCTCGTAGCACCAGCGCCAGCTCTCGCCCGGCTCGAAACTCCGCACCACGGGGTGCCCGCTCTCCCGGGCGTGTCCCGTTCCGTGCCTGAGCGGTGACGAATCGCAGCAGCCGACGTGCCCGCAGGTGAGGCAGAGTCGTAGCTGCACCGGGTGTGTTCCGGCGTCCCGGCACTCCACGCAGGTGTCACTGAGCGGGGTGGGCTCGGGGCGGGGCAATTCGGATACGTGCGGGCACTCACTCATGATGGCCAGGTTACGACGGATGTGAGGACCGACCGATGGACGCATTGCCCCTGGTCGCACTGGTCGCGGCCAGTGCGGCGGTAGCCGGAGCCGCGCGGCGCACCCCGGTGCCCGCCCCGCTGCTGCTGGTAGCCGTGGGACTACTGGCCGCCTACCTGCCCGGGGTGCCCCCGTACACGCTCGACGCGCACATCGTGCTGCCGCTGCTGCTGCCGCCCCTGCTGTACACCGCCGCCGTGGACAGCTCCTACCTGGACCTGCGGGCCAATGCCCGGCCCGTCGCGCTGCTGTCGGTCGGGTACGTCCTCTTCGCCACGCTCGCGGTCGGCTGGCTCGCCTATCTCCTGGTGCCGGACCTGCCGTTGCCCGCCGCGCTGGTGCTCGGCGCGGTCGTCGCCCCGCCCGACGCCGTGACCGCCGCCGCCATCGCGCGCCGGGTCGGCCTGCCCGCCCGGGTCACCACCATCCTCCAGGGCGAGTCCCTGGTGAACGACGCCACCGCGATCACCGCCTACAAGGTGGCCCTGGCCGCCGCCGTGGGCGCCGGGATGAGCTGGGGCGAAGGAGTGCGGGAGTTCCTGCTCGCCTCGGTCGGCGGCATCCTCGTCGGCCTGCTGCTGATGGTCCCGCTGCACTGGCTGCGCACCCACCTCAAGGAGGCGCTGCTCCAGAACACCCTCTCCCTGCTGATCCCCTTCGTCGCCTACGCGGCGGCCGAGCGGGTGCACGCCTCCGGAGTGCTCGCCGTGGTCGTCGTCGCCCTCTACCTCGGACACCGCTCCTGGCAGGTCGACTTCGCCACCCGGCTCCAGGAGGCCGCCGTCTGGAAGATGGTGGCCTTCGTGCTGGAATCCGCCGTCTTCGCCCTCATCGGGCTCCAGATGCCCTTCGTGCTGCGGGGTCTGGGCACCTACGCCGTGTGGGACGCCGTGCGGTACGCCGTCGCGGTCTTCGTCGCCGTCGTCGTCGTCCGCTTCCTCTGGGTCTACCCCTCCACCTACCTGCCCCGCTGGCTCTCCTCCCGCATCAGGGAACGCGAGCCGGAGACCAACTGGACCTCCCCGCTGATCGTCGGCTGGGCCGGGATGCGCGGGGTCGTCTCGCTCGCCATCGCCTTCTCCATCCCGTCCTTCACCGACGACGGCGAGCACTTCCCCGCCCGCAACCTGGTGCTCTTCCTGACCTTCACCACCGTCATCGGCACCCTGGTCATCCAGGGGCTCTCCCTGCCGCTGCTGGTCCGCGTGCTGAAACTGCCCGGCCCCGACCCGCAGGCCCAGACGCTCGCCGAGGCACAGGCCCAGAGCGAGGCCTCCACGGCCGCCGAACAACGGCTGGACGACCTCCTCACGGACGAGCGCAACAGCCTTCCCGGCCCCCTCGCCGACCGGCTGCGCACGGTCATGGAACGCCGCCGCAACGCCGTCTGGGAACGCCTCGGTGCCGCCAACCCGCTCACCGGGGAGTCCGCCGACGACACCTACCGCCGGCTCTCCCGCGACATGATCGAGGCCGAGCGCGAAGTCTTCGTACGCCTCCGCGACGACCGCCGCATCGACGACGAGATGCTCCGCACCCTGCTGCGCCGCCTCGACCTCGAAGAGGCCGCCGCCTACCGGGAGTCGGACGCCGACTGAACCCCGGTGGGCGCTATGCCCCCGGCTCCGGGCGTCCGGTGACCACCGCGGTCACCCGGGCGCCCGGGGCGAACGCGTCCTCCCCGGCCAGCCGGACCAGCGCGTACAGCAGCTTCGCCACGTAGATCCGCTCGACCGGCAGCCCGTGGCGGTCCTCGAAGTCGTCGGCGAAGGCGTGGAGTTCCGGGGTCGTACGGGCGTACCCGCCGAACGCGAAGCGGTCCTCCACCGACCACCGCCCCACCGGACCGCCGAACGCCTCGCGCTGGAGGTCCCGCACCGCGTCGGCGAGGAAGCCGCCGCGCAGCACCGCGACGCCGAGGGCCCGTTGGCCGGGGTCCAGACCGGCCGCCAGGCCCGCCAGGGTGCCACCGGTGCCGCAGGCCACGGCCGCGACCTCGGTCCGCCCCCGCAGCTCGCGCCCGAGCTCCGTACAGCCCTGTGCGGCCCGTGCGTTGCTGCCGCCCTCCGGAATGACCCGTGCGTCCCCGAAGCGGTCCAGCAGTGCCGCCAGCACCCCGGGATCGTCCTTCGCGCGGTACGTACCCCGGTCCACGAAGTGCAGCCGCATCCCGTCGGCCGCGCACCGGGCGAGCGAGGGGTTCAGCGGGCGCCCGGCGAGCTCGTCGCCGCGTACGACCCCGACGGTGGCGAAGCCCAGCAGCCGCCCGGCGGCGGCGGTCGCCCGCAGATGGTTCGAGTACGCCCCGCCGAAGGTCAGCACCGGGCGCCCGTCGCCGTCCGCGAGGTTGGGCGCCAGCTTGCGCCACTTGTTGCCCGGCAGGTCCGGGTGGATCAGGTCGTCCCGCTTGAGCAGCAGCGTCACCCCGTGCCGGGCGAACCGCTCGTCGTCCACCTCCACCAGCGGGGAGGGCAGCCGGGGGCGGAGTACGGACGCGGGGTCCGGGGCGGCGGGGCCGGGGGCGGCCGGATCAGGGGCGGCGGGGTCGGTCGGGCTCACTCCTCCAGTGTCGCCGCCGCTCCCGCCGCTCCCGCCGTGCGGGGTCAGTCCTGGGCGAGCCAGAGGTCGGGCCCGAACACCTCGTAGTGGATGTCCGCCGCCGGGACGCCCTTGGCCAGCAGCTGGGTCCGTACGGCGCGCATGAAGGGCAGCGGGCCGCAGAGGTAGGCGTGGGTGCCGGGGGCGACGGCCAGGCCGCCGAGGTCGACCGGCCCGGTGCGCCCGGCCGGGTGGCCGGCGTCGGGGTGCTCGTACCAGAAGTGGGCGGTGCCGCCCCCGAGGGCGGCGGTCAGCCGCGCGTGGTCGAGGAGCAGGGCGTGGTCGGCGGGGGAGCGGTCGCCGTGCACCACGGTGACCGGCCCGTCGTGGCCGGTGGCCGCGAGGTGCTCCAGGATCGACAGCATCGGGGTGCAGCCGATCCCCGCCGAGGCGAGCAGCAGCGGGGTGTCCGGTGCGGCGCCGAGAGGACCGGGGGTCAGGTCCCCGTACGGCAGCGAGACGCGCAGCCGGTCGCCGCGGCGGACGTGCGCGTGCAGGTGCGCCGAGACCTCGCCGTCCGGCCCGTCGCCGCCGTGGACCCGCTTGACGGTGATCGAACGCAGCGGGGACTCCGGGGCGCCGGAGAGGCTGTACTGGCGTATCTGGTGGGCGCCGTCCGGGAGTCCGACCTGTACGGAGACGTACTGGCCGGGCCGGAAGGCCGGGGCCGGGGCACCGTCGGCGGGGAGGAGCCGGAAAGTGGTGACGTCGGCGGTCTCCGTCGTGCGCCCGGCGACCTCCCACTCCTGCCAGACCTCGCCCGCGGCGACGCCGCGTTCCGCGTAGAGCCGGTCCTCGGCGGCGATCAGGGCATTGGCCATCAGCCAGTAGACCTCGTCCCAGGCGGCGGCGACCTCAGGGGTGACCGCGTCGCCCAGCACCTCCGCGATGGCGGCGAAGAGATGGGTGTGCACCACCTCGTACTGCGCGGCCGTCACGCCGAGGGAGGCGTGCTTGTGGGCGATCCGGCTCAGCATCACGTCGGGGCGGGTGTCCGGGTGGTCGACCAGCATCGTCGCGAAGGCGGCGACCGAGCCGGCGAGGGCGCGCTGCTGGGTCGCGACGGCCTGGTTCCCGCGGTTGAAGAGGTCCCTCAGCAGCTCGGGACGGGCGGCGAAGAGCTTCCGGTAGAAGAGGTCGGCGATGTCCCCGATGGCGGCCCCGACGGCGGGGAGGGTGGCGCGGACGGTGGCGGTCGACGGCTCGGAGAGCATCGGGACTCCTCGGATGTTGAATTGGCATGCGAGATGCGCATTTTTCGGTGTGCATGCGCCCGGTGCGGCCCGTGGGGGCGCGCGCCCGGAGGGGTGGTGCGGTTCAGCCGGCGCCGGCGCGGGTGGCGCCGATGCCGAGGAGCAGGGGGCCGGTGGGCGAGGCGACGAGTTCGGTGACCGTGAGCGGGTCCAGCTCCGCGAAGAAGGCCTCCTGGGCCCGGCGCAGGGCGCCGCGCAGCCGGCAGGCGGCGAGCAGCGGGCAGGGGGTGTCCCCCTCGCACTCCACGACGTCCCCTGCGCCTTCGAGCTCGCGGACGAGGCCGCCGACGGAGGCGGTGCGGCCGGCCCCGGTGAGGGCGAGCCCGCCGCCGCGTCCCCGGCGCGCCTCGACCAGGCCGAGGTGCTGGAGCCGGGCGACGACCTTGGCGGTGTGGGTGTACGGAACGCGCATGGTCGCCGCCACCTCCCGGGTGGTCGGCGCCTCGCCGTCCGCCATGACGGCGAGGCGCATCAGGACCCGCAGCGCCACGTCGGTGAATCTCGTCAGCCGCATGAGGGCACCGTAAATAACTGGTATGTGAGATGCAAATTATCGAACGCGACGGGCGCCGTCCGCCCCTACTGCCCCGATCGAAGCATGGTTAGTCGCACTCTTTTGTGTAATGGCGTAGCGACACTCCGTGCTGAAAGGCTTCTTCACGCAGCTCAGCCCATGATCGAGAGGACCCGTCAGATGTCCGTCAGTGAAGAGGTTCGCGACACGCAGGGCCCGCCGCAGCAGAGTCTCGGCACGGCCGCTGCGAGGAACCTCGCGACGACCACCAAGTCCGCGCCGCAGATGCAGGAGATCACCTCCCGGTGGCTGCTGAAGACGCTGCCGTGGGTGCAGGTACAGGGCGGTACGTACCGGGTGAACCGTCGGCTCAGCTACTCGGTCGGGGACGGACGGGTGACCTTCGTGCAGACCGGCGACCGGGTCGCCGTCATCCCCGCGGAGCTCGGCGAACTGCCCGCGCTCCGCGAGTACGCGGACGAGGAGGCGCTCGCCGAGCTGGCCCGCCGCTGCGAGCAGCGCAACGTGGCCGCCGGGGAGGTCATCGCGGCCTCGGGCGACGCGGCGGACCGGGTCTACCTGCTGGCGCACGGCAGGGTGGAGAAGATCGGCACGGGCCCCTACGGGGACGAGACGGTCCTCGGAGTCCTCGCGGACGGCTCCTACTTCGGCGACCACTCCCTGGTGGAGGGCGACGCGCAGTGGGAGTTCACCACCCGCGCGGCCACCGCCTGCACCCTGCTGACACTGAGCCGCTCCGACGTGCTCAACCTCGCCGAGCGGGTCGACACCCTCCGCGACCACCTCGCCGGGCTGCTCGCCATCCCGCAGCAGCGGACCAACAAGTACGGCGAGGCGGCGATCGACCTCTCGGCAGGACACGTCGGCGAAGCCGTCGTCCCGCACACCTTCGTGGACTACGACGCGGCCCCCCGCGAGTACGAACTCAGCGTCGCCCAGACCGTACTGAAGGTGCACAGCCGCGTCGCGGACCTGTACAACCAGCCGATGAACCAGACCGAGCAGCAGTTGCGGCTCACGGTCGAGGCGCTCCGCGAGCGCCAGGAGCACGAGCTCATCAACAACCGGGAGTTCGGCCTCCTCAACAACTGCGACTACGGCCAGCGGCTCCAGCCGCACGACGGGGCGCCCAGCCCCGACGACATGGACGAACTCCTCTCCCGCCGGCGCGGATCGAAGCTCTTCCTCGCCCACCCCCGCGCCATCGCCGCCTTCGGCCGCGAGTGCAACCGGCGCGGACTCGTCCCGGAGAGCGTGGACGTCGGCGGCCACCACGTGCCGGCCTGGCGTGGAGTGCCGATCTTCCCGTCGAACAAGATCCCGATCACCGAGGCGCGCACCACCTCCATCATCTGCATGAGGACCGGCGAGGCCGAGCAGGGCGTGATCGGCCTCCACCAGACCGGCATCCCGGACGAGATCGAGCCGAGCCTCTCCGTCCGCTTCATGGGCATCGACGAGCAGGCGATCATCTCCTACCTGGTCACGGCCTACTACTCCGCCGCCGTCCTCGTCCCGGACGCCCTCGGGGTCCTGGAGAACGTGGAGGTCAGCCGCTGGCACTGACGGCGAGCGCGGTGGACCCCGGAGCCGGGCCGATCAGGACGGAAGGCCCGGGGCCCCCGCCCACGCCCGCGCCACCGCACCGCCCGTACGAGCCGCACCGCGCGTACGGCCCCGCACCCCCGGCCCACGGAGCACAGGACCGGGGGTTCACCGGCGACAGAGGGAGTGACCGTGACCATGACGACTACGGACGCCGCGACCGAGGGCCACGAGGCCGCCGCGCTCCTGGAGCGGACCCGGGCCGTCGTCGACCCGCACCTGCGCGCCGCGGTGGCGTCCCTGCCCGGCGGGATGCGCCGGGTGGCGATGTACCACTTCGGCTGGGCCGACGCCGAAGGCAACGAGGACAGCGCGGCATCGGGCCCGGCCGGCAAGGCCATCAGGCCCGCCCTGGTGCTGGCGGCGGCCCGCGCCCTGGGCGGCGACCCGGAACGCGCGGTGCGCGCCGCCGTGGCCGTCGAACTCGTGCACAACTTCACCCTGCTCCACGACGACGTCATCGACGAGGACGCCACCCGGCGCCACCGGCCCACCGCCTGGGCGGTCTTCGGCATCCCGGACGCCGTCATCACCGGCGACGCCATGATGGCCCTCGCCCTGCGGCTGCTCGCCGACGACGACCACCCCGCCTCGGGCCCCGCCATGGCGCGCCTCACCGCCTGCGTCATCGAGCTCTGCGCCGGCCAGCAGGCCGACTGCGCCTTCGAGGAACGCGGCCCCCGGGAGGTCACCCTCGACGAGTGCCTCACCATGGCCATGGCCAAGACCGGTGCCCTGCTCGGCTGCGCCTGCGCGGTCGGCGCCCTCTACGCGGGCGCCCCGGACCGGTCGGTCGGTGCGATGGACGGCTTCGGCCGGGAGTCGGGGCTCTCCTTCCAGCTCATCGACGACCTGATCGGCATCTGGGGCGACCCGGACCGCACCGGCAAACCGGTCGGCGCGGACCTCACCGCCCACAAGAAGTCCCTGCCCGTGGTGGCCGCGCTCACCTCCGGGACCCCGGCGGCCGCCGAGCTCGCCGCGCTCTACGAGGGCCCCCTCGGCGCACCGGACGAGGTGAGCCGGGCCGCCGACGCCGTGGAGCGGGCCGGCGGGCGCGACTGGGCGCAGGTCACGGCCGCCGACCGGATGGCGCGGGCGGTCCACCACCTCTCCCGGGCCGTGCCCGACCCGGCGGCCGCAGGCGATCTGCTCTCCCTCGCGGAGTTCGTCACCCGCCGCAGCCACTGACCCTCTTCCGTACGTACGGAGCCCCGCTCCCCGTCATGCGGGGGAGCGGGGCTCCGTACGTCCGATGCGGCGCGGGGCGTCAGCGCCGTGCGACACCCTCGGCCCGCGCGGCGGCGGCGACCGCGGCCGTCACCGCCGGGGCCACCCGCTCGTCGAACGGCGACGGGATCACGTACTCCGCGGCCAGCTCGTCGCCGACCACGTCGGCCAGCGCGTTCGCCGCGGCGATCTTCATGCCCTCGGTGATCCGGGAGGCCCGGACCTGGAGCGCGCCCGCGAAGATGCCGGGGAAGGCCAGCACGTTGTTGATCTGGTTCGGATAGTCCGAACGCCCGGTGGCCACGACCGCCGCGTACTTGTGCGCGATGTCCGGGTGGACCTCGGGGTTCGGGTTGGCCATGGCGAAGACGTACGCGCCCGGGGCCATCGAGGCGACGGCGGGCTCGGGGACCGTGCCGCCGGAGACGCCGATGAAGACGTCCGCACCGGCCAGCGCGTCCTCCAACGGGCCCGAGATCCCGGCCTTGTTGGTGATCTCGGCCAGCTCCCGCTTGACCTCGCTGAGGTCCTCGCGGTCCCGGCTGACGATGCCCTTGCGGTCGGCGACGGCGATGTCGCCGATGCCCGCCTCCAGCAGGAACTTCGCGATGGCGACACCGGCCGCGCCCGCGCCGGAGATGACGCCGCGCAGGTCGCCCAGGGTCCGGCCGGAGAGCTTCGCCGCGTTGCGCAGGGCCGCCAGCGTCACCACGGCGGTGCCGTGCTGGTCGTCGTGGAAGACCGGGATGTCCAGCCGCTCCTGGAGCCTGCGCTCGATCTCGAAGCAGCGAGGCGCCGAGATGTCCTCCAGGTTGACCCCGCCGAAGGAGGGCGCGAGCCGGACGACGGTCTCCACGATCTCGTCCGTGTCGGTGGTGGCGAGGGCGATCGGCACCGCGTCCACACCGCCGAACTGCTTGAAGAGGATGGCCTTGCCCTCCATCACCGGGAGCGACGCCTCGGGGCCGATGTCCCCGAGGCCGAGGACCGCGGTGCCGTCCGTGACGACCGCCACGACCTGCGACTTCCAGGTGTAGTCGTGGACGAGCTCCGGGTTCTCCGCGATGGCGCTGCACACCTTGGCGACGCCCGGCGTGTAGGCGAGGGACAGGTCGTCCTTGTCACGGATCGGCACGGTGGCCTGCACGGCCATCTTCCCGCCGCGGTGGAGCGCGAAGGCCGGATCGAAGGGCTCGTCGGCCGTGTCCGACTCTCCGGCCCCGCTGCCGGTCGTGCTGTGGTTGAGAGGATTGACGATCTCCGCTGCCATGCTGTCTGACCCCTTAAGTCTTCATCGTCTGAGGGTTTGCCGCTCCTGGTCGAGGAGGGGTGGGTGGGCACCGCGTACGTCCCCGCGCCGGCGGTTGGACCGCCTCGGCAGGGAGCGTTCGTACGCGCGGACGCGCCGCACACGCGTCCTGGTCCCCGGATGAGGGGTGTAAAGGTCTTTCTTACCGGACCGGGCCCGCCGTGGACGAGTCTCTTTCGACCCGGTGACGTGGTTCATGGGCGAATGGTGTGACAAGTCCGCACGACGGAAGCGCGCTCGGCGGCAAGTCCGTTGTACGGCACACGAGTCGTCGGGCCGATCCGGCCGTTCCGGAGATTCTCCGGTCTCACGGTGAAATTC
Organism: Streptomyces sp. NPDC001770; assembly: GCF_053596135.1. NCBI lineage: Bacteria > Bacillati > Actinomycetota > Actinomycetes > Kitasatosporales > Streptomycetaceae > Streptomyces > Streptomyces sp. NPDC001770. Next base: position 166,117 of record NZ_JBSFFN010000016.1, on the reverse strand, counting down.
TCACAGATGGTCCGGTTCCGCTCAGTCGGCCTCTGGGGATTCGGGGGTCGCCCGTTACCCGATTTTGACATGGCTGGACCCCTGAATGGGCTATTCCGGATGGCAAGATGCCCTAATCGCTCGGGGTGTCGGGACTCGAAGATGCGTTCAGGCGCCCCTTTCTTTTTGACACTCCCTCACCGCCGGAGGACTCCGACCATGACCGCTCGCACCATCCGCTGTACGCCCGCCATGTCCCGTCTGGCTGCGGTGAGCTCCCTCGCGGTCGCCGGCGCGCTGATCCTGACCGGCTGCGGTGACCAGACCGACTCCGCCAAGAAGGACGAGCCGGCCGCCTCCGCTTCGGCCGCCGCCCCGCTCGCCGACCTGCTGCCCCAGGACATCCGGGACAAGGGCGAGATCAAGGTCGGTTCCGACATCGCCTACCCGCCGGTCGAGTTCAAGGGCGAGGACGGCGCCACCATCGGCATCGACCCCGACCTCGGCGCCGCGCTCGGCAAGCAGCTCGGCGTGAAGTTCGTCTTCGAGAACGGCACCTTCGACACCCTGCTCACCGGCCTGCGCTCCGGCCGCTACGACCTGGCCATGTCGGCCATGACCGACACCAAGAACCGCCAGGACGGCGTCGACCCCGAGACGAACAAGAAGGTCGGTGAAGGCGTCGACTTCGTCGACTACTTCACCGCCGGCGTCTCGATCTACACCAAGAAGGGCGACGACAAGGGCATAGCCACCTGGGCGGACCTCTGCGGCAAGAAGATGGTCGTCCAGCGCGGCACCGTCTCCCACGACCTCGCCAAGGCCGAGAGCGCCAAGTGCGGCGCCAAGGGCAAGATCTCCATCGAGGCGTTCGACAACGACCTGGAGGCCCAGACCCGGCTGCGCGCCGGCGGCGCCGACGCCGGCTCCTCCGACTTCCCGGTCGCCGCCTACGCGGTCAAGACCTCGGGCGGGGGCAAGGACTTCCAGCTCGTCGGCGAGCAGGTCGAGGCGGCCCCGTACGGCATCGCCATCGCCAAGGGCAACGACCAGCTCACCAAGGCCATCCAGTCGGCCCTGGACGCGATCATCAAGGACGGCACGTACCAGAAGGTCATCAGCAAGTGGGGCGTGGACGCCGGCGCGGTCACCGAGTCCAAGATCAACGGCGGATCCTGACCGGGTTCCGGCGCTGAAAGGCGACAACAGTGATTGACATCGACAAGACGGAGCCTGCGGACACCCCGCCGGCTCCGGCTGCCGGGCCCGAGCCGATCAGGGCCGTCCCGGTACGCCACTACGGCCGGTACGTCGCCGCGATCGTGGTCCTCGGCCTGCTCGCCTCCCTCGTCTACGCCTTCTCCCAGGGCGACATCAACTGGGGCGCGATACCTGACTACTTCTTCAACGACCAGATCCTCGAAGGCGTCAGGAACACCGTCGTCATCACCCTGCTGGCCATGGTGATCGGCATCGTCCTCGGCGTCGTGCTCGCGGTGATGCGGCTCTCCAAGAACCCGGTGACCTCGTCCGTCGCCTGGGGCTACATCTGGTTCTTCCGCGGCACCCCGGTCTACGTACAGCTGCTCGTCTGGTTCAACCTCGGCCTCGTCTTCAAGTACATCGACCTCGGGCCGGTCTACAAGGACGAGTGGTCGTCCTTCATGACCCCGTTCCTCTGCGCGCTGCTCGGCCTCGGGCTCAACGAGGCCGCGTACATGGCCGAGATCTGCCGCGCCGGCCTCCAGTCCGTCGACGAGGGCCAGACCGAGGCGGCGCACGCGCTGGGCATGACCCACGGCAGGACGCTGCGCCGGATCGTCGTCCCGCAGGCGATGCGCGTCATCGTGCCGCCCACGGGCAACGAGGTCATCAACATGCTGAAGACCTCCTCGCTCGCGGTCGCCGTCCAGTACGGCGAACTGCTGCGCTCCACCCAGAACGTCTCCCAGTCCTCCGGCGCCACCGTGGAGATGCTCTTCCTCGCGGCGGTCTGGTACATGGTGGCGACCTCGGTGCTGAGCATCGGCCAGTACTACCTGGAGCGTCACTTCGCCCGCGGATCGAGCCGCAGCCTTCCGCCCACCCCGTTCCAGAGGGTCAAGGCCAACGTGCTGTCCCTGAGCCGTCCCAAGGGAGGCGTCGCATGACCGCCATGGTGAAGTCCGAGGGCGTCCACAAGTCCTACGGCGCCTCGCACGTCCTCAAGGGCATCGACCTGGAGGTCGCCCCCGGGGAGGTGTTCTGCCTGATCGGACCGTCCGGTTCCGGCAAGTCGACCTTCCTGCGGTGCATCAACCACCTGGAGAAGATCAACGCCGGACGGCTCTCCGTCGACGGCGAACTCGTCGGCTACCGCGAGCACGGCGGCCGGCTGTACGAGCTCAGGGACAGCGAAGTCGCCCTGCGGCGCCGCGACATCGGCATGGTCTTCCAGCGCTTCAACCTGTTCCCGCACATGACGGCCATCGAGAACGTCATGGAAGCCCCGGTCCAGGTCCTGCGCGAATCCAGGGCCGTCGCCCGCGAGCGCGCGGAGCGCCTGCTGGACCGGGTCGGCCTCTCCGACAAGCAGGACAGCTACCCCTCGCAGCTCTCCGGCGGGCAGCAGCAGCGGGTCGCCATCGCCCGCGCACTGGCCATGCAGCCCAAGCTGATGCTCTTCGACGAGCCCACCTCCGCGCTCGACCCGGAGCTGGTCGGAGACGTCCTGGACGTCATGCGCGGACTGGCCGAGGAAGGCATGACGATGATCGTCGTCACCCACGAGATGGGCTTCGCCCGCGAGGTCGGCGACGCGCTCGTCTTCATGGACGATGGCGTGGTCGTCGAAGCGGGCCACCCGCGGGACGTGCTGACCAACCCGCGGCACGAGCGGACGCAGGCGTTCCTCTCCAAGGTGCTGTAGGCGGGCGTGCCTCGGGGCGGTGGAGACCCTTCCGGTCCACCGCCCCGAGGCACGCGCAGGCTCACTTGCCCGGCAGCAGCTCCGGTCGCTTCAGCAGGTCACGGACCTCGGCGGCGGTGAGCGGCGGGGTCTTCAGCAGCGGGCCCTGCGCCCCCTTGGCCTCGAACCCGGTGCTGGAACGGAGCATCAGGGCGCTGCCGTCCTCCAGGACCAGCTGCCCGTCGATCTCCGGACCCCACTGGGGCGTTCCGGCCCCGTAGTCCATCGCGTCGCTCCAGGTGGTGAGGACACGTCCGTCCGGCAGCACCTCGCGCACGCAGTCCGCGCGCCCCGGCTCCTTGCCGTTGACCTCGCACAGGTCCTGGGCAGCGAGCGGCGCGCCGTCGCCGCTCTTCGCGGCGCTCTCCTTCGCACTCCTGATCTCGAACGAGAGGTAGCCGACCCCGCCGTCCTTGTGGACCGCGTAGTCCCCGTCCAAGGGACCGATGAAGTGCCTCGTGTCCTCGCTCGGCTTCACGTGCTTGATCAGCACCACGAACGAGACTTCCTCCAGCCGGCCGACCCCCGTGGGCAGCAGAGCGGCGACCCGCCTCGCCTTGTCCGCGCCGGAAGTCGCCGACGCCGCGACCGAGACCCGCTCCAGCGGGGTGGCGGAGTCCTGGTTCAGCTGAGGCACCACGACGGCCCCGGCCGCCACGACCGCGAGGGCCGCGCACGAGACCGCCGCCCGCCGGCGGAACCGCACCCGGGCCGCGCCCGCGTACACCGCCTCCGTCGACAGCACCGGCCGTCCGGCGTCCGCCGCGGCCCTCTCCAGCAAGTTCTTCACGTCGTCGCTCACACCAATTCCTCCGTCATCCCGGCGCGCAGCGCCGCCAATCCCCGAGCCGCGTGGCTCTTGACCGTGTTCTGCCGCATTCCGAGCAGGTCCGCCGTGGCCTCCACGCTCAGGTCCTCCCAGTAGCGGAGGACCAGCACCGCGCGCTGCTTGGCCGTGAGCCGGGCGAGCGCCGCCCGTACCTGGAGGCCGGTGTCGCTGTCCTCCTGACCGGCCGCGCGGTCGGGCAGCTCGCCGAAGGGCTGCTCCCGCCGCCAGAACCTGCGGCGGGACGCGATGAACGTGTTGACCAGCGTCCTGCGCGCGTACGCCTCGACGTTGTCGAGCCGCCCGTGCCGCCGGCCACCGACCAGCACCTTCACGAGCGCCGTCTGCACCAGGTCCTCGGCCTCGTGCCGGTCGCCGCACAACAGATAGGCGCTGCGGAACAGCGCGGTGCGTCGGCCCTCCACGAAGGCGTGCAGCGCGGCATCCTCGTCCGTCCGCATTCCCCGCCCCTCTCCGGGCCCGCGGGCGCGGACCGTCTCACCCCTTCCAGTGCGCCGGACCACGACGGAGGTTGCGGCCGGACGCGACGGATCTCAAGCGTGTCCCGCGCGAGGTGCCGTACTGGAGTTGGGGTGCTGGGACACGGCGGCGGGGGCGGCACGGAAGCCTCTCCGTGCCGCCCCCGCCGCCCTGCGCCGCTACTTCAGCGCGAGCACCACCGCGTCGGAGGGCGAGGCCCAGACGGTCCGCGCCTCGCCGAAGCCGGACGCGCGCAGCGTACGGGCGTGCCAGTCCGCCGAGGGGGCCTCCCCGTCGGCGTGGTCGCCGTGGATCGCGAACCGCTCGGCGGTCGGTCCGGCGAGCGCCGGGTCCTTCGCGGCCTCGCCCCACCACTCGGCCCGGTCGAGCGCGCCCGCCGCCCTGGCGGCCCGGTCCGTCCCGGCGTGCCGGTGGGCGCGTTCGGCCGCGTTGAGGCGAGGAGTGGACGCGTCGGTCATGTGGTCCGCGTTCATGAACACCCCGCCCTCCCGAACCAGTTCGCCGACCTGCCCGTAGAGCACGGCGAGCGGCTCACGGTGGAACCAGTGGAGCGCGGTGGCCGTGAGTACCGCGTCGTACGAGGTACGGGGCAGCGCCGCCGGCCACGCGGGGTCCTTGAGATCCGCGGTGACGAGGGTGACCCGGTCGTCGCCTGCGAAGGTGCCGCGGGCGATGGCGAGGAGCGCGGGGTCGAGATCCACGCCCGTACTGGTGGCCTTCGGGAACCGGCGGAGCAGCCGGTCCGTAATACTTCCCGTACCGCAGGCGAGGTCGAGCACGCTCGGCTCGGGGCCGACCACGGCCTCGACCATGTCGAGCATGATCCGGAAGCGCTCCTCGCGGTCCGGCATGTACCACTCCTGCTGGCGGTCCCAGCTCCGCTGCCAGGGACGCCGGCCGGTGCCCGCGGCCGAGTCCGTCACCTCGGTGTCCGTCATGTGAGCCCTCACCTCTGATGTAATACTCAAATTGCGGGATCGACCATTACACTGCTGGTTGCAGGGAACTTTGGACCCACGCCGTAAGGACGACAAGTGGAACTGGCCTATTACTCGGACTACGCCGTGCGTCTGGTCAACACCGAGGAGCCGGCCCGCAACAAGGACGCGCTCACCTCGGTCGACGCCGTCCGCGAGCTCTTCGCCGGTAACGCCCAGGCCGCCCGGCGGGCGACCGACGCCGACGTGACCCGCTTCCGCTCCGTACGGGGCCGGCTGCGCGCCGTCTTCGAAGCCGCCGACGGAGGCGACGAGACCCTCGCGGTCGACCTGCTCAACTCCCTGCTGCTGGAGTTCCCCGTCAGCCCGCAGATCTCCGGCCACGACACCCTGGACGGCACCGGGAAGCCGGACTGGCACATGCACCTGGCGGACCATCCGTCCAACGCCACCGCCGGCTACGCCGCCATCGCCGCCATGGGGCTCGCCTTCCACCTCACCACCCACGGGGTGGACCGGCTGGGCCTCTGCGAGGCACCGCCGTGCCGCAACGCCTACCTGGACACCTCCACCAACCGGTCGCGGCGGTACTGCTCCGACCGCTGCGCGACCCGTGCCAACGTGGCCGCCTACCGGGCCCGCAAACGCCTGGAGGCCGACCGGTCCGCCGACAGCGGCCGCACCGCCGAGGCCGCCCAGCCCAGCACCCCCAGCGGCGACCGCTGATCCTTCCGCAACGGCCGGAACCGCAGGTGCGCCCGGGCCAGTACGAGATCCTCCGGGACGGTCCCGTACACCGTGCTGTCGCCGCCCGCGAACGTGTTGTCCGCCAGCACCCACCAGCCGCCCGGCCGGCGCTCGGTGGCCCGCTTCACCACCAGCAGATCCTGCTGGAAGGGGTGGCGCAGAATCACCACGTCCCCCGGACGCACCGGCGCCCCGTACTGCACCAGGAGCCGGTCACCGTGGTAGAGCGTCGGCACCATCGAAGGCCCCGTCACCTCCACCACCTGAAACCGCACCCCTGCCGCCCGCCCGTCCCCGGGCCCCTGCGCCGGTTCCGCCATCTCCGCTACCTCCCCGGTCCGTTCGTCCGCCTCCAGTACACCGCCTCGGGCCTCGCTCGTACATTCGGCCTCAGGCGCTCATCCTCACCCCGGACTTTTGACCTAAGCCCATGGGGGCACTCGCTGAAACAGGTGCTCCACGGAGTAATGTCCCACCTGAGAAGACGATCACGAGGAAGGACAGCTCCATGCTCTCCCGCCTGTTTGCCCCCAAGGTGAAGGTCAGCGCCCACTGCGACCTGCCCTGCGGTGTGTACGACCCGGCCCAGGCCCGCATCGAGGCGGAGTCCGTCAAGGCCGTCCAGGAGAAGTACCAGGCCAATGAGGACGCGGACTTCCGCACCCGCTCGGTCCTGATCAAGGAACAGCGTGCGGAGCTCGCGAAGCACCACGTCTCCGTGCTCTGGAGCGACTACTTCAAGGCCCCGCACTTCGAGAAGTACCCCCAGCTGCACCAGCTGGTCAACGACACCCTGAAGGCGCTCTCCGCCGCCAAGGCGTCGAACGACCCGGCCACGGGCCAGAAGGCTCTGGACCTGATCGCCGAGATCGACAAGATCTTCTGGGAGACCAAGAAGGCCTGATCTCGGGTTGGGCCTTCTGACCCGCGATTTCGCGGGTCACGTTGCCTACCTGACCGCACCCGGTCCGCAGGACGCCGAACATGGCGTCCATGGCGGGCCGGGTGCGGTGTTTTCGGCTCGGCCACGGAAGCGCGTAGATCCGCAGCGTGATGACGGCGGACGCGTGGCCGAGGACCATCTGGACCTGGTTGATGCTCGCCCTGCCCGCGATGAGCGCGGAGGCGTAGAAGTGCCGCAGGTCGCGGGTCACCAGGTGCGGCAGCTCGACGGGCTTTCGGCCCCTCGCGCCCGGCCGCCTCGCTGTCCTCCGCCCCTGGAGCGCCTTGCGCAGTCCCACTCGGACTTCCAGCGGCGGTAGTCGAGCGGCTCCTCCTCCGCACCGTCCTGGCGGACTTGGCCCGCCGAGCACCGCGAGTCGCAACCGCCCGCCGCTGCGGGCAAGACGTGCGCGCGGCCCTCCCCGACCACGCCGACGGGATCATCGCCGACCCCGCCTGGACCGCCCTGACCACAACCCTCGCCCGAGCCGAGACCTCCGGCCACAACCCCCGGCGCCTCCTGGCGGAGGTGGTCGCCCAGCGGGAATGAGCCTCATGGTGCGCGCAGCCGCACCCGGTCTCTCCCAGCCGGAATCCCGATGAGGAAATGGCCGGCCGCAGGGGATGCGGCTGACCTCGTCGGCGGAACGCCACGAAGGACTGAGGCTTATGTTGTGCCCGGGGAGGGGGAGAGAGCCGGAACCCGCTGTCCGGCCTGGTGACGCCCGCTCGTGCCTACCGTCCGGACGGCGTCGAAGGGCTCCGCGAGGAGGGGCGGGTGTAAAGCAGCACTTGTACGCCGAGCCCTGTGATGGCCAATCCCTCGATGACCGATACGGACAACAACCCGGCGCCGTATTCGCCCGTCGTCCAGAAGGCCACCAGCCCGGCCAGTGGCACCAGGCAGAAGGCTGCCAGGTCGATCAGGAGCTGTATCAGCTTCCGGGACTTTCGCCGATCGTCTGAACGATGGGCCATCTCCCATCCGAAGACTACGACCTGACGGTCCCCGGATTGGCTGAGGGAAGCCAGCTGAGGCCCCAACTCCTCACGGATGTAGGTCCCAATCGCGGAGATCTTTTCGTCGTTTACGAGGTAGGTCCACCCGAGCACTACGCAGACCGGAGGCAGGGAAAGTAACAGGACCGGCGCCTTCGACTGTGCTGCGGCGGCGACTACAGCGGTGACGGCGGCGAGGGCGACATACAGAAGATTGTCACGGAAGCCGATCCTCGCCTTCTGCTCCTCCTTGATCACTTGGTACTCCACGAGATGCAGGCCTGCCAGAGTGGTCACCCCTTGCTGATCCGACCTCTCCGAACGCATGATCCTCCCTCACTTCGAGGCGTCAACGACACCACAGAGCATGGCAGTTATCCGTATGCTTTGCCTATGTCGGACCCCGCTCCCTTCATTGCGGTGCTGACCGCGCTGCCCGTGGAGTATCTCGCTGTGCGTGACCACGTCACGGACATAGAGCCGCTCGTCCACCCACACGGCACTCGTGTTGAGAGCGCACGGCTGCCCGGCACCCCGTGGCGCATCGCGCTCGTCGAGGCAGGAGTGGGCGCTGGCGCTACCGCGGTGCTCACGGAGCGCGTGGCGCATTGGTTCAACCCTCAAGCGGTGCTGTTCGTGGGCGTGGCGGGCGGGCTCAAGAGCGACATTCAGATTGGCGATGTGGTTGTCGCCACCAAGGTGTATGGGATCCACGGAGGCAAGCAGAGTCCGGGGCGATTCGAAGTGCGTCCCGATGTCTGGCCGTCTTCCCATCGGCTCGATCAGGCGGCACGTGCCGCCTTGCGAGGGCGACGCGGCGTGCACTTCAAGCCGATCGCATCCGGCGACGTGGTTCTGGCTGACGCCGAGTCCGAGATTGCGGCCTATCTGCGCGCGAACTTCAATGACGCGGCGGCCCTCGACATGGAGGGAGCCGGCCTGGTGCAGGCTGCTCACCTCGCCGGCGGTCTGGATGCTCTCGTCATCCGGGGGGTAAGCGACAATGCCGACGCGGAAAAGTTCAGATACGACGCCCAAGGGTCTCAGGAGCTGGCATCCAGGAACGCGGCAGAGGTTGCCGTCACGATCTTGCGAACTCTTGATTCGGTGAGACCACGGGATCGCGCCATACATGCTCCACGGTCTGCATCGTCCAGGGAAACTGCATTGGGACTTGTCAGGGCTCCCCATGTTTGGGGCATTTCAGAATCCGAATACGAAGTGCTCAGCGCTCTTGCCCGGAGCGCTTCCCTTTCTCTCGACGGGCGTCTGGAGGAGTCTGCTGCCGTCGAGGTCGCCGCCGAGGCGTCCCCACACCTTTCGCCGGATCTGGCGAAAATGGCCATGCGACTCCTGATCGACCGTGGATACCTGCGTGCCAGCCCTAGCGGTCGCATGGAAGTTTCATCGAACGGCCTCCAAGCCCTTGCCAGAGGAAGGAAGAAGTAGATGGGCCGCCGTCAGTTCAGCATCTCCAACGTATCCCAGTCGGCCGGTGAGGGAGTCCTTGACATTCCCAGCTTGTCGATCTTGCGCTACAAGTCTCCCGAGGTTCTTCTTGAGGAGTTCCGGGCCATCTGGGGCGTTGACTCCAGCACGGTTGCCCTCCCTGTGGCGGAGGCGGACGGCCTCCTGTACGAGATCGACGGAATGAGGGGAGTTCCGCTCTCCAGCCACGCGCAGCCTTCCCCGGCACTGAAGGGTTTCGAGGATGTCGTGAAGGCATTCATGTCACTCGGGAAGAATATTATTCTGACGTTCGTTCCGACCATGGGGTACATCCCTGGAGAAGGGCTGCTGACACGCGACATCAACGGAACCACCTCGCCGCAGCCCTGCCTTGCCAATCCGCGTTCGACTGAGGTGCTGGGTGCGATCTTGGGAACTGGCATCGATATCGTTAAAGATGTCGCGGCACGTCTGACTGGAGTCGGGTTGCAAGGAGTGGCTCTTGACGTCACGGACCTTTGGGGAATGGGCGGAGAGGACGCCCAGGTCGAAGCCTCATGCTTCTGCGCTGCCTGCACGCAGCATTTCGCGGACACTGCGCCTGACCTCCTGAAACACTTCAAGACATTCCCGAATCCTTGGAGCCTCCTCCTCCGGCCCACGGCGACTGGGATCAACTACATGAGCGAAGTCCCACTGGGTATCACCCCTGAGGAGGTTGTTGGAATCGCCCATCAACGCAAGTATGTTGAGCAGTTCCCGAAATCTGAACGGTATGAGCTGATCGAGTACGCCAGCCTGCTCCTGCGCTACATGAGGACTCGGCACTCGCTCACCGTCGGCGCGATCGGTGCGCTGTTCGACTACGCGTTGGATGGTTTGGAAGACCGGCTTCTGCGGATTCTGCTAATGGAGGGAGAAACGTACGGCTGGACATCAGGGCTCTGGCTGGAGGAGCTCGACAACGATTTTCGTGCGGACGGCTCCGGAAGCTACGACGAAATCTGGCTGAACGTCACACCTGGGTATCTTCCTCAGAACGTTCCGTACCGTGCGTACATGTGGCGACGAAGCCGGTACGCCATCAGCGACTTCTTCAACTTTGCCGGCAGCTTGGCGCATGCCCCCACTCGCGTGAACACCGGACTGAGTCGAATGAGTATCGAAGAGTGCCGCCGTATGGTGGCTAACAATTGGCAGCGCGTGCACGCGAGTTCCATGAACTCCCAAGCGGCCCTACTCGGCCTTGCCACTGAGGAAACGTCCCAAAGCGATGTTCGTCGGGGATTCGTCGGTGTCGGGCTTGACCGGGAGTTCGGTGATCGATTCAGCGATCAGATCGCGATCCTGCCGAGCCAGGTGGACTATCGCGCTCGTCCGGGGAGCCTTGCGCTCGATACCGACCTTACAGCCATCCTTCAGCGCATGCGGGAAGATGGTGCTTCGTAATCCGGTTCGATATCGCAATTGCTGGGGGTTCCAGCGGTTTCCTCGACACTCGGTATTCTGCGACTTCTGACGTGGGCGGTCCGCTCCTCCGGCAGGGTGTGACGGTTTGACATCATCTTCTTTGTGGACGGTTTCAGATTTTGGCCTCGCGCTTTCGTGAAGTGGGCTGCCCGAAATGGGGTCAGAATGACAGAAAGTGGCTGTTCCTGGCGAGTATCATGGTTGTCGAGGGCCTTGTTCCCGCCGCTTGAGAGGCTCTTGCTGGGTGATGGAGTGCCCCGACTTCAGTGACGCCGCCCCAGGGAGGCAGCAGCACTTCAGCAGGTGGCAGTGCCGGCGGGGGCACTTTGAAAGCTTCCCCGCAGTCCGCACACAGTCCACAGGACACCCGGTCAGGGCCGTCGGGACCCATCGCTGGTCAACGGTGAAAGGCCAGTTCAGCGGCCTGCAGGAGTGATCACCGCAGGTCACCGATCCGACCCGTCGCATGGAGACCAAGAAGGTCTGGCCGGGCCGTCCGACCCGCGAGCGTCGCGGGTCGCGTCCGCCCACCTGACCGCACCCGGTCCTCAGGGCGCCGAATGTGGCGTCCATGGCGGGCCGGGTGCGGTGCTTTTCGGCCACAGGTCAGCGCAGACGCGTGAGATCGCGCCGACTCTCGTCAGCATCTGCTGGGCATCCTTCCCGCCACCACATGGATGGACATGTTCCCCGTCAACGGCTTCAACCCCCGCGCCGAGGGCGACGGCGGACGGGCCCACGTCGAGCGTGTCTCCTCCCAGTTGGGTGTCACCGAGCCGGGAGAGCTCGCCCTGTACGCCAAGGCCTGCGCTCGGCTGAGCGAAGCAGTCGTGCGGGGAGACGGCGCGAAGGACCTGCTGAGAAGGCCTGTACCTTCTGGGTCACCGTCCCTGCGGGAGGCCGACGTCGGCTCGGGCTTGGGCGGCCGTCCCGGGTGCCTTCAGCCCCGTCCGCCGGCCTCAGCCCGCCGTCCCGCCGCCCCCGTCCCCCGTCCACGCCCGCACCTCGACCACCGCGTCCACCGGCAGCGGCCCGTACAGGTGGGGGAAGTCCTCGCCGCCCTCGGACATGGCCTCGTGGCGCAGGGGTGCGGTGAGGCGGGTCGGGTCGATGACCAGGACGATGAGCTCCACCTCCTCGGAGCCGTACAGCATGCGGGCCACGGCGGGGAGTTGGTGGGAGTGGGAGAGGTGGATGAAGCCCTCCTGCTGGAGAGTGCGGCCCCGGGTGGACCAGGTGTAGGTGCCGTCGTGCTGGGCGGCTGCCCAGAGGGCGGGTTCGGTGAGGTGGAGGAGGAAGTCGGTCATGGCGCCACGGTAGGTCCTCAGCCGGCCGCGAGCAGGCGGGCCTCCACCTCCGGGGCGAGGCCGACCGGGGGCCGGTCGGGGCGCTGCGGGGCGGTGCCGCCGATCGACTCCAGCCAGGTCCAGGTGTCGGCGACGGTCTCGGCCACAGGGCGGCAGCGCAGACCGGCGGCCAGGGCCTTGCTGACGTCGCCCCGGTGGAGGGTGTCGTGCATCTCCCCGGCGGGCAGCCAGATCGGGAGCTCGGTCCAGGGCGTCACGCCCGCCGCGAGGAGGGTGTCCGGGTCGGTCCAGCGCAGTTCGGCGTCGGAACCGGTGACCCGGACGCAGGCGTCCAGCAGCTCGCCCAGGGTGGCGTGACCGGACTCGCCGACCGTGTTGTAGGGGCCGTGCAGGCCCTTCTCCGCAGCGTCCAGCACCCACGTGGCGAGGTCGCGGGCGTCGATGTACTGGATCGGGCTGTCGTGGGGGCCCGGCGCCAGGACCGGGCCGCCACGGGCTATCCGGGTCAGCCACCACGGCAGCCGGCCGATGTTCTCGTACGGGCCGAGGATCAGGCCGGGGCGTGCCAGCAGGGCGCGGTCGCCGAAGGCGTCGAGCGCGGCCAGCTCGCCGCCCAGCTTCGCCTGCGGGTACGGGACTTCGCCCGCCTCGTCGGGGGAGGCACCGGACACCAGCGGGCCGTCCTCCGGCAGGCCGGCGGGCGCCGGGTAGGGGTGCACCGAGCGGGTGGAGACGTACGTGTAGTGGCCGGTCCGGTCGGCGAGCAGCCGGGCCGCGTCCCGGACCGCCACGGGTGCGCCGGTCCAGGTGTCGACCACCGCGTCCCACGCGCCGGTCTCCAGCGCCGCCAGACCGGCCTCACCCGCCCTCCGGTCGCCGTGCAGCGCCACCGTGCCGGGGATGGGCGCCTGGCGGCCGCGGTTGAACACGGACACGTCCCAGCCGCGCCCGAGCGCCGCTTCGGCGACGGACCGTCCGACGAACTCCGTACCGCCCAGAATCAGGATCTTCATGGTGCGACTCTGCCCCGGGGGGCAGGGGAGGGGAACCCGGCCTCGCTGTTGGCAGATCGGGGAACGAATCGCGGCTTCCGGGAGTTCGGCGCGGCCGTGCGCGGAGCGCCGTGACCTCCGCGAGCGGACCCCGGCCCGGTCAGAGAGCCGGAGCCCGCAGCCGTACGTCCTGGGGCAGGGCGTCACGTATCGCGGCCAGTGCCGCCGTGAAGTCGCGCTCGGCGCGCGCCGATTCGTAGAGCGCGCCGTCCAGGTGGAGGGCGAGGTGCACGTCGGGGTCCGAGCGGCGCAGGGAGAAGAGGCAGCTCATCGTGGCGGGCCGCTCGGTCTCTCCGGAGCCGGCGCCCTCCGCGACGATGGTCACCGGCTGGTCCCACTCCAGGACGCAGTCGGTCAGGGCGCCGTCCGCGAGCGCGAACGAAGCACTGTCCGGGAGTGGTTCCACCACCGGGCGGAGGCCGTCGAGGCGGTTGCCCTCGAAGTCGACACCCCGGATGCGCAGCTTGATCACTCCGCCGTCCGCGAAGACGGTGGCCGCGTCGGAACCCAAGTGGTCCCGGTACCAGCCTGCCCACGACTCGTTTGTCATGAGCAGGGACTGTAGCCCCTGCTCATGACGCGTTTCGTGCCGCCCTCCACTTTGCCGCGCGCAGCTCAGGAGGCGGTGAGCACGATCTTGCCGAACTGCTCGCCCGTGAGCATCCGTTCGAAGCCCTCGCGGGCCCGGTCGAGCGGCAGGACCGCGTCGACGACGGGCCGTACGCCGGTCGTCGCGCAGAAGGAGAGCAGGTCCTCCAACTCGTCCTTGGAGCCCATCGTGGAGCCGACGATCTTGAGTTCCAGGAAGAAGATCCTGGTCAACTCGGCGTGCGTAGGCCGGTCTCCGCTGGTGGCGCCCGAGATGACGAGGGTGCCGCCGGGGCGGAGCGACTTGACCGAGTGGGACCAGGTCGCGGCGCCGACCGTCTCGATGACGGCGTCCACGCGCTCGGGCAGCCGGGCGCCGGGTTCGAAGGCGTCGACGGCGCCCAGTTCGACCGCCCGCCTCCGCTTGGCCTCGTCGCGGCTGGTCGCGTAGACCCGGAGGCCCGCCGCCCGGCCGAGGACGACGGCGGCGGTGGCGACCCCGCCGCCCGCGCCCTGCACCAGTACGGAATCGCCGGGGCGCACACCGGCGTTGGTGAAGAGCATCCGGTACGCGGTGAGCCAGGCGGTCGGCAGGCAGGCGGCCTCCTCGAAGCTCAGCTCCTTCGGCTTGGGCAGCACGTTCCAGGCGGGCACGGCGACGCGCTCGGCGAACGTGCCCTGGTAGCGCTCGGTCAGGATCGAGCGCGGCTCCTTCGGGCCGACCCCGTGGCCGGTCTGGCCGATCACCGAGTGCACGACGACCTCGTTGCCGTCCTCGTCGATGCCGGCCGCGTCGCAGCCGAGGATCATCGGCAGCCGGTCCTCCGTGATGCCCACGCCGCGCAGCGACCAGAGGTCGTGGTGGTTGAGCGAGGCGGCGCGGACCTCGACGGTGGTCCAGCCGGGCCGGGCCTCCGGAGCGGGGCGCTCGCCCAGTTCCAGGCCGTTCAGGGGGTTCTCGCGGTCGATGCGGGCTGCGTAGGCGGCGAACATGCCCCGACCCTAGGCCCGGCCGCCGCCCGATCCAACCGGCTGCCGGTGTGACACGCGCCGCGCCGCCACCCCTCTTGCGCCGATCCTCGCGCCACCTTGCGTGTCAACCGGGGTTGACGTGACCCCGGGTGTCAACGTACGTTGACATCATGACCGAAGCAACGGACCTGGCCGCACGTGCCGGGGATCGAGATCCGCGCGTCGGACTGCGGGCCGTCGCCGCGCTGCGGCGGCTGCTGGAGCAGCTCGAAGCCGTCCAAGTCGGAAGCGCCCGCGCCAAGGGCTGGTCGTGGCAGGAGATCGCGGCCGAACTCGGCGTCAGCAGGCAGGCCGTGCACAAGAAGTACGGGAGGCATTGATGTTCGAGCGATTCACCAAGGAGGCCCGGGCCACCGTCGCCGGAGCCGTCACCTTCTCCCGGCGCGCCGGGGAGGGCGGCATCACCGAGGAGCACCTGCTGCTCTCCCTCCTCGAACAGGACTCGGGCCGGGCCGCGTCCGCCCTCACCGCGCTCGGCGTCACCGACCGCCGGGCCTCCCTGGAGGCGGCGCTCGGCGAGGCCCGGCGGCGGGGCGGCCTGACGAAGGCCGACACGGAGGCGCTGGCCGGACTCGGCATCGACGTCGGAGAGATCGTCGCCCGGATCGAGGAGGAGCACGGCGAGGGGGCGCTGGCGGAGGACGCCAGGGGCCGCCGTCGCCGGTCCGGCCGCCGGCCGCTCACCGCGGGCGCCAAGGGGGTGCTGGAAGGCTCCCTGCGGATCGCCGTGGGCCGGGGCGACCGCTTCATCGGCGGCGAGCACCTGCTGCTGGCCCTCCTCGTGCGGCCCGGAGTGGTGGCGGACGTACTCGCCGACCACGGCGCCTCGTACGAGGCCGTGGAGCGCGCGCTCCACGGGACGGGGCGCGAGGGCGGGGGAGAGGCGGGGGCGGCGGCCGCCGGCTGACGCGCCAATGACGGCCGGCCGCCGGCTGACGCGCCCGTGACGCGCTGAGGCCGCCACCCCGGCACCGGAGTGGCAGCCTCACCGCGTGTGACGGACCCTCAGGCCCTCCGCAGGTCCTTGGGGCCGTCCTCGCCCGGCCGGTCGCCCCTGCGCAGCAGCGCGTCGACGCGGGAGACCGCCGTCGACAGGTGGGCGCGGGCCTCGGCCACCTGGTCGGCCGTGACGCCCCGGTCGCGGGCTGCGTCGCGGATGTCGTCGCGGAAACGGTCCAGCAGCCGGTCCAGGTCCCGGGCCGGATCGCCGGTGACCGGCACGTCCACGGCCCAGTCGGGCGCGGGGTCCGGCTCCTCCGTACGGGAAGCGGCCGGGGCGGCCGAGGAGCCCGCAGCGGTCCCGTCCGTACGCGAGGGCTCCCGGTCCGACGGCCGGGCCCCCGGGCTCTCCGTGCGGGCGTGTTCGGGGCTCTCGGCCGGCGGCCAGGTGCCGCTCCTGGCGAGACCGGCGAGGTGGCCGGTGAGCTCGGCCAGGCCGTCGCGCACCCCGGCGGGCCAGTCGCCCCGCGCGAAGTGCTCCTGCACCTGGCGGGCGGCGTTCCGCATCTGCTCGCGGGCCCGCTCGTCGGCCTCCTTCGCCTGCCGGCGGGCCTGCTGGGCCTCCTCGCGGGCGCGCCGCGACTCGTCCTTGGCCCGGCGGGCCTGCTCCTTCCACTCCTGCTTGGCCTGGCGCAGCTCCTCCTTGGCCTTGCGCCAGGCGTCCTTCTCCGTCAGGTCGCCGAGGTTCCCCAGCCGGCCGAGGTCGCCCAGGTCGCCGATGAAGGACTCCCACTCGCCCTTGCCGCCGCCGGGTTCACCCGGGCCGGAACCCGGGCCGGAACCCGAGCCCGAGCCGGGGCGGTGGCGGGAGGCGGAGGCGGCGGCGCGCATGTCGCTGCGCAGCCGGCCGGCCGCGCCCCGGACGTCGTCGCGGATCTCGGCGGCCAGCTCGGAGACCGACTCGCGGATCTCCAGCTCCAGATCGGCGAGTTCACCGGTGCGCCCGGCGAGTTCGGCGCGGCCCGCGTCGGTGATCGAGTAGACCTTCCGGCCGCCCTCCGTGGCGTGGGTGACGAGCCCTTCCGCCTCCAGCTTGGCCAGCCGGGGGTAGACCGTGCCGGCGGACGGGGCGTACAGGCCCTGGAAGCGCTCCTCCAGCAGCCGGATCACCTCGTAACCGTGGCGCGGGGCCTCGTCGAGCAGTTTCAGCAGGTAGAGCCGGAGACGGCCGTGGGCGAAAACGGGGGGCATGTCAGAGCGCCTTTCCGGTCGGCTCGGCAACGTACGGTTCGTCCTCGGACGGCGGGCGGCGCAGCAGCGCGATCGAGCCGGACACCGTCGTCGCCCTCAGCTTGCCGGTGCCGGCACCCAGCGTGCCGGTGATCTTCTTCGCACCCCACTGGCCACTGACCCGCAGGTCCTCGAAGGCGTTGGAGACGGCGCCGCTCGCGGTGTTCGCCTCGACCCGGGCGTCCGCCGGGTGGGGCAGCCGGATCGCGATCTCACCGGAGACGGTGGTCAGCCGGATGTCGGCCGGCGCTCCGGTGGCGTCGACGTCCAGCACCATGTCGCCGCTGACGGACTCGGCGCGCACCGAGGTGCCGGCGCCCTCCACCACGGTCAGGTCGCCGGAGACCGACGTGAACCGCAGGTCGCCCGTGACGGACTGCGCCTCCAGGCCGCCGGAGACCGTCTCGCCGCGCACCTCCCCGGTGAGCCCGACGAGGGTGGTGTCGCCGGTGACGCCGCGTACGTCCGTACGGCCCCGGATGCCCGAGACGAACGCCCCGGCGCCGACGACGCCGACCTCCACCGACGCGGAGGCGGGGACCGCGAGGGTGACCGCCGCGCTGCGGGAGCGTTCGCTGCGGTCGAACCACTTGAGGAAGCTCTTCCAGGCGAGGTCCTCGTAGGTCACGGTCAGGACGCCGT
The DNA here is from genome assembly GCF_053596135.1 of Streptomyces sp. NPDC001770. NCBI lineage: Bacteria > Bacillati > Actinomycetota > Actinomycetes > Kitasatosporales > Streptomycetaceae > Streptomyces > Streptomyces sp. NPDC001770. The sequence goes on along the minus strand of NZ_JBSFFN010000016.1, from coordinate 148,469 downwards.
CCTCGAGCGTGACGATCAGCGGCGGGCCGTCGATGGCGGAGACCTCCAGCCGGGCTTCCGGCTCGTCGGAGCCGACCACGTTGACGGTGCCGTTGACGATCCGCACCTTGAGTGCGGTCACCTGCTCGGCGAAGGCGAGTTTCAGTGGCTCGGCGACGGTCCACGTCGACACAGGCATGGGTGTGACCTCCAGAGCGCATGGCGCGACGCAACATATCGCGTCTCTCGTTCAACACGATATATCGCGGATGGATGGAGTCAAGGGCGAGCGGTCCGGCCCCATGCCGGTCCCACGGTCAAAAAGGGTCATGAGTGGATGAATTGCCCTAGCGTGTGAGGCATGAACGCGACACCCGTGGGCGCGCTGCTGCTGTGCCGGGCCGACCCCGAGACCGTGCGCCCCCTGGCCCACCTCCTGCGCGAACGGATGCTCCTCACCCCCGCCGGTACGGAGTGGAGCGTGCTGGTGCCGGAGGGGCGGGCCTGGCGGGACACGCCCGCCGAACCCGCCGAGCCCGTAGACCGGGTACTGGCGGGCTGGGCGGCGGCCCTCGCGGTCGCCTCCACCTGGCCGGTCGTCGCACTCTGGTGGGACGACACCCGGGCGGGCTGCACGCTCGCGTCCGGCTTCCGGCGCCCGGTGGGGTACGTCTGGCTGGCGGACGGCACCCCGGCCGGCGAGGACGAGGCGATGGCCACCTTCGCGGCGCGGCTGGATCTCGACCCGGTACTCGACGTACAGGCGCTGCAGACCCTGACCCGCCCCGACCCGCACGCCGACGGGTGCGCGCGGCTGCGGAGGCTGCTCGGCCTCCTCACCCGCACCGGGGTGGAGCTCCGGCCGGGACTGGAGCCGGGCCGGAGCGCCGAAGCCCTGCGGCAGGCGGCCGAGGCGCTGCCGGAGACCGGGCGGGTCGAGTGGACGGGATGGCGCGACGCCGTACGCGTCGAACTCGACGCGGTGGAGAGCAGCGGCCTCGGCCCCTGGATGCTCGGCCCCCGGGCGCGGGCGGTGGCCACCGCACAGGTGGCCGTCGGCGCCCCGCTGGCCCTCTGGGGGGCGTACCGCCGCAGCGGCGGATGGACGGCGGCCGGCACCCTGCTGCTCGCGCAAGGGGTGCTGGGGCTCACGTACAACGAGGTCAGGGCGGGGACGTTCGTACGCGAGACGCTGCCCTACCGGTGAGGAGAACCGCACCGGTGAGGAGAGCGTCACCGGTGAAGGAGACCCGGCGGCCCCGGGTGACTACTCGTCCTCGTCCTCGTCGTCCAGACGCGCCAGCCAGGTCGCCAGCCGCTCCACCGGCACCTCGAAATCGGGGTTGAGGTCGACGAAGGTACGCAGCTGCTCGGCCAGCCACTCGAAGGTGACCTCCTCCTCGCCGCGCCGCTTCTCCAGTTCCTCGATGCCACGGTCGGTGAAATACACAACGTGCTCCTGATGCCTGCGGATGTTCTGCCCTCTCAGGGTAGGGCGCTCACGGTCCGCCACGAACAGGGACCGGCCCCCACCGTGATGATCACGGTGGGGGCCGGTCCCTGTCGTCGTGCGGGTACCGCTGCCGGTCAGGCCTCGAAGACCTCGGCGACCAGCTGAGCCTGCTCCGCCTGGTGGCGCTTGGCCGAACCGACGGCCGGCGACGAGCTGTGCGACCGCGAGATGCGGCGCAGACGCTCGTTGTGCGGGACGTCGGCGCCGACGGCCAGGTCCAGGTGGTCGATCAGGTTGAGCGCGATGAACGGCCACGCACCCTGGTTCGCCGGCTCCTCCTGCGCCCAGAGGTACTTCTCGGCGTTCGGGTACTTGGCGATCTCGGCCTGGAGCTCCGCACCCGGCAGCGGGTACAGGCGCTCGAGGCGGATGATCGCGGTCTCCGTGTCGCCCCGCTTCTGACGCTCGGCGTCCAGGTCGTAGTACAGCTTGCCGGCGCAGAAGACGACCTTGCGGACGTTCTCGGGCGTCACCGACGCGTCGCCGATCACCGGGCGGAAGCCGCCGGTGGTGAACTCCTCCGCCTTCGAGGACGCCGCCTTGAGGCGGAGCATCGACTTCGGGGTGAAGACGATCAGCGGCTTGTGGTGCGGGTTGTGCACCTGCCACCGCAGGAGGTGGAAGTAGTTCGACGGCAGGGTCGGCATGGCGACCGTCATGTTGTCCTGGCCGCACATCTGGAGGAAGCGCTCCGGGCGGGCGGACGAGTGGTCCGGGCCCTGGCCCTCGTAACCGTGCGGCAGCAGCAGGGTGACGCCGGACGTCTGGCCCCACTTCTGCTCGGCCGAGGAGATGAACTCGTCCACGACGGTCTGCGCGCCGTTGACGAAGTCACCGAACTGCGCCTCCCACACGACCAGCGACTCCGGACGGGCCAGCGAGTAGCCGTACTCGAAGCCCATCGCCGCGTACTCGCTGAGCAGCGAGTCGTAGACGTTGTAACGGGCCTGGTCCTCGGTCAGGTAGAGCAGCGGGGTGTAGTCCTCGCCGGTCACCTGGTCGACCAGCACCGCGTGGCGCTGGCCGAACGTGCCGCGGCGGGTGTCCTGGCCGGCGAGCCGGACCGGGGTGCCCTCCATCAGCAGCGAACCGATGGCGAGGGTCTCGCCCATGCCCCAGTCGATGGTGCCGTTCTCCACCGAGGCGGCACGGCGCTGCATCTGCGGCATCAGGCGCGGGTGCACCGTGATGTGCTCGGGGATGTTGACCTGGGACTCGGCGATCCGCTTGACGACCTCGGAGGAGACCGAGGTGTCCACGGTGACCGGGAAGGCCGCCTGCGGCTCGCGGACGTGCGGGGCAGCCGACTGCGAAGTGGCCTCGCGGACCTCCGCGAAGACCTTCTCCAGCTGGCCCTGGAAGTCCTGGAGCGCCTGCTCCGCCTCTTCCAGCGTGATGTCGCCGCGACCGATGAGCGACTCGGTGTAGAGCTTGCGCACCGAGCGCTTCTTGTCGATCAGGGTGTACATCTGCGGGTTGGTGAACTCAGGGTTGTCGCCCTCGTTGTGACCGCGGCGGCGGTAGCAGATGAGGTCGATCACGACGTCCTTGTTGAACGCCTGACGGAACTCGAAGGCGAGGCGCGCGACGCGGACCACGGCCTCCGGGTCGTCACCGTTGACGTGGATGATCGGCGCCTCGATCATGCGCGCCACGTCGGTGGCGTACATCGAGGAGCGCGAGGACTCCGGGGCGGCGGTGAAGCCGACCTGGTTGTTGATCACCACGTGCACGGTGCCACCGGTGCGGTAGCCGCGCAGCTGCGACATGTTGAGCGTCTCGGCGACGACACCCTGGCCGGCGAAGGCCGCGTCACCGTGCAGGGCGACGGGCAGGACCGTGAAGTCCGTGCCGCCCTTGTTGATGATGTCCTGCTTGGCGCGGGCGATGCCCTCCAGGACCGGGTCGACCGCCTCCAGGTGCGAGGGGTTCGCGGCGAGCGAGACCTTGATCTGCTCACCGTCCAGACCGGTGAAGGTGCCCTCGGCGCCCAGGTGGTACTTCACGTCGCCGGAGCCGTGCATCGAACGCGGGTCGAGGTTGCCCTCGAACTCGCGGAAGATCTGCGCGTACGACTTGCCGACGATGTTCGCCAGGACGTTCAGGCGGCCGCGGTGGGCCATGCCGATGACGACCTCGTCCAGGCGGGCCTCGGCGGCGGAGTCGATGACGGCGTCGAGCAGCGGGATGACGGACTCGCCGCCCTCCAGGGAGAACCGCTTCTGGCCGACGTACTTCGTCTGCAGGAACGTCTCGAAGGCCTCGGCCGCGTTGAGGCGGCGGAGGATGCGCAGCTGCTCCTCGCGCTCGGGCTGCGAGCGCGGACGCTCGACCCGGTCCTGGAGCCACTTGCGCTGCTTCGGGTCCTGGATGTGCATGAACTCGATGCCGGTGGTGCGGCAGTACGACTCACGGAGCACACCGAGGATGTCGCGGAGCTTCATCATCGACTTGCCGGCGAAACCGCCGACCGCGAAGTCGCGCTCCAGGTCCCACAGGGTGAGGCCGTGCTCGGTGATGTCCAGGTCGGGGTGCTTGCGCTGGCGGTACTCCAGCGGGTCGGTGTCGGCCATGACGTGGCCGCGGACCCGGTAGGAGTGGATCAGCTCGAAGACCCGCGCGGCCTTGGTGACGTCGTCGTCGTGCGAGGCGTCGATGTCCTTGAGCCAGCGGACCGGCTCGTAGGGGATGCGCAGCGCCTCGAAGATCTCGTCGTAGAAGCCGTTCTCGCCGAGCAGCAGCTGCGAGAGGACCCGCAGGAACTCGCCGGAGGCGGCACCCTGGATGACCCGGTGGTCGTAGGTCGAGGTCAGCGTCATGACCTTCGAGATACCGAGTTTGTTCAGGGTGTCCTGCGAGGTGCCCTGGAACTCCGCCGGGTAGTCCATCGCGCCGACGCCCATGATGAGGCCCTGACCGGGCATCAGGCGGGGCACCGAGTGGACGGTGCCGATGCCGCCGGGGTTGGTCAGCGAGGCGGTGACCCCGGTGAAGTCGTCCATGCCCAGCTTGCCGATGCGGGCGCGGCGGACGATGTCCTCGTACGCCTGCCAGAACTCGAAGAAGTTGAGCGTCTCGGCCTTCTTGATGGCCGCGACCACGAGCTGCCGGTCGCCGTTCGGCTTGACCAGGTCGATGGCCAGACCGAGGTTGACGTGCTCCGGCTTGACCAGGGTCGGCTTGCCGTCCTTCTCCGTGAAGGAGTAGTTCATCGACGGCATGGCCTTGAGGGCCTGCACCATCGCGTACCCGATGAGGTGCGTGAAGGAGATCTTCCCGCCGCGGGCGCGCTTGAGGTGGTTGTTGATGACGATGCGGTTGTCGAAGAGCAGCTTCACCGGCACGGCGCGGACGGAGGTGGCCGTCGGCAGTTCCAGCGAGGCGTTCATGTTCTTCGCGACGGCGGCCGAGGGGCCGCGCAGCGTCACGTACTCGGGTCCGCCGGCGGCCTCGGTCGCCGGGGCGGCCTTGGCAGGCGCCTTCGCGGCCGGCGCCTTCGGAGCGGGGGGCGCGGCCGGCGCCGCGGGGGCCACCGGGGCGGCGGGCGCGACGGGTGCGGCCGGAGCTGCGGCGGCGGGCTTCGCGGGGGCTGCCGGGGCGGCCTGCGCGGGCGCGGCCTTCTCGGCGGCGGGCGCGGCGGCCGGCGTCACCGGGGCGGCAGGGGCCGCCGGGGCTGCGGCTCCGGGCTTGTCCGCCGCGCCGGAACCCGGCTTGTAGTCGGCGAAGAAGTCCCACCAGGCACGGTCGACGGAGTTCGGATCCTGGAGGTACTGCTGGTAGATCTCGTCGACGAGCCATTCATTGGCACCGAAAGCAGCGGCCGGGTTGATTCCCGGGCCTGCTTGGTCGGTCGAGATGGTCGAGTTACTGGGGGACTGAGACGACACGGCGGCAACCGCCCTCTTCCGCTTCACAAGGTGATGGACAGCGGGAATCAAGGCTACGCCTCCCGCGCCGTTCCTTGCAGACCGGGCCGCTCATCGTCGTGCACATCACATCTGAAGGCGGGTTTCGGAGCTCGGAATGGCGGGAAACAAGCGGGGTTCCGCTGCGCTTCGGGTAGTCGGGGACACGGCTGGGGCCCCGCGGGCCGTACCCCTGGTGACGAGGGACCAAGATCACGTCCCTTTCGTTCGAACCATATGTCAACTGCGGGCCGGTGACATCCCCGGAAGGGTGATCTGAATCCGGCATCCATGTGTGGATTCAGCCACTCTGATGCGGCCACCGTGCAGATCCACCGCCCAGTGGGCGATGGCCAGTCCGAGCCCCGTGCCCCCGTCGCTGCCGGGACCGTGCGGGGACGGGTTCTGGCCCCGGTTGAACCGCTCGAAGACGCGATGGCGCTCGGCCTCAGGGATACCGGGCCCCTCGTCGATCACTTCGAGTTCCAGGGACTCTGGTTGCGCGCTCGGTCGCGCCAGCACCGTCACCCGGCCGTGCGGCGGACTGTGTTTCACGGCGTTGTCGATGAGATTCGCCACGACCTGGTGCAGCCGCTCGGTGTCCGCGTACGCCGTCATGTCCGCGGGGGACACGTCGAGGTGCAGATGGACGTCCGTACGGGAGTGGTTGCCGGAGCCCGAGGAGAGCCGCCGGCGCGAGGCCGCGAGGTTCGCCTCCTTCAGTACCCCGGCGAGATAGGGCCACACCTCGAAACGGCCGGCCTTGAGGGGCACGACACCGTTGTCCAGCCGCGACAGGTCGAGCAGCGTCTCCACCAGCCGGCCGAGCCGCTCCGTCTGCTGGAGCGCGGTCCGCATGGTCTCCGGGTCGGCCGCCGACACCCCGTCCACCACGTTCTCCAGCACGGCGCGCAACGCCGCGATGGGGGTCCGCAGCTCGTGCGACACATTGGCGACCAACGTCTTGCGGTGCCGGTCGACCGCCTCCAGATCGTCCGCCATGCGGTTGATCGTCTGCGCGAGGTCGCCCAGCTCGTCACGGCGCCCGGCCCCGCTGACCCGGCAGGTGTAGTCGCCGTGCGAGATCGACCGGGCCACCGCCCGCATCTCGTCCAGGGGAGCGGTCAGGCCGTGCGCGACGAACTGGGTTATCAGCAGCGTGGCGATCACCGAGAAGACGGTGATGAACTGGAACTCGGTCCGGGTCCGCAGCGCCACCACGAGCAGCCCCGTGGTGATGAACACGGAGACCACGACGAGCGTCCCCAGCTTGGCCTTGATCGAGAACGGGCGCAGACCGGGCCCGGAGCGGGTCATGCTGCCGGGGTCTCCAACGCGTAACCGACACCGTGGACCGTGCGGATGCGCTCGGCGCCGATCTTCCGGCGGAGCGCCTTGATGTGGCTGTCGACCGTGCGGGTGCCCGAGGCGTCCGCCCAGTCCCAGACCTCGGCGAGCAGCTGCTCGCGGGAGAGCACCGCACGCGGGGTGTTCGCCAGGCAGACCAGCAGGTCGAACTCGGTCGGCGTCAGGTGGACGTCGTCGGCGCGTACCCGGACCCTGCGCTGCGCGTGGTCGATCTCCAGTTCGCCCAGCCGCAGGATGCCGCTGCGCGGGGTCACGGCGGCCAGCGCGGCCCGCTCGACCCGGCGCAGCAGCACGTGCACCCGGGCGGCCAGCTCGCGCATGGAGAACGGCTTGGTCATGTAGTCGTCCGCGCCGACCCCGAGCCCGACCAGCATGTCGGTCTCGTCGTCCCGCGCGGTCAGCATCAGCACCGGTACCGGGCGCTGCGCCTGCACCCGGCGGCAGACCTCCAGGCCGTCGAAGCCCGGGAGCATGATGTCGAGCACCATGAGATCGGGCTGCCAGGCCTCGGCCGCGTCCACGGCGGCGGGGCCGTCCAGTGCGGTCTGCACCAGGAAGCCCTCCGCCCGCAGACGCGCGGCGATGGCATCGATGATCGTGGCGTCGTCTTCGACCACCAGCACCCGGCGCTGCGCTCCGGGGGTGGCCGCGACGCCGTTGTGGTTGGTGTGTGTCTGTTCCATCGCCCCGCCCCTGCCCGCTCCCGCGGAGATCATTCCTCCGGGGGATGCGGTTTCTTCGCTCGTTTTTTCTTGCCTGTGTGGTCCGTCTGCCGGGCAGCAGCGTAGAGGCAGCGGATGCCTTGCGGCTACGCAGGGTGGTGCCCGGTCTGGAAGGGATACCCCGCCAGGGGTGGGGGAAAGCGTGCCTTGTCCGGGTATCCCCGCCCGGCCGGATACCCCGGCGGGGTGCTCAGGCGGTCCGAAGTGCGAGATGAACCACGTCGGGCACACCTCGGGCAACGGCCACCTCTTCGGTTCGTACCCCCTCGAATCCGGCAGCGCGCAAAGCATGTTCGAACGATTCGGACGGTTGTGCGGACCAGATGGCGAGAACGCCTCCGGTGGTCAGGCGCTCCCGGCAGGCGGCGAGGCCGGAAGGGGAATAGAGGCTTCCGTTGTCCTCCGTCACGGTCCACTCCGGGCCGTTGTCGATGTCCAGACACAGTGCGTCATAACGCTCCGTAGTCGTACGGAGGTGCTCGACCAGGTCCGTACGGAGAATCCCGGTTCTGGGGTCGGCCGGCGCGGCGCCGGAGATCCGGCCCAGCGGGCCGCCCAGGTGCCACTCCACGATCGCCGGCTCCCGCTCGGCCACGACGATCCGCCCCCACCGTTCCTGCCCGGCCGCCCGTACCAGTGAGAACCCCACGCCGAGCCCGCCGATGAGCACCGAGGGCGCCGGCCGCGAAGGCGGCAGCGCCGCGAGCGCCAGGTCGATCAGCAGCCGCTCGGACCGGCCGTCCGAGGTGTCCATGAGGAAGCACCCGTTGGCGATGATCTCGAAGTGCTCGCCCCGCTCGCGCAGCACCACCTCGCCGAAGGGGCCGTCGCGGCGGTCGAGGGTGACGGGGGCCGGGTCTGCGTGACGGCTGGGGGTGGCGCTGGCGGACATGCTGCTGCTCTCCGGTCTCCGATGGCGGCGGACGGGGTCGAGGCCGCCCATCCTGGCGCGGCGGGTGCTCGATTCGCCAACGGGTTTGTGCGGGCGGGCGGATGGGGTGCTCACCGTCGACGTCGCCCCGTCCTGCGGAGGCCCGACGGGGCGTGGCCCTGTGTCGTGGACCTTCTCCCGTGGGGGCGTGGTCCCGTGTCGCGGGCTCCCTCTGGTGGGGGCGTGGTCCCGTGTTGCGGGCTCCCTCCGGTGGGGATGTGATCCCGTGTCGCGGACTCCCTCCGCTAACGACGGGAGCTCCGATGGGGACACCGCCGCCCCGGCCCGGTGTCGGGTGGTCTCCCTGCGGGGGTGGCCGATACCGCGCCGGTCCGCCCCGCCGTGCGCCGGTGGACGCCGTTGCTGCGGTCGCCCGTGTCCTGTTACCGTACCCCAACTCCTCAGAGGACCTGAGGAGTGAGGTGTTCGGGTGCGACGTCCGAGCGGGACGTTCAAGGGCGAGGGGCAGGAACCGGCGATGACGATGACGACGGGCCGCGGCGAACCGCGGCGGCAGAGGCGGGGCGGCGCGCCACGGCCGGATGCGGCGGGACGCGCGGGGAGACCGGACGGTGTGCGCAAGGGGCAGTTGGGGTTCCTGACCGGCACCCACGTCGTCAACGACCTCTACCAGGGGGCGCTGCCCGCGCTGCTGCCGTTCCTGGTCTCCGAACGGCACTACAGCTACTCGGCGCTGTCGGGCATCTCACTCGCCGCCACCGGCCTCTCCAGCGTGGTGCAGCCGCTCTTCGGAGCGCTGGCGGACCGGGCGCCGCGTCCCTGGCTGGTGCCCGCCGGATTCCTGGTGGCCGCCGCGGGAGTGGCCGGTACCGGACTGTTCTCCGGCTATCTCCTCACCTGGATCTGCGCCGCCGTCGCCGGGATCGGCATCGCCGCCTATCACCCGCCCGCCACCAACCAGGCGCGGGCGGCGGGAGGAAACTCCCAGAAGGCGATGAGCGTCTTCTCGGTCGGCGGCACCCTGGGAGGTTCGCTCGCCCCCGGGTTCGTCACGCTGGTGGTCGGGGCCGCCGGACTGCGGGGCACCTGGCTGCTGGCCGTACCCGCCCTGGTGATGGCCGCGCTCTGGGTGGCCAAGGGGCCCTGGATGCGGGCCCGCGGCATCCAGGAGGCCACGGTGGTGATCCCCGCCGCCGGTGCGCGTTCCGGCGGTGCCGGGGCCCGGGACGACTGGCACGCGTTCGGCCGGCTGGTCGTGGTCGCGGCCTGCTGGTCCGTCCCCTACGTGACGACGGTCTCCCTGGTCTCCCTCTTCATGATCCGTGAACTGGACAGCTCGCGGGGGACGGCCGCGGCCGTCCTGACCTCCTTCACGCTGGCCGGAGCGGTCGGCACCCTGCTGGGCGGGTGGGCGGCCGACCGGTACGGGCGGCTGGCCGCGATCCGCAGCGGCTACACCCTCGCGGTGCCCGCGATGGCCGCGCTGGTGTTCGCCCCCGGTGTGGCGGCCGGCGCGATCGGCGTCGCCGTACTGGGCTTCGCCATGTTCATCCCCTTCTCCTCGCAGGTGACCCTGGCCCAGGACTACCTGCCCACCCGCCCCGGCACCGCCAGCGGCGTCACACTGGGGCTCACCATGTCGGTCGGCGGACTCGGCTCGCCGCTGTTCGGGCGGCTGGCCGACGCGCACGGACTGCGCGTCACCTTCGCCGTGGTCCTCGCGATCCTCGTGGTCGCCCTGCTCGCCGCACTGCGGCTGCGGGAACGGACGCCTCAGGCGGCGGTGGCGGTTGCGGAGCCGGGGCCCGGCCCGGAGGCGGCCGGCGAGAAGGAGGGCTCCGAAGCCGTGGGTTAAGTTGTCTGAGTACCCGAGGAGTGGCGGGCTGGTGACGGTGCCGTCGTTCCTCGGGTACGGAGCATTCCGCGTTCGGAACCTGCTTCGTTCGGAACCTGCTTCGTCCGGAACGTTCTTCGTCCGGGAATTCGACCCACTTCCCACCTCGGTCCCAGGGAGCGTCCGTCATGGCGGTACGGCCGGTGCAGCGCACCTCGCTCGTCGAAGGCGCGGTCGCCGAACTGCGCCGCCTGCTCGCGGCGGAACACTGGCCGGTGGGTGCCCGGCTGCCCGGCGAGGTCGAACTGAGCCGGCTCCTCGGCGTCGGCCGCTCCACCGGGCGGGAGGCGGTCCGGGCACTGATCGCCTCCGGACAGCTCCGCTCCCAGCAGGGATCCGGTACCTACGTGGTCTCCACCGCACCCGTCGAGGAGTTCGAGCGCGGGCTCCGCCGGGCCGCCGTCGCCGACGTGTACGAGGTACGGATCGCCCTGGAGGTGGAGGCGGGACGGCTCGCCGCGACCCGGCGCACCGACAAGGATGTCGTCGTCCTCGGGGAGCTGCTGAGCGAGCGGGGCGCCGCCGGCTCGGACGCCGAGCTGGTGGAGGCCGACCTGCGGCTGCATCGCGCGGTGGTCACAGCCGCGCACAACCCGGTCCTCGCCCAGGTGTACGACTCCTTCCTCGGTGCGCTCCGGGTCGCCGCCCGGGACGCCGTGGCGGACGGCGACGTGCACGACGGCCCGGGCGGCGACGACGCCCGCGCGCACGAGGACCTCGTCGCCGCCGTCGTCGCGGGTGACCCGCAGGCGGCGGAAGAGGCCACCCGCCGCAACCTCGGACGTGCCCTGGAACGCCTGCGCGGCGCGTGAGGACGGGGGCGCCGCCCCTTCCCGTACACCGGTCGGGTCCGGCCCGTACACCGGTCGGGTCCGGCTCCGCCGTTTTCTGCCCACAGGAATGGACTGTACGGTCCATAAGAGGTTAGCTTTGAACCGTACGGTCCAATCCTGGGCTCCGAGAGTTCCGAGAGTTCCGAGAGGGAGTGCGGCGCCATGACGGCACGACTCGACAACAGGACGGCGCTGGTCACCGGCGCGACCAGCAACATCGGACGGGCCATCGCGCTGGCTCTCGGCGCTGAAGGCGCCCACGTCGTGGTCTCCGGCCGTGACGGCGAGCGAGGTGAGCGGGTGGTCGCCGGGATCAGGGCCGCCGGGGGCCGGGCCGACTTCGTCGCCGCCGACCTGGACGGCACCGCCGCCGCTTCCCGGGCGCTCGCCGAACGGAGCACCGAGGTACTCGGCGGCCGCATCGACATCCTGGTGAACAACGCGGGCATCTACCCGCCGTCCACCACGACCACCACCGACGAGGCCACCTTCGACCTGGTGTACGGGGTGAACGTGAAGGCCCCCTTCTTCCTCACGGCGGCCGTGGCCCCGGCCATGGTGGCGGCCGGCGGGGGAGTGGTCGTGAACCTCGGCTCCTGGATCACCCGGCTCGGTGTAGCCTCCAACGCGCTCTACAGCTCGACCAAGGGAGCCGTCGAAACCCTCACCCGCGCCTGGGCCGCGGAGTTCGGGCCGTCCGGGGTCCGGGTGAACGCGGTCTCGCCCGGTGTGGTCCACGAGCCCTCCGGCGAGCCGATGCCCGGCGACGTGATGATGAAGGGAACCCCGGCCGGTACGCACGGCAGGCCCGAGGACATCGCCCGGGCCGTCGTCTACCTGGCGAGCGACGACTCCTCCTTCGTGCAGGGCATCGTCCTCGACGTGGACGGCGGCAGGACCTCCACCGCGGTGATCGCCACCTGATCGCTGCCTGACCGCCACCGCGTCGCCGGGCGGGCTGCTCGGGCTGCTCGGGCTGCGGGCCACGGGCCCACGGGCCACTGCGGTACGGCCCCGGGCCGCGTACCTCAGGGGCCCGTGCGCCCGGTTGTACGATGGGCCGACCAGGCGGGGACCCGGTACGCGTGTCCCCCGGGGCGCCGGCGCCGGGCGCCCCCTGCACCCCCAGGAAGCGGACCCGTGGCACAAGGCCTGACCAGCAAGGGTGCCGCGACGCGGCAGCGCATCGTCGACGGCGCTGCCCAGCTGATGCGGCAGCGCGGGCCCGAGGTCTCCCTCGACGAGATCCGCGCAGCGACCGGTACCAGCAAGAGCCAGCTCTTCCACTACTTCCCCGAGGGCCGGTCCGCCCTCCTCGTCGCCGTCGCCCGGCACGAGGCCGAGGCGATCCTCGCCGACCAGCAGCCCCACCTCGGCGAACTCACCAGCTGGCCCGCCTGGGACGCCTGGCGCGACGCGGTGCTCGACCACTACCGCCGCCAGGGCCGCAACTGCCCGCTGAACGTCCTCACCGGCCAGCTCGCCGGTGACAACCCCGAGGTGCGCGCCGTCGCCGAGGACCTGATGGGCCGCTGGCAGGCCCAACTGGCTTCCGGGGTGCGGGACATGCAGCGCCAGGGGCTGATGTCGGCCGCGCCGGACGCGGAGCGGGCGGGCGAGTCGATCCTCGCCGCGGTGCAGGGAGGTGCGTTCACCCTGATCGCCACCGGCCGCCTCGGCCCGCTGGAATCCGCCCTGGACCTGGCCCTCGACCACCTGCGGGTGCCGGACCACGCCTGAAAGACTGCCGCCGCGTGGGTGACGGGCCCTGCCGGAGGGGGTGGCACGCGCCCCGGGCAGAGGTACCGTCCTGTCATGTCCCGATCGACCGAGACCGGCCCTTCCCAGTCCTCCGCAGCCGCGCACGGCCCGGTCACCGCGGACGACCTCGACCGTGCTGTGCGGCTCGCGGTGGACGCCCTCCGCGAGGCCCCGCCGGACGCGTGGGAAGGGAAGGCGGGTTCGCTGGAGTGGGACTGCTGGGAGACCGTCGAGCACCTCAGCGACGACCTCTTCGCGTACGCCGCGCAACTGGGGCCCCGCACACCGCCCATGACGGGCGATGTGCCCTTCCTCTGGGAGAGCCGGCGGCCCGGCGGCCCCGCGAACGCGATCCACGCGGACCGCGCGGCCGGTCCCGACGGGCTCCTGCAGGTGCTGGAGGCCAGCGGTGCGCTGCTGGCCGCCATGGTGCGTACGAAACCCCCGCGGGTCCGCGCCCACCACGGCTACGGGGCGTCCGACCCCGAGGGCTTCGCCGCGATGGGGATCGTGGAGACCCTGGTGCACACCCACGACCTGGCCCAGGGGCTCGGCCTTTCCTGGAACCCACCCGCCGGCATCTGCGCACGGGTGCTCGCCCGGCTCTTCCCGGACGCCCCGGAGTCCACGGCCCCCTGGCCCACTCTGCTGTGGGCCACCGGACGCGCCGAACTCCCCGGGCACCCACGGCTGACCACCTGGCGCTGGAACGGCACACCCCGGCCCCGGATCTGACCGGCCGAAAGAAGGGAGCGCGTGCCGTGATGACGGCGGAAGACGTGCTGTCCGTCCTCGGCCTGCTGCGACGGGCGGAGGCCGACGTCTGGATCGGCGGAGGCTGGGGGATCGACGCGCTGATAGGCGAGCAGACCCGGGACCACCGCGACCTCGACCTGATGCACCGCTCGGACCAGGAGCCGGCCGTGCTGGCCGCGCTGGCGGGCGCCGGCTTCACGGAGACCCTCGACCAGCGCCCCGTACGGTTCGTCCTGACGTCTCCGGCGGGTCACTCGTCCCCGGCGCTCACGCCCCCGCCAGCCCTCACGCCCCCGCCGGGCCTGTCTTCCCCGCCGGGCCCGGAGCTGGACCTGCACCCGCTGGTCTTCGCCGCCGACGGTTCCGCCGTACAGGCCTCGCCCGAACCGGACCGCCCCTTCCGGTACCCCGCCGCCTGTTTCGTGACGGGCACCATCGGGGGCACGCGCGTCCCGTGCCTCTCGGCGGAGCAGCAGGCCTACTTCCACCAGGGGTACGAACCCACGTCGCGAGACCTGCACGACATGGCCCTGCTGCGCCGCGCCTTCGGGATCGCCACGCACTTCTGACCGGGCCGGAGTCCGACTCGGCTCAGGCGGCTGCGGGGGCGCCGAGCAGCTCGGACGCGTGCTGGAACGAGTCGGTCGCGGGCGCGGGCGCGCGGGGAACGGCGGGGCAGGTGAAGCCGAGCTGGGCCATGGCCCGGAGGACCTCACCGGCGCTGAAGTCCCGGCGGTCCTGCCGGGTGATGACCTGGCCGACCTGCTTGACGGGGTAGGTACGGCGGCCCACGATCACGCACTCGCCGACGGCCGGCTCCGGCTTGATGCCCTTCATGGCTTCCAGGACCCCGCTCTTCGTGAGCTCGAACGGGAAACGGGCGATGACGCAGCGCATGATGCCTCACAGAGAGAAGAGAAGGAGCGGGGTGCTGTCGTGCCGAGCGGGTCGGCTCAGAGGGCCAGGGCGAGCAGGCCCGGAGCGCCGTCCCGGTCGTCGGCGAGAACGTCGCGCAACTGGATCCGGTCCGTGTACGCGGTCCCGTCCCGTACGGCGGCGAGCGCGGCCAGGGTGACCGTCCCGGTGCACAGTCCGTCGTTGTCGCAGACGAGCAGATGGTCGACACGGGCACTGATCATGACCGACAGAGCCACTTCGACGGTCATGTCGTCGCCGACCCGCGGCTCCTGAGTGTCGTCATCGGAAAGCTGGACGGTGCCGGTGGGACGAATGCGGGAGAAGTGTCTGTGCGTACGTACGGGGCCCAAGAGGAACCTTCCTCGACGCGGCGCCGATCAAGGAATTCCCGCCGTGGGCGAGAAGCCGCTGCGGGAATGCCGAGAATGCGCCGAACGGAATGCGAAATCGGATCAGGCCTGCGGTGAATCGACTGCAACGGTGAAACGGCGGTGCCCCGCGGAGAGGAGAACTGGGCGCGTCACGATTGGACGGGAACGATGTTCTCGGCCGTCGGGCCCTTCTGGGTCGGCGCGATGTCGAAGGTGACCTGCTGGCCTTCGAGCAGCTCGCGGAAGCCCTCGGCAGCGATGTTCGAGAAGTGGGCGAACACGTCCGGGCCGCCGTCCTCCTGCTCGATGAAGCCGAAACCCTTGGCCGCGTTGAACCATTTCACGGTGCCGGACGCCATGTCATATCTCCTTGGGGCATTACGCCGGAAACCGCAGTTGCATGGATGCCCGGTTGCCGCGGTGATGCCCCGTCCGATAACGACCGGAAACGCGAAAGGCGTCCTACTGTCGGAAATGTCGACGAGGGTGCTCGAAATTTTAGGACCACGGCAACTGGTTCGACGATAGCATGCGGTAGTGGTGGGCAGGCGATGTGTAATTCCGCTCCGGTCCCCAGGCCTAAAACACTTCGTGCGCGGTGTGCTCAAAGTTCGCCCGGCGGGCACAGATATTGCCCCCTCGGAAGCGCAGCTCTTCGGGGAAGCGCTTCGGTACCCAGGAGGCGCCCGGGAGGCTTCCGTGGAGGCGTCCGGAGGCGTCCGCGCAGGCATGCGCAGGGGATGGTGTTCGCGGAAGGCCCCGGAGGGGCGTCGCTCCCGCCCCCGCCGACGTGCGTGTACGGGAACACCGGGCGAGCGGGGGCGGGCCGGGCGGGCTCCCTCAGAGCGCGGGCGGCGGGCCGGGTGCCTGGGCGGCCCGGCGGTATTCGGCGTTGATCCGCTGGGCCTCTTCGAGCTGGTCTTCGAGGATGACGATGCGGCAGGCGGCCTCGACGGGGGTGCCCTGGTCGACGAGTTCCCGGGCGCGCGCGGCGATGCGCAACTGGTAGCGGGAGTAGCGACGGTGGCCGCCCTCGGACCGGAGCGGCGTGATGAGGCGGGCTTCGCCGACGGAGCGGAGGAAGCCCTGGGTGGCGCCGATCATCTCGGCGGCCCGGCCCATGGTGAAAGCGGGATAGTCGTCGTCGTCAAGACGGCCGTTCGAGTCCTGTGCTGTCATACGCACCTCTCCGTGGAACGCGTGGCGGGGCCCTGGTGCCGTACGGCACCAGGGCCCCGAAGGAACTGCTACACCATCTGCCGGCTTCAGTACCCTGCCGGCCTTCTTGTTCCGCACCGACTCGCGGCGGACGGCCGCGGGTGCGGGGATCGCGTGTGCCTGACCGGAGACCACCTCACTGTCGATGTCGTGCGGTACCCGGGCCCGTCGTTCCCGCCCGGGCGATGGTGATGGCGCCCGTCCCTCCCTTCTTCCCTCTGGATGGCCCGTTCGGCGGGCCACGTGTACGGACCGCCCTCGCGGCAGGTCCGGCGGCGGCCCCTGATCGCCGCGGGCCGCCCGGTCCGGTCGTCAGCCCCGTCGCCTCCCTGCGTCGCTGCCGGCTCCGGGGCTCCACCACCGCACCGTCGTGCGTACTGCTGTGCTGCGTACTGCTGCCCGGCGGTTCGTCTCCGCCGACCTCTCTGTCTCTCTGGGCTACGAGAGAAACCCTAGTCACACCATGAAGCAATGTCTACTGTCGCCACTACAGATTTCTTCGTCAAGTCCAGGGAGGTTTCCGGCGGTGCGGTCGCTGGGTGCGCGCTCCCCCCGGCCGTGAGGTGCGGTCGTCCGCCGATCGCTCAGAGCGAACACCCCGTGGGGAACATTCCTCGGCTCACAAGCATTGAGCGTGCATAGCTCAACTTGACTGCCGAAGGGAAGATCATGGCTACCGACACCAAGGCGTCCACTCCGTTCGACCTGCCCGTGCTGCCGCTCGACGACGAAGTCGTGCTGCCCGGCATGGTGGTTCCTCTCGATCTTTCCGACAGCGAGGCACGCGCCGCCGTCGAGGCCGCGCAGGCCGCAGCCGCCGAGGGCGGCAAGCCCGAGGTGCTGCTGGTGCCGCGCATCGACGGCCGGTACACGGGGACCGGCGTCCTCGGTACGGTCGAGCAGATCGGGCGGCTCTCCGACGGAGATCCCGGCGCGATCGTGCGGGCGCGCTCGCGGGTACGGATCGGCACCGGTACGACCGGCCCCGGGCGGGCCCTCTGGGTCGAGGCGACGCGCATCGGCGAGCAGGTGCCCGACCCGCTGCCGGGGGCCGTCGCCGAGCTGGTCAAGGAGTACAAGGCCCTCGCCACCAGCTGGCTGAAGAAGCGGGGTGCCTGGCAGGTCGTCGACCGGGTGCAGCAGATCGACGGTGTCTCCGCGCTCGCCGACAACTCCGGTTACTCCCCCTTCCTGACCACCGCGCAGAAGGTCGAGCTGCTGGAGACCACGGACCCGGTCGCCCGGCTGAAGCTGGCCGTGCAGTGGCTCGGTGAGCACCTCGCCGAGCAGGACGTGGCCGAGTCCATCGCCAAGGACGTCCAGGAGGGCGTCGACAAGCAGCAGCGCGAGTTCCTGCTGCGGCGCCAGCTCGACGCCGTACGCAAGGAGCTGTCGGAGCTCAACGGTGACCCGGGCGACGAGTCCGACGACTACCGCGCCCGTGTCGAGGCCGCCGATCTGCCCGAGCACGTCCGCGAGGCCGCGCTCAAGGAGGTCGAGAAGCTGGAGCGGTCCTCGGACCAGAGCCCCGAGGGGTCCTGGATCCGGACCTGGCTGGACACCGTCCTGGAGCTGCCCTGGACCGAGCGGACCGAGGACGCGTACGACATCCGGGGCGCGCAGGCGACCCTCGACGCCGAGCACGCCGGACTCGACGACGTGAAGGAGCGCATCACCGAGTACCTCGCGGTCCGCAAGCGCCGGGCCGACCGGGGCCTCGGTGTCGTCGGCGGGCGGCGCGGCGGCGCGGTGCTGGCGCTCGTCGGCCCTCCCGGGGTCGGCAAGACCTCGCTCGGGGAGTCCGTCGCGCACGCCATGGGACGGAAGTTCGTCCGGGTGGCGCTCGGCGGTGTCCGGGACGAGGCGGAGATCCGGGGCCACCGGCGTACGTACGTCGGCGCGCTGCCGGGACGCATCGTCCGGGCGATCAAGGAGGCCGGCTCGATGAACCCGGTCGTGCTGCTCGACGAGATCGACAAGGTCGGCTCCGACTTCCGGGGCGACCCGGCCGCGGCCCTGCTCGAAGTGCTGGACCCGGCGCAGAACCACACCTTCCGCGACCACTACCTGGAGGTCGAGCTCGACCTCAGCGACGTGGTCTTCCTCGCCACCGCCAACGTTCTTGAGGCCATCCCGGAGGCGCTGCTCGACCGCATGGAGCTGGTCCGGCTCGACGGGTACACCGAGGACGAGAAGGTCGTCATCGCCCGCGACCACCTGCTCCCGCGCCAGCTGGAGCGGGCCGGTCTGGAGAAGGACGAGGTGGCGCTGGACGAGTCGGCGCTGCGCAAGCTGGCCGGCGAGTACACCCGTGAGGCGGGCGTACGGAACCTGGAGCGGGCCGTCGCCCGGCTGCTGCGGAAGGTCGCGGCCCAGCACGAACTGGGCGACCGCGAGCTGCCGTTCACGGTCACCGACGCCGACCTGCGGGGGCTGATCGGGCGGCCGCACCATGTGCCCGAGTCCGCCCAGGACCCGGCCGAGCGCCGTACCGCCGTACCGGGCGTGGCGACCGGCCTCGCGGTGACCGGTGCGGGCGGCGACGTGCTCTTCGTCGAAGCGTCGCTGGCCGACCCGGAGACCGGGGCGTCCGGACTGACCCTGACCGGTCAGCTCGGCGACGTGATGAAGGAGTCCGCGCAGATCGCGCTGAGCTTCCTGCGGTCGCACGGCGCGGAGCTGGAGCTGCCGGTCGCCGATCTCAAGGACCGGGGCACCCACATCCACTTCCCGGCGGGCGCGGTCCCGAAGGACGGTCCGAGCGCCGGCATCACCATGACGACGGCGCTGGCCTCGCTGCTCTCCGGGCGGCTGGTCCGTACGGACGTGGCGATGACCGGTGAGGTCTCGCTGACCGGGCGGGTCCTGCCGATCGGCGGCCTGAAGCAGAAGCTGCTGGCGGCGCACCGGGCCGGGATCACCACCGTGGTGATCCCCAAGCGGAACGAGGCCGACCTGGACGACGTCCCGGCCGAGGTCCTGGAGAAGCTGGAGGTGCACCCGGTGACCGACGTCCGCCAGGTGCTGGAGATCGCCCTCGCCCCGGCCACCGCGGGCGCGGAGGAGAAGGTTCCGGCCGCGGCATGAGCGGCACGGCGTGAGCGGCACGGCATGAGTGGCACGGTGTGCCGGACGCGCCGCCGCGCGCGACCGGTACGGACGGCCCGCCGCCCCGGAGACCCCGGGGCGGCGGGCCGTTCCCGTGCTCGCACCCCGGGGGAGCCGTGACCCGGGTCAGGGGCGGTAGATCGTGCCCGGCTCGGGCTCGGCGGGGGCCATCAGCTCGGGGACGGTGACGAAGGTGTAGCCGCGTGCCCGCAGGGCGTCGATGATGCCCGGCACGGCGGGCACGGACCCCTTGTATATGTCGTGGAGCAGGATGATGCCGTCCCGTTCCGCCTGGTCCAGGATGCGCTTCTCGATCAGCGCCGAGTCGGTGGTCGAGTAGTCCTTGGCGGTCGCGCTCCACAGGATCTGGGAGAGGCCCAGGTCCTTGCTGATCTCCGAGACGGTGTCGTCGGTGCGGCCCTGGGGCGGACGCATCAGCCGGGGCTTCTTCCCGGTGATTTCCGCTATGGCGTCCTGGGTCTTCTCCAGCTCGGCCCGTATCTCGTCCGGCTTCTTGTCCGTCAGGATCTCGTGCGACCAAGTGTGGTTGGCCACCTCGTGCCCCTCGTCCGCGATCCGCCGCACGGTGTCGGGGTGCTTGAGGACGTGGTTCTTGCCCAGCAGGAAGAAGGTCGCGTGCACCTTCTTCTCCTTGAGCACGTCCAGCAGGTGCGGGGTGTCCTCGCCCGGTCCCGCGTCGAAGGTCAGCGCGATGCACTTCGCCACGCGGCAGTCCACCGGGCCGGGTTCGCCCTTCGCGTCGGCGGCCGCCTCGTCGCGCGCCGTGGCGGGGGCGGTGGTGGCCATGGAGCAGCCGCCCAGGGTGAGGGCGAGCGCGGCCACCAGGGCGGGAGTCGACCAGGCGCGGGGCTTCGGCGTCCTTCTGAGCACGGTGGTTCCATCCATCGGTCGGTACGGCGCGGTACAGCCGTACGTCCGGTACGGCAGCCCGGACTATACATACCGTGTATACAATTGGTTCATAGCGGGGCGGGTACCCGGTGGATCGCCGTGGCCCCGGCGACGGGGTGCGTCGCCGGGGCCACGGGTGGTGAGGTGCGCCGCATGTGGCGGTATGTCAGCCGTTCGCCAGGGCCTGTACGCGGTCCAGCGCGCCGTTGAACTTGTCGTGGTCGCCGACCGTCGTACCGGTCGAGGTGTACTGCCAGATCGTGTAGTAGTCCCAGCCCGCGGGGAGTTCGCCCACCGTGGTGTTGTAGCGGGCCACCCAGAGCGGGTTGGTCGCGCCGAAGCCCGCGTTGCCGCCGGTGCACGTCGTCCACCAGCTGGTGGCCGTGTAGATCACCGCGTCCCGCCCGGTGCGCGCCTTGTAGGTGTTCACGAAGTCGCGTATCCAGGAGACCATCGCGGCGGGCGTCTTGCCGTAGCACTGGTCGCCGTACGGGTTCCACTCGATGTCCAGCACGCCCGGGAGCGTCCGGCCGTCCCGGGACCAGCCGCCGCCGTTGTCCGCGAAGTAGTTCGCCTGGACGGCGCCGGAGGTCGTGTCCGGGGTGGCGAAGTGGTACGAACCGCGGATCATCCCGACGTTGTACGAGCCCGTGTACTGCTGCGAGAACGAGGTGTTCTTGTAGTAAGTCCCCTCGGTCGCCTTCACGTACGCCCACTTGACTCCGGCGCTCCACAGCGTCGACCAGGCGACATTGCCCTGGTGGCCGCTGACGTCGACGCCCTCGGTCTGGGTCGCGGTCGTACCGACCGGCAGGGGCCCCCGGCCGTCGTGGGCGACGACGCCCATGCCGAGCGAGGCTGTCCCCCGGGCCGGAACGGCGTCGGCCGGGGTGCCGGCCGCCGAGGCGGCACCGGGCAGGGAGAACAGGAGTGAGAGCGCGGCGAGCAGGGTGCCGGCCGGGGCGAGCAGACGAGCGGTGCGGGAACGGGATCTGTGCGCGGACATGGGCGTGCCTCCGTGGTTCGGTGAGGGACGGTGGGGGGAACCGCGAACCGGGGTGCGTGCGGGGCCGGGCCCCGGTGGTCCTGCTCTGTCACGAACATGACGAGAATGACGCTACGCGCGTTGACCCGTTCTCCGGAAGAGGGTCCAGGACCCTCCTGTGGTCTACTCCTGCGAAATACTGGCCCAGCTGCGGAAAGGAACCGCGGCGGGCGAAAGTTTCAGAGGTGGAAAGCGCATGAGGGGTGCCGTGGTGGAGGAGCAGGACAGCGGAACCGGGCCCGACACCGCAGCCGGGGTCCCGGCGGATCGGGCATTCCTCGCCCTGGAACACGAACTGGCCGTGATCCTGCGGCGTGCGCGCGCCACCTCCGGCGAGATGGCCCGCGAGGTCCACCCCGAACTGGAGGCCGCCGCCTACGGATTGCTCGTACGGCTGGAGTCCGCCGGGCAGCAGCGGGCCACCGAGCTCGCGGCCTGGTTCGGGGTCGGCAAAGCCACCATGAGCCGTCAACTGCGCGCCCTTGAGGACCTCGGTCTGGTGAACCGCGAGCCGGACCCCGAGGACGGCCGCGCCTCGCTCGTCCACCTCACCGAGGAGGGGCTCGCCCGGTTCCGGCACGTCCGCGACGCCCGGCGGGCCCGCTACGTCCGCAAGCTCGCCGACTGGGACCGCGCCGAGGTCGCGGAACTGGCCCGGCTGCTGCACCAGTTCAACGCGCGCGCGGAGAGCTGAGGCAGCGAAGGAGGTGTCAGAACTCCACCAGGACCGCCGTGGCGTCGTCGTGCCGCTTGCCCCGGCCCAGGTGGACCCGGCCGGTGTCGGCCCGCTCCCGTTCCCGTACGCGGTCGATGAGGTGCTGGGGACCCGCCGAGCGCAGCAGCCCCAACGCGGCGTGCCAGTCACCCTCCTGGAACACCTCGGTCCAGCGGCTCGCCCCGTCCGTCAGGGCGGCCAGTGCGCGTACTTCCCCGAGCGGCAGTCCGCCGGTCACCGCGCGGGACGCGACGGCGGGATCGGCGGCGGCGGTGAAGAATCCACCCTCCTTGTTCCGGGCCAGCGTGTCCGTCAACTCCATGGAGGAGAGCATCCCCGGCGGCAGCCGGTCGAGCCGGTCGTCGATCACCGCGCGTACGCTCCCGTCCAGGGACTCCAGCAGCAGGACCGAATCGGACAGCACCAGGTACTCGATCGCCGCCTCGTTCCAGCGGGTCAGGACGACGGTTGCCTGAGGCGTCCTTACGTGAGAAAGGTCACAGGAGGTGCGATGGGCGTCCGCCGTGCGCCGGATGGACTCGGCGAGGATCTCCTCCAGGGTCAGATCCGGGCGTGAAGCGGACAGTTCGGCCAGCCCTCCACCCAGCCGCGAGGTGAACCAGGGCACCGAGTGCACACAACCGTCGTCACCCGGAGGGGGAGTCACTCCGTCCAGCAGGACCAGGCACCCGCCCTGGCCGGACGCGGGGAGGGCGGCCATGACCCAGTCCTCGTTGGGGCGTTCGGGGCTGCCGGGCGTACCGGCGAGTTCGATGCGCATGGCAGCCAGTCTGCACGACGCCTTCACACCGCCTGCACGACGGGCGTGCTGCCGTGTAGCAGCAGGTCAGGCCGGGCCGGGGGGTGGCGGTCGCGGAACCCGGCGGGGTGCGGGCGGGCATCCTGCCAAAGCCCGCGCGGAAGGTCCACCCGGCGTCCGGCGCATGGGGAGCGGTCGCACTGGGGAGACTTGTTCGCCCGCTCACGAGTGATGTTCACTCGTTCGAGTGGCGGAGCGGTCGATGCGCGTCTCCCTCCCAAAAGGGCTGGAATGGTCAGAAGCTGGACCAGTGGCAGGGGAGTGCGCGCATGTGACGATGCGTCACCTCTGCTTCATGGGCGGACGAGTCAAGAATGCGAGCACCGGTGCAGAAGAAGCGGCCGCGGAGCAAGGTCAGCACGCAGGACGTTTCCGGGGCGACCGCTCCGGTGGCGGGCGGCGGCAAGCGCAAGGTGCGCGTGCGCAGGCGTCTCGTGGCGGGCGTCGCCGTCGTCGGGATCACCGTCATAGCGGCGGGTGCCCCGGCGGCCCTCAGCGCCTCCTCCGACCTCAACGAGTCGCAGAACCTGGTGACCCTGGCCGAGCTCGACCAGCAGGCCATCACGCTCGCCCACTCCCTCGCCGACGAACGCGACGCGATCACCGCGTACATCGCGGGCGGCCGTGAGGCGTACGACGGAAACGGCGACGGCGGCGACGCCAAGCCCGGCGCCGACAGCCTCAGTGCCCGGGTCGACCAGCAGATCGACGAGATCCGCGAGGCCGCCCCCGCCCCGCTCCGCCGGGACCTCTCCACCGTCCCGTCGCTGCGCCGCGACGCGGTCAGCGGCAAGGGCTCGGCCCTCGCCGCCCATCAGGCGTACAGCGAGGTCATCGCCAAGCTCCACGACCTCGCCGCCGAACTCGCCGAGTCGACCCCGCCGCGCGCGGCCGCCGCCACCCGCGCGCCGCTCGCCCTCTCCACCGCCGTCGAACAGGCCTCCGCTACCCGGGGACTGCTTCTCGCTGCCCTCGCCGTGCCCAGCCCGGCGCCGGTCCAGGAGTACGACCCCTACACCGGGCTCCCCGTGCAGAGCGACGACGACGAGAAGTCGGCCGACGACCGCGCCCGGGACGAGCTGAGCGCCGCCGCCCAGCAGGCCCGGGTCCGTGAACTCGCCGCCCTCGCCGACTTCGACCAGGCAGCCGGCGCCGGCGCTCGCGACAAGCTCTCCTCCACCGTCACCGGGCCCGAGGTCAACAGCGCCGAGAAGTACCTCGCCGCCCTGACGGACAGCCCGGAACTCTCCGACTCCGAGCGGAAGACCAGCTCCAAGAAGCTCTCCGCCGCTCTCTCCGCGCGCATCGACCGGATGCGCGGCGTCGAGTCGGCGCTCGGCACCGCCCAGGTGCAGCGGCTGGAGAAGCTCCGCGACGACGACGTCACCGGGCTCGAACTCTCCCTCGCCCTGCTCGGCGGCTGCTTCCTGATCGCGGTCGGCGTCTCCACCGCCGTCGCCCGCACCCTCACCCAGCCGCTCGCCGTGCTGCGCATCGGCTCCGCCCGGCTGGCCGCCGAACCGGAGAGCGCGGAGGCGATCGCCTACCGCGGCCGCAACGACGAGTTCGCCCAGGTGGTCCGCTCGATCAACGCCCTGCACGACCGGTTGCTCGCCCTGCACCACGAGTTCGCCGGGCAGACCGGCGGGCTGCGGGCCGAGCACGCCGAACTGGTCGCCGGACGCGAGGCGCTCACCCTCCAGCGCGCCGAACTCCAGGTCCAGGTCACCGACCTCACCGCCGAACTCCAGCGGCTGCGCGACACCGTGCACCACACCTTCGTCAACCTCTCGCTGCGCAGCCTCGGGCTCGTCGAGCGCCAGCTGGGCGTGATCGAGAACCTGGAGGAGCGCGAGCAGGACCCGGAGCGGCTGGCCACCCTCTTCAAGCTCGACCACCTCGCCACCGTGATGCGCCGCCACGGCGAGAACATGCTGGTCCTCGCGGGCGCCGACCACGGTCAGGGGCACGCCGGCCCGATCCCGCTGGTCGACGTGGCCCGCGCCGCCGTCAGCGAGATCGAGCGGTACGAACGCGTCACCATCCAGTCCTTGCCGCCGTACGCCCAGATCGCCGGGTTCGCCGCCGACGACCTGAGCCACCTGGTCGCCGAACTCCTGGAGAACGCCACCGCGTTCTCGCCGCCCGACTCGCGCGTCGAGCTCTCCGGCTGGCTGCTGGAGACCGGCGAGGTGATGCTCTCCGTGCAGGACGAGGGCATCGGGATGTCGGCGGCGCGGATGGAGGAGGTCAACCTCCGGCTGGCCGACCCGAACTCCTTCCGGGTCGGGCACCCGGCCGACGACAGCACCGGCCTCGGCCTCCAGGTCTCCTCGCTGCTGGCCGCGCGCCACGGCGTACAGGTGCGGCTGCAGCCGCAGAAGACCGGTACCGGCGTGACGGCGGTCGTCGTGCTGCCCCAGGCCCTGCTGCCCAAGGCCCCGCCGGCCGCCTCGCCGCCGCCGGTGAACGTGCCGGGCGTGGCGCCGGCGCTGAACCTCCCCGGTTCCGTCGCCGAGGCGAACTCCAACACCCTCCAGGGCCGTTCCCTCGTCGTAGCCGCCGACGACCCGCTGATCGCCGCCGCCGAGCAGACCATCCGGGACGCGGGCCCGCAGGCCGTCCCTGCCGCCGCTCCCGAGGCGCACGGGCAGCCGGCCGCCGTTCCCGACGCACCGGCCGCGGTGGAGCACCCGGCCGCCGCTCCCGGGGAACCGGCCGTCGTGGACCGCCCGGCCCCGGTGGAGACCCTGGCCGAGACCACCATGCAGTTCCGGCTCCCGACCGTGCCGGAGGAGGACCCGGACCCGGCTCCCGCGGCGGCCCCGGACGCACCCGGGAACCCGTACCTCGTCGGCCCCGACCGGCACGAGCGGCCCGCCGGCACGGCGGATGCGCCCGCCCCGGCCGCCCACGACCCGTACGGGGCTCCGGAGCCCCGGCCGTTCCCGCTCCCCGGGACCGCGCACACCCCGTACTCCCAGGTCCCCGAGGACCACCAGGCCCCCCAGGCCCCGGAGCCCGACGCGCTTCCCGTACGGGAGGCCGCCTCCACCGAGTCCGTGCCGGGTCCCCGGCAGCCCGAGCGGGTCACGGACAAGGGGCTGCCCAAGCGCACCCCCAGGGTGGTCAAGCCCGCCGGCTCACCCTCCGCCGAGCGCACGGGCAGCCTGGACAAGGAAGCGCTCAGGCGCCGGCTCGGCGGATTCCAGCGGGGAGCGCGTGAGGGCCGCCGGGACGTGGAAGCAGAGATTGCGGACGGCGTGGAATCCGACGTTCCTGCCGCACCGAACGCACGCACCGACCTGGCCGGCCGCTCGGACGGCCAGGAGGCGGGGGACACTGTCGAGGAGGCACGCAGTTGACTGCGCCCAGCACACTCGGGCTGAGCACCGAAGCCCGGAACCTGCACTGGCTGCTGAGCAATCTGGTGGAGGAGGTACCAGGGGTCCACTCGGTCACGGTCGTCTCGTCCGACGGGCTCATGCTGCTCTCCTCCGACCCCGGACACCAGGCCGCTCCGGCCGCGGGGAAGCAGCAGAGCCCCAGGGGCTCCAGCGCCGACCTGGCCACCATCGTCTCCGGCATCGGTTCCCTCACCATGGGGGCCGCGAAGCTGATGGACGGCGGCGGCGTCAAGCAGACGATGGTCGCGATGGAGGAAGGAAGCGTCTTCGTCATGTCGATCAGTGACGGCTCGCTCCTCGGCGTCCACGCCACCCCCGACTGCGACATGGGCGTCATCGCGTACCACATGGCGCTCTTCGTCGGCCGGGCCGGACACGTCCTCACCCCCGAACTCCGCAATGAGCTGCGCAAATCGATGGAGAGCGCCCAGTGACGTCCGCCGCCGAACCCGCCCGCAGGCTCCCCGTGCGGGGGTCCGACCGGAAGCCCGCGCGCGTCCGTCCGTACTCCCTCACCGGCGGGCGTACCCGCTTCGGGCACGTACTGCTCGTCGAGACCTTCGTCGCCGCGCTTGAGGCGCCCGAGGAACGCCGCGAGCTCACCGGCGGAAACCTCAGCACGCGGGTCATGCCGGAGCTCCGGGCGATCGTCGAACTCTGCCGCCGGATGCGTACGGTGGCCGAGATCTCCGCCCTGCTGCAGATGCCGCTCGGTGTGGTCCGGGTGCTGCTCAGCGACCTGGCGGACCAGGGAAAGATCCGCGTGTACGGAACCGGCCACGGCGCCGGTCAGCCCGACCGCGCACTGCTCGAAAGGGTGCTCAATGGACTCCGTCGTCTCTGAGCCGAAGCTGTCCGGGCCGACGCTCGCGGACCCCGCGCCCGCCGAACCGAAACCCGCGGAGCAGACGCTCTTCACCCCGCGTCAGCCGGGGCCCCAGGACCGGACCGAGGAGTCCATCCAGGCGTGGCAGCTGGACCATACGCGCGCGCCCACCGCGACCAAGATCGTGGTGGCGGGCGGCTTCGGCGTGGGCAAGACGACCTTCGTGAGCGCGGTCTCCGAGATCACCCCGCTGAAGACCGAAGCGGTCATGACCCGGGCCAGTGAGGAGACCGACGACCTCACCGCGACCCCGGACAAGTCCACCACCACCGTGGCCATGGACTTCGGCCGCCTCACGCTCGACGACGACCTCGTGCTGTACGTCTTCGGCACGCCCGGCCAGCAGCGGTTCTGGTTCATGTGGGACGACCTGGTGCGCGGCGCCATCGGCGCGATCGTCATGGCCGACACCCGCCGTCTCGCCGACTGCTTCCCGGCGCTCGACTACTTCGAGAGCTGCGGGCTGCCGTACATCGTGGCCGTCAACCACTTCGAGGGGTCGGACCGCTACGAAGCGGCCGACGTCCGGGAGGCCCTGAGTGTCCCTCAGCACGTGCCTGTGGTGATCATGGACGCGCGCAGCAGGATCACCGTCGTCGAGTCGCTGCTCACCCTCGTGGGCCACGCTCTCGACGCCACCCCTGTCTGAATAGCGCCCCCCGATCGACGTACCACGTAAACGGAGAACCGTCCCATGCGGAAGATACTCATAGTCGGAGCCGGCCAGTCCGGACTTCAGCTCGCCCTCGGCCTGCAGTCGCGCGGGTACGAAGTCACCCTCATGTCGAACCGCACGGCCGACGAGATCCGGACCGGCCGGGTCATGTCCACGCAGTGCATGTTCGACACCGCCCTCCAGCACGAGCGCGACTACCAGCTCAACTTCTGGGAGACCCAGGCCCCGAAGATCGAGGGCCTCGGCGTTTCGGTCGCGGGCCCCGACTCCTCGCGGGTCATCGACTGGGTCGGCAAGCTGGACGGCTACGCCCAGTCCGTGGACCAGCGGGTGAAGATGGCCGGCTGGATGGAGACCTTCGCCCAGCGCGGCGGCCAGCTCGTCATCCACGGTGCGGCCGTCTCGGACCTGGACTACTTCTCCCGTACGTACGACCTGGTGATGGTCTCGGCCGGCAAGGGCGAGCTGGTCTCCATGTTCGGCCGGGACGCCTCGCGTTCGCCGTTCGACGCCCCGCAGCGGGCGCTGGCCGTCGCGTACGTGCACGGCATGGGCCCGCGCCCGGAGCACCCGGAGTTCGACGCGGTCCGCTGCAACCTGGTGCCGGGCGTCGGTGAGCTCTTCGTCATGCCGACCCTGACGACCTCGGGACGCGCGGACATCCTGTTCTGGGAGGGCATCCCGGGCGGCCCGCTCGACGCCTTCCAGGGCATCAAGGACCCCTCGGAGCACCTGGCCAGGACGCTGGAGCTCATGGAGCGGTTCACGCCGTGGGAGTACGCCCGCGCCACCAAGGTCGAGCTGACCGACGCCAACGGCACCCTGTCCGGCCGGTACGCGCCGACCGTGCGCAACCCGATCGGCCGGCTCCCCGGCGGCGGCCTCGTGCTCGGCGTGGCCGACGTGGTCGTGGCCAACGACCCCATCACCGGCCAGGGCTCCAACTCGGCCTCCAAGTGCGCCAACGCGTACCTGGAGTCGATCATCGAGCACGGCGACCGCGCGTTCGACGCCGAGTGGATGCAGGCCACCTTCGACCGCTACTGGGACACCGCCCAGCACGTGGTGAAGTGGACCAACGCGATGCTCGGCGTCCCGCCGGAGCACGTGCTGAACCTGATCGGCGCCGCCGGCCAGATGCAGCCGGTCGCCGACCGCTTCGCCAACGGGTTCAACGACCCGGCCGACTTCGACAACTTCTTCTTCGAGCCGGAGAAGACGAACGCGTACCTGGCCTCGGTCGCGGGCGCCTGACCCCGCCCGGTCCTCTCCAGGCGCCGGTCACCGACAATCCGTCGGTGGCCGGCGCCTTTCGCGTGTCCGGCTTCGGGCGGCCCTGGTCGGCGGAGACCCGGGACGAGGCGTTGAACGCGTTCAAATTTGCTGACAGGATGAGTGGATACGCAGTCGCCCAGCGGGCGTGCCGCGCTGTCCCGGCGTGCCGCCGTCATGCTGTCCGGCGTGCCGCTCGCCCGTCACGAGGGGGCTCTCCATGACGCAAAAACGTTCGTTCGACGACATGCAGTCGGTTTCGCTGCTCGTGGTGACCCTGGAGGCGGTGACCGCCCTCATCCTCTTCGTGGTCCACGGGCGGTCGCGGGAGGCACCGAGCGCCCAGTCCTTCGGCCTGGGCGTGTTCTTCATGCTGCCCTTCCTCATGCTGGCAGGCCTTGTCGCCGGAGCCGTACTGTCGCTGGTCCTCGTGATCCCCGCCGTGCGGCTGAGCGACGTGCTGGGGCGCAGGTTCGGTGGCCGTGAGGCGTGGTGGTGGGTGCCGGTGGTGATGGCGACGGGGCTCGCGCCGCTGGGGGTGGCCGCGGCCCTGGCCGGGTACCTCGGGCCGGTCGAGGCGGTGATGGCCTGGTGCGCGGCGACGGTCCCGCTCGCCGTGGCCGGCCTCGTCACCCGGGTCGCGCGCAAGGGACTCTTCGGTCCGATCGCCCTGTGGGGCACGCTGGGGGTGCTGAGCGTCGGCGTCCTCGGGCTCATGGCCCTCGACCTCGGCCTCGTCGACACGTACGCCCCGCCGGTCGTCACCCGCGCCAGGATGGTGGGCGACTGGACCGACGGTGAGGGCGGGACACTGACGCTCGCGGAGGACGGCAGCGCGGAGGCCGTGGCGGTCGGGGACCCCGCCTTCGACGCCGGGACGGCAGAGGGGATGGAGCGGTGCACCGGCCGGGGCACCTGGACCTACGGCCGCGGCGAGGGACCGTGGGGGCAGACGGTCTCCGTCACCCTCCCGGCGTGCGGTTGGGGCGACGACGATCCCTGGGAGGTGGGCGGCGACGAGGGGCGGGTCACCGTCTACCAGTACATCGGCGACCCGGACTCCTGGAACCTGTACACCCTGACCAGGGCACACGCATGAGACCGGCGGGGACGTCGGCGCAGGTGGAGTGGAAGCTGCGCTGCCGGCGCCGGGCGAACTCCACGCCTCCTGCGTGACCGGGGCGGTCCTCCCGGTCGACGGCGGCATGCAGGCGGTCCGAGACCCGGCACGAGCGCGTCACTCCGGCTCGGTCGACCCGCTGTACCCCGTGTCCGACCCCTCCGACGCCCCCTCCGGCAACTCCGGCCGGGTGTACGTGCCGAGGGGCACGCCCTGCGGGTCGGGGCGTACGGCGCCGAGCAGTGGGTTCGACGCCAGCGGCGACACCTTCACCCGCGCCCCCGGCCTGGGCGCCTGCACCACCAGGCCGTCGCCGATGTACAGCGCCACGTGGGTGGCCTCCGGGTAGTACACGACGAGGTCGCCCGGCCGCAGCGAGGAGACCGGGACGCGGGGCAGTTCGGCCCACTGCTCCTGCGAGGTCCGGGGGACCGTCAGCCCGGCGTGCTCCCAGGCCCGCATGGTGAGCCCGGAACAGTCGAAGCTGTCCGGCCCCTCGGCGCCCCACTCGTACGGCTTGCCGATCTGCTCGATCGCGTACGCCACCGCCTCGGCACCCTCCCACGACGGCGGTCGCGTCGAGCTGAGGGCGCCGGAGGCGACGAGGGCCCGCTGCGCCGCGTCGACATTCTCGTCCTCCAGGGCGGAGACCGCGCCGAGTTGGGCGGGTGTGAGGTCCGCCAAGCGCGCCTCGACGCCGTCCAGCGCCGTCCGTACGGAGTCGCGCTGCCTGCGTTGCTCCGCCGCGAGCGCCCGCTGCTCGGCGAGCGCCTTACGGGCGGCGACGGCGAGGACACCGGCCCGCTTCTCGGCCTTCGTGAGGCGGTCCACGGTCGCCGCGCGCCCGGCCGCCGCGCGGGCGATCACGTGCCCCTGGCCGAACGCGTCGGACGGCCCGTCCGCCAGCAGCAGGCGGAGGTACGCGGAGAAGTCGGACCGGCCCCGGTACTGCTCCCGGGCCAGCCGCCCGGCCGCCGCGTGCCCGGAGCGGAGGGTGCGCCGGGCCCTCGTCAGGGCGTCGTTCGCCTTCCGGGTGGCGGCGGTCCGGCGCGCCAGCTTCTCGTCGGTCGCGTTGAACGTCTCGGTGGCCTTCTCCAGCCGCCGGAAGAGCGTCTGGACTTCGGTGAGCAGGGCGGGGGCGGCCTGGGGGGCGGCGGCGTCGGGAACGGCCCCTGGGGCGGACGCGTCGGGGGTGGCGGAGGCGGACGGCTTGCGGCCGGCCAGGGCCTCGGAGGCGTCCACGGTCAGGCCGGGAGACGGGGCGGGGCTGGAGGACGGGGCGGGGCTGGAGGACGGGGCGGGGTCGGAGGACGGGGCGGGGGCCGGGGCGTCGGACGCTCCCGGGGGCGGGGCGCCGGTAGCCGGGCCGGTCGCGTCTGCGTCCTGGGGGTGCGAGGAACGCAGGACGCGTGAGGAGTCCGGGGTGCGCGACGAGCCCCGGGCGGAGGGCTCGAGCGCCGGTCGCGGGCCGGCGTCGGCGCCGGACGGGGCGTGGGCGGCGACGGCGGCCAGGACCGCCGTCGCGCAGACCGCTCGCAGAAGCCTGCCTGACACGTCATCACCTCCGGTGATGGTGCGGGGCTCGTCGTCCGTACGACGGACCGGACCAGGCCCCTGAAAAGTGTGCGAATCATATTTATCCGCTCACTCGGGGTCCGGTGGTGCAAGCACCGCACGGCGTGGCGCCCCGCCTCACCCCGTACGGCGGGCGGCCCGGCCCGGGGTGTCGTCCGCCGGCCCGTGGCTCGCCGTCCCGTCGTCCCGTCGTCCGCCGGCCCCTCGCCCGTCAGACCACGCTCGGGAGGCCGCCGCCCGTCAGGCCGCGCCCGTCAGGCCGCGCCCGTCAGGCCACGGGGAACGCGTAGATGGCCCGGCCCCGCAGCACGACGGCGGTCTGCCCGGTCGTCAGCGTCCGGTACGGGCCGGTGACGGCGGCGCCCTTGGGATCGGCCACCCCGATGTCCTGGAACTTCCACAGCCGTCGACCGTCCCGCGCGTTGAAGGCCGTCACCTGTGTGAGGTCGGAGGCGAGCACCGTGTCGCCGGACGCGGTGACGGTGACGACGGGTGCGGCGCCGCCGACCGGCACCTCGGTGGAGCGCAGCCAGAGGAGCTTGCCGGTCTCGCGTTCGACCATGCCCACCTCCTGGCTGCGGTTGGTGGTGACGATCAGATCGTCCGACTCCACCGGGGCGCCGAACTCCGACTTCGCGCCGGTTCCGTCGAGACGCCACAGCGGTTTGCCGCTGTCCGTGTCCCAGGACTGCAGGGCGTGGCCGACCGCGCCGAAGAGCCGCCCCTCCTCGTCGCCGCCCGCCGCGCCCGAGGGGGCGACCGCGCCGAACTGCCTGGTCCAGAGCAGCTTCCCGGTCGTCCGGTCGAAGCAGCGGAAGGTGCTCTTCCCCTTGGCCGCGCGCACATCGTCGGCGGTGAGGGTGGAGGCGTCCTGGCGCACCACGATGTCGTTCAGCCGGGCCGCCGTCAGCCGGTACTCCGGACCGGCCGCGCCCCGGCCCGCCGGGACCTGGACCCGCCACAGCTCCTTGCGGCCCACCAGGTCGTACGCGAAGAAGTACGCCTGGACGACCTGCTTGTCCTTGCCGGGCTTCTTGCCCTTCGCCGGCTTCGGGGCCTTCATGGTCACCGTCCGCGCGCCGCAGAACCAGACGACGGAGCCCGACTGCCCGGTGAGCGTGCCGACGCGGAGCCCGGGCAGGCCGGCGAAGCCGTCCGCGTACCGCACCCGGTGCTCCACCTCGCCGGTCTCCGGCGACAGCCACAGGAACGCGGTCGGGCCCGCGACGAAGACGAGGCTGTCCCCGGCGGCCAGCGCCGCCTGGCCCTCGGCGGCGTCCGCCCGCTGCCAGACCCGTCTGCCCGTGCGGAGGTCGACCGCCGTCGCCTGGGCCTTGCTCGTCAGCACCAGCAGCCGGTCCTGCCAGAGCGCGGCGGTGAGCGGCTCCGACTCGGACGCAGGGTGCGCGTACGTCCAGGTGAGGGCGGGCGGCTGACCGGGCAGCGCGGGGCCCTTGCTCGGCCCGGGCTTCCCGTGGGCCACGGGGGCGGGGACGTCGTCGGTCCCGAGGGCGCCGACCACGGCCCCGCCGACGAGGAGGCCCAGCGCCCCGGCGGCGGCCGTGGCCAGCAACGACCTGCGGGTGGGGAAGAACGAGGACCGGTCGGGCCCGGCGGGACGCCGCACCGGCGGGGCCGCCGCGCCGGTGGGCAGGGTGCCGCCGCCGGGCAGGGAGGTACCGGAGTACGGAACGGGATAGGCCGGAGCGGCCGGAGCCTGGGCGGCGAGCGAACCACCGGCCGGTGACTCCAGGGGGCGGCGCGCGGGGAGCAGCGAGCCGGGGGAGGGGGCACCCGGCGGACCGGCCGGCGCGGGCGGGGCGGGCCGCCGGGTCACCAGGGCCTGACCGGTTGCGGGGGCCGCCTGACCGGTTGGTGCAACCCGACCGGTTGGTGCGACCTGACCGGTTGGCGGGGCCTGACCGGTTGGCGGGGCCTGCTCGGGGGAGTGCTCGCGGAGTGCGGCGAGCCGGGTGGTGGGGTGGTCCGGCGCCCCGTCGCGGGAACGGGTGTTGAGGAACCGGGTGGCCGAAGCACCCTCGGGGGAGGTTGCGAGCGGCGAGGTGGCCGGGGCCTCCAGCGCCCGCACCCGGGCCTCCTGATCGGCCACCGCCGCCACCAGCCGTTCCGGCAGCCAGCCGCTCCGGGCGAGCGCGGCGGCGCCCTCCAGCGCCAGCGACGCCGCGACCGTCGCGGCGCTCGGGCGGGCTGCCGGGTCCTTCGCCAGACACCCGGCGACCAGCTCCCGCAACTCGGCCGGTACGCCGCCGAGTCCGGGCTCCCCGTGGGCGATCCGGTCCGCCGTGCTCTCGGCGGGG
Organism: Streptomyces sp. NPDC001770; assembly: GCF_053596135.1. Classification (NCBI taxonomy): domain Bacteria; kingdom Bacillati; phylum Actinomycetota; class Actinomycetes; order Kitasatosporales; family Streptomycetaceae; genus Streptomyces; species Streptomyces sp. NPDC001770. The sequence continues at coordinate 114,485 of NZ_JBSFFN010000016.1, read as the reverse complement.
CCCTCCGCGAACGGGGTGGCCCCGGTCGCCGCGTACACCAGCAGCAGCCCCAGCACGAAGAGGTCGGAGGCGGCGCCCACCTCCTGGCCGGCGACCTGCTCAGGGGTGAGGTAGCCGAGCCGTACGGAGAGCTGCCCGCCCGGCAGCGCCTCGGCCGCGGCGGCCCCGCCCAGCGGGCCGAAGGCGGTCAGCCGGGGCCCGTCGACGGCGAGCAGCACGGTGTCCGGGGCGAGCCCCTGGAGGGCGGCGCCGGTGGCGTGCACCCGGGCCAGCACCTCGGCGATGCCCGCGCCCAGTATCCGTACCGCGCGTTCGGGCAGCGGACCGCCGAGGGCGACGGCTTCCGCGAGCGTCAGTGCGGGGAGGTAGCGGGCGGCGGTCCAGAGCGGCTCCGGACCGGAGAGCGAAGCGTCACCGCCGGGGACGACGGGGCCTCCGGAGCCGACAGGGCCCTCGGTGCCGTCGAGGGGCGGCTGCACCCAGCCGCCGGCCAGCCGTTCGGCGGTGCGGGCCTCGGCCCGGAAGCGGCGCCGGAAGGCCGGCACCCCGGCGAGGGCGGGCCGGGCGGCGGTGATCAGCACCAGGTCCTCGGCGTCCGCCCCGCGCGCCACGTAACTCACCGCGCTCGCCGTCTCGCGGTGACGGGCCAGCGCGGTGTACGGGCCGAAGCGGCGTGGATCGTCCTGACGAAGCGCCTCCATGGCGCACCCCCCTCGTGACCGTCCCTCGGCACCTGACCGCCGATCTTAGGGGGTTCGGTACCGGACCGAGCGGGCCGCCCCGCTGCCTCACCCGCCGCTGTTCGGCTTTGTCCAGGGCCACTTGGGGCGGAAACGCTCCCGGCCGCCGGGGGCGTACTCGTACAGCCAGCCGCGCTGGAGGTGCAGCCGGGGGGTGTACCCGGCCGGGACGCGGCGGTAGGCGTGGACGGCCGGCGGACCGCCGTCCTCGGCCGGTACCGGCACCACGTACCACTTGGGCGGGTGGCCGGTGAGGCCGGTGAGGACGGGCAGGACCCGGCCGTCCAGGGGACCGCCCTCGAAGGGGGTGTTCTCGCTTCTCACCCGGACAGTCTTGCTCACCGGGCACCGGCGGCCGCCCGGGGCGGGCCGCCGGGCGCTCCAGGCCCGGGCGGCCGCCGGCCCTCAGGCCAGCAGCCCCGACTTCCGCCAGAGCTTGCGGCTCACCCCGTTCATCACGCCGATGTCGTCGAAGAAGTCGGTGAGCCGCTTGGCGCCCGACTGCATGACCTCCTTGCGGTGCCCGCTCGCCTTGACCTGGGCGAGCGCCTCGCGGCGGTCCAGGCCCACGTTCTCGTACACCTGCGGGTTGATGAAGCAGACGGAGAACACCCGGGCCGCCTCGCCCGAGGTCAGCCGGGTCAGCTCCCGCTCCCAGCGCGGAGCCGTCACCATCTGGCGGCGGAGCTCCTCGCGGGCGTACCGGACGTGCCGGGCCTCCTCGACGACGTGGATACGGGTCACCCCGCGCACCAGCGTCTGGACGCGCTCGTCCGGGAAGGTCAGCCGCTGCATCCAGTCGAGGATCTCCTCGCCGAGCAGGGTCGCGGCGAACGAACCCGGGGTGGTGGACACGCTCTTCAGGACCCGGGCCACGTTGTGGTAGCCGCGCGGAACCGGGTAGGTGGGAGCCTGGCCCCACTGGATCATCTTGCCGAACATCATCGAGTGCCGGCACTCGTCGGCTATCTCGGTGAGCGCGTACCGCACGTGGTTGCTGGTCACCGGCTTGTCGTAGATGTGCCGGACCAGCAGCTGCATCAGGATGATCTCGAACCAGATGCCCAGCGAGGCGAGCGAGGCCGCTTCGTGCCGGGCGAGGTCCATCCGCTGCTCCTCGGACATCTTCCGCCAGAGCGGGGTGTCGTAGAGGGAGACCAGCTCGGGCGGCCAGAACCACTTGCCGTCCTCGATCGCCGAGTTCCAGTCGATCTCGGTCTCGGGGTCGAAGGAGTGCTTGGCCGAGGATTCGAGCAGGCGCTCGGCGATCTGCTCGCGGTCCCGGAGCGGGCCGAGCGCATCGCGGAGGACCTGGACGTCGTGTTCGCTCACTGTCGTCATGACTGGGGTACCTCGCACGTGGGTTACCTGGGGTCACCTCTTATTGGACTGCTTGTCAGCAAGGCCGTCAATCCCCCGCGTCCCACTTCCGGCCGGATGTTCCATGGCGTGCGTCACGTCAATTGCCCTACGGAGCAGGCAGTTTGGCCGCCGATTCGCTTGTGCGGGAAAGCGGTGGGCAGAAGAGGGGCCGTTCGGGAGGATGACCGCATGACGTACTCCTCGCCCCACACCCCGGCAGACGTCCCCCGGGGCGGCACCGAAGCGGCCCGCCGCAGCCTCGAAGGGCTCTCCCTCGGAGACGCGTTCGGCGAGCGGTGGTTCCCCCTCTTCCGCGAACGCCGCCGGGCGCTCCGCGAGATCACCGCACGTCAGACCCCCGCCGAACCCCGCTGGCACTGGACCGACGACACCGCGCTGGCCCTCGCGCTCGACCAGGTGCTCGCCGGACACGGCGAAGTCGTCCAGGACCGGCTGGCCCTCGTCTTCGCCCTCACCTTCGACGCGGACCAGGGGCGCGGATACGGACACGGCATGCACATGCTGCTGCCCCAGCTGCTCGCCGAACCCGCCGACTGGCGCACGCTCGCCCCCGGCCTCTTCGACGGCGGCAGCCTCGGCAACGGCGCTGCCATGCGGGTCGCCCCGCTCGGCGCGCGCTTCCACGAGGACCTGGACCACGTCTCCCGGCAGGCACGCCTCCAGGCCGAGGTCACGCACGCCCACCCGGAGGGGATCGCGGGCGCGGTCGCCGTGGCGGTCGCGGCGGCCCTCTCGGTCCGGGGTGAACTCGCCCTCCCCGCCGTCGCGGAGCGGACCCCCGAGGGGCTCGTACGGGACGGGCTGCGCCGCGCCGCCGAGCTGCCGTTCACCACCGAACCCTGGCGGGCCGCCGACGTCCTGGGCAGCGGGCAGCGCATCCGGGCGGACGACACCGTGCCCTTCGCGCTGTGGACCGCCGCCCGCCACCCGGACGACCTGGAGGCGGCGCTCTGGTCGACCGCCGAGGGCTTCGGCGACGTGGACACCACCTGCGCCATCGCCGGCGGGGTGGTCGGCGCGGCCACCGGGACCGGCCGGGTACCCGCTGCCTGGCTGCGGAAGCGGGAGCCGTTGACGGGCTTCCCGGCGTCGGCCTGACGCCGGGTCCGGGCGGCGGGCCGCCCGGTGATCCGCTCGCCGGCCACCGCCGGCCCGGCCCCGGTGCTCCCGCCGGTCCTCCCGCCGATCCGCTTGCTGGGCAGGGACCTGTCAGGCCGGTGCCGTAGCGTGGGCGCATGACCACGCCGCCCCCGCCGCCGGGCCCCTACGGCCCTCCGACGCCGCCGTCCCAGCCGTCGCCGCAGTACCCGCCGTACCCCGGCACCCCGCAACAGCCGGGCGCGTTCCCGCAGCAGCCGGGACCCGGGTACCCGAACGCCCCCCAGCAGCCCCAGCCGGGATACGGCTACCCGAACGCCCCGCAGCCCCAGCCCGGTTACGGCTACCCGGACCCGGCGCAGCAGCAGCCGCAGCCCGGTTGGGGCCAGCCCGGGATACCCGGGCAGCCGACGGCGCCGGGGTGGCCGGCCCAGCCCCCGCGGAAGAAGCCGGTCAAGCTGATCGTCGGCATCCTCGTCGGCGCGCTGGTCGTGGTCGGGGGTGTCGCCTACGGGGTCTCCCAGCTCATCGACAAGGGCACCGACGCCGTCTACCCGCGGGCCGTGAACAAGCTGGCGGTCCAGAAGTCCCTGCTGGACGGGGAGTTCACGCTGGACAGCGACACGTCCGGGACCGACGGTGCGGACATCGAGAACACCCCGGACCTCAGCATCCGCGACGCGCAGGCCGTCGTCGCCCAGTACGGTTCCGAGGACGGCGGAGTCCTCATCGTCTCCGGCATGTACGGCCGCATCGCCGACCCCGAGTTCACCCGCGACTCCATCATGAAGGGGGCGGCCGGGGCCGAGGGGAACACGGTGGTGGTGCCCGCCAAGGAGTTCACCCCCGACGGCTACGACATCACGATCGCGTGCCAGGTGCAGCAGACGGGGACCGGGGACGCGACCTCGGCCATCCCGATGTGCGCGTGGGGCGACGACAACACCGGCGCCATGGTCGCGCTGCTGCGCGTCGAGGACGCGCTGGTGGCCGCCGAGGACGTCGATCTGGAGAAGGCGGCGGCGGAGACGGCGAAGATCCGCGAGGAGATGCTGAAGCCGGTCGGGTAGGGCCACGACCGGCATGGCCCGGCCCCCTGAGGAGCGTCGTCCGGCGCCTGCGAGCGCGGGACGGACGGAAGTCCTGGTGCCCGAAGTCCGTGTACCGGGCCCATCGGGGCTCTCGGCCGGCTCGGCGAGGGTGCGGGCCGGGCTCAGGTCGAGCGGAGTCCGTGGTCCGGAGCGCGCCTCAGCGCGAGGTGCGTCAGCCAGGCCGTGCCGAAGGTAAAGGGGGCGGCGGTGTTCTCGGCGGGGCCGGGAACCACGGTGCGGACCAGTACGACGGCGAGCGGGATCCAGACGCCCAGCAGCACCCGCTGGGCGGCCGGCGTGTCCGGCGCGAGTCCGGCCAGGAAGGGCACGAGCAGCCCGGCCACGGCGAGCGGAATGGTGAGACCGGTGTGCTTCACCGCCTCGAACACCGTCCAGGCGAACAGGAAGAGCCCCAGCGCTCCCCAGGCGAGGCGGCCTGCCACGGACGGGGACTCCGGCCCGGCCCCGGCGGTCTCCCGGGTCATGCCGTCCCTCTCCGTATCGGGCGGTCGTGACGGCCGGACCACGGGTGGTCCGTGTGCGGGGAGTTCGCGTGGCCCGGGACCGCCGGCCACACCCGGGGCAGCGCACCCTCCGCGGCGCGGACCGCGGCGAGCAGCCACACGTCGGCTCCCCGGTCGGCCACCCACTGGAGGCCGACCGGGCAGCCGTCCCCGGTGAATCCGGCGGGAATGCTCGCCGCCGGGTGCCCGCTCAGGTTGAACGCCCAGGTCAGCGCGGTCGAGTAGACCTCGCCCGGCCCCTCGTGCCCGTGCGGCCGGTTGGGGGTGGTGGGCGTCAGCAGCAGTGGGGTACGCGCGAACAGGCCGTTCAGCACGAAGTCGTTCGCGCGCCGCGTCTCCACCGCCACGGCGTCGTCCGGCGCCCCGCCCCGTACGGCCAGCCAGGCCGGCGCCGGGTCCAGCAGCGCGCAGCCGCCGGGCACCAGCCGCACCACGCCCGCCGCCACCAGCCGGTCCACCGCCGCCCGCACCACCTCGGCCACCTCCGGATCGACCTCCGCGAAGCCCAGGTCCATGCTCAGCACGGCGGGCACCGGGAGCCGCACCGCCAACGGCTCGTACTCGTCGAGCACATGGCGCAGATACGGTTCCGCAGCCGCCGCCGAAGCGGCCAGCACTCCGGCCGACGCGAGCCCGGTGCGGTCCGGCGAGGGCAGCAGCCCGTTCGTCGTCTTCAGCCCGAACACCCCGCACCACGCGGCCGGCAGGCGCACCGACCCGGCACCGTCGCTGCCCGTCGCGAGCGGGACCATTCCCGCCGCGACCGCCACCGCCGATCCGGCCGAGGAACCGCCCGGAGTCCGGTCCGCCCGCCAGGGGTTGCGGGTCCGGCCGTACGCGCCCTGCCCCCAGGTCTGCCAGTACGTGCCCGGCCCCGGCACCGCCGTCGACCCCACCGGCACCCCGCCCGCGCCGATCAGCCGCCGGGCCGCGTACGAGCGGAGCCCGGCCGGGCCCTTCACCGCGAACGGCAGCCCGCCCAGCGGCAGCGGGGCCGCCGCGGGCTCCCGGGCGAGCGCCTCCCGGTGCCACACCTCGATGAACGCGCCGAGCGACGGATCGAGTGCGTCGATCCGCTCCAGTGCCCGCCCCACCGCACCCGTCCCGCCCATCGCACCAGTGTCACCCGTGCTCGCGCCGGTGTCCGGGGAATTCGATCCCGCGCACTCACTCCCGCGGCAGCGCCGCCTCCATCACCGCCCGCGCGATCGGTGCCGCGCTGCCGCCGCCGCTGATGTCCGCGCGGTCCGCCGCCGCGTCCTCCACCACCACCGCGACCGCCACCTCCGGCCGGCCGGCTCCCTCCGACTGCGCCCAGCAGATGAACCAGGCGTAGGGCGCCCCGGTGTTGTCCACCCCGTGCTGTGCGGTGCCCGTCTTGCCGCCGACCGTGACGCCGTCGATCGCCGCGTTGGTCCCGGTGCCGTTCTCCACCACGTCGACCATCATCCGCCGCAGCTGCACGGCCGTGGAGGGACTCATCGCCCGCCGGTAGGAGCGGGTGGAGGTCTGCGACACCGTGTCGCCGTCGTGCTTGGCCGTGCGGTCCACCAGGTGCGGCTGGGCGATCTCGCCGTCGTTCGCCACGGCGGCGGCGACCATCGCCATCTGGAGCGGGGTGGCCGTCGTGTCGAACTGCCCGATCGAGGACTGCGCCAGCTGGTCGTCGCTCATCTCCGTGTCGAAGTTGCTCTTCGCGACCCCCGAAGGAATCCGCAGCCCGTCGTCGTTGAAGCCGAAGCCGCCCGCCGCCCCAACCATCCCGTCCAGGCCCACCTCCACCCCCAGATGTGCCATCACGGTGTTGCAGGAGACCCGGATCGCCTCCGCCAGCGACGCCTTCTCGCAGCCGCTCGACTCGTTGGGCAGCACGGTGGACGTGCCCGGCAGGACGTACGGGGACGGGGTGTCGGTCTCCTCGTCCGGGTCGTCCACCACCCCGGCGTCCAGCGCCGCCGCCGCCGTCACGATCTTGAAGGCCGAACCGGGCGGATAGGTCTGCCGGATGGCCCGGTCGAGCATCGGCCGGCTCTCCGAGGCGTTGAGCCGCGTCCACGCGTCGGTCACCGCCGCGCCGGTGCCGGAGAGCCGCTCGGGGTCGTACGACGGGGAGGAGACCAGGGCCAGGATCTTCCCGGTCGACGGCTCCAGCGCGGCCACCGCGCCCTTGCGCCCGGCCAGCCCCTCGTACGCGGCCCGCTGCACCGCGTCCCGGACGGTGGTGACCACGTCGCCGCCGGGCTGCCGGCCCCGGGTGAGGTCGTTCCAGAGCGGCAGCGGGGCGAGCAGCGAGGAGGTCCCGGAGAGGATGCCGTCCTCCGCGTTCTCGATGAGGGTGGTGCCGTACGTCTGCGAGGCGTAGCCGGTGACGGGCGCGTACAGCGGGCCGTGGAGGTAGGTGCGTTCCCAGGCGAGCTGTTCGCCGGTGTCCGTGGAGCCGGTGACGGTGGCCGTCGCGTCGCCGCGGCCCGTGTGCACCAGGATGTTGCCGCGCGGCTGGTCGTAACGGGCGATCGTGTTGCGCCGGTTGGCGGGGTTGGCGGTCAACTCGTCGGCCTCGAAGACCTGGACGCGCGCCGCGTTCGCCAGCAGCGCCAGCAACAGCAGCAGACAGAAGGCGGCGGCCCGCCGGATGTACCTGATCACAGCTCGTCCTCCGCGATCGGGGCGATGACACCGGTCTCCGGCTGACCCGGGCGCGGGGTGCGGGCCTGGTCGCTGACCCGGATCAGCAGGGCCACGATGATCCAGTTGGTGACGACCGAGGAACCGCCCTGCGCGAGGAACGGCATCGCCATGCCCGTCAGCGGGATCAGCCCCATCACCCCGCCCGCGATCACGAACACCTGGAGCGCCAGGATCGAGGCGAGCCCGACGGCGAGCAGCTGTCCGAACGGGTCGCGGAGCGCGAGCCCCGCCCGGTAACCGCGCGCCACCATCAGCGCGTACAGCAGGAAGACGGCGGTCAGCCCGGCCAGGCCCAGCTCCTCGCCCGCCGTAGCCAGGATGAAGTCGGACTTCGCGGCGAAGCCGATCAGGATGGAGTGCCCGAGCCCGAGCCCCGTACCGAGCATCCCGCCCTCGGCGAACGCGAAGAGCGACTGCGCCAGCTGGCTCGGCCCCCGTCCCGCGTCGATGGTGGCGAACGGGTCCAGCCAGTCCTGCACCCGGCTGTGCACATGCGGTTCGAACGAGCCGACGACGAAGGCCCCGACCGCCGCGAGCAGCAGCCCGACCGCGATCCAGCCGGTGCGCCCGGTCGCCACGTACAGCAGGATCACGAACAGTCCGAAGAAGAGCAGCGAGGTCCCCAGGTCGCGTTCGAGGACGAGGACCCCGACGCTCAGCAGCCAGATCGCCACGATGGGGCCGAGCACGCGCCCGGTGGGCAGCTGCAGCTTCCCTACCGTGCGGCCGGAGTACGCCAGGGCGTTGCGGTTGGCCGCGAGGTACGCGGCGAAGAACACCGCCAGCAGGATCTTCGCGAACTCGCCCGGCTGGAAGGAGAACCCGCCGACCCGGATCCAGATGCGGGCGCCGTTCACCGCAGGAAAGAAGATCGGCACGATCATCAGCACCAGCGCGGTCGCGACCGAGAGATAGGCGTACCGCTGGAGCACCCGGTGGTCGCGGAGCAGCAGCACCACCACGATGAAGAGCGCCACCCCCAGCGTCGACCAGATCAGCTGGGTGGGCGCCGCCGTGTCCGAGGGGGTCTCCAGGTCGAGCCGGTAGATCAGCACCAGGCCCAGCCCGTTGAGCAGTACGGCGATCGGCAGCAGCAGCGGATCGGCGTACGGGGCGCGGAAGCGGACCGCCAGATGGGCGAGGAGCGCCAGCAGCCCGAGCCCCCCGCCGTAACCCGCGACGTCGGGCGGTACGGCCTCGTCGTGGGCGAGGCCGACCGCCGCGTAGCCGTAGACGGAGATGAGGACCGCCCCGACGAGGAGGGAGAGCTCCACCCCGCGCCGTCTGGGCAGCCGGAGCGGGGGCGGGGGAGAGTCCACCGTCGGTGCGGTCATGCCAGGAACGTAGCAAGCGCGGTGGGTTATTTCCCTTATGTCATAGTTCAGCGGTCACGCTGATGTCCCGGGGCCGACGCCGGTGCCGACCGGGGACGCGCCGCCGCCCGGGTCCTCGCGAGGCGAGCGGCCCGGGCGGCGGCGTGCGGTGAAAGGGGGTGCGGTGTCGTGCGGCGGAGGGGTGTGCTGTGAAGGGGCGTCAGCACCAGTCGGGGGCCGCGCCGATGTTCTCGATGTAGCGCGCGGAACCCCAGGCCCAGGTGCCGTTGGCCAGCAGGTACCAGCGGTCGTTGCCGTCCACGTCGTCGCCCCGGGTCTTGCAGAAGATGTCGACGATCGTGCCGTACGGCACCTCGCCCACGATCCGGCTGCTGCGGGTCGGACGGTCGCGGAGCAGCAGGCTCGGCCGGGCGACGACCCGCCCCCGGTACGTCACCTTCGGCGCCGCGGGCGACACCTGCGGCTCGGTCGCCGGCCTTCCGTGGTCGCCCGGCTTCACCTGGGGCTCGACGGCCGGCTTCCCGTGGGTGGCGGGCCCCCAGTGCCCGGGCGCCGGGTCGTCGGCGGCGACGGCGTGGTGGTGCGGGTGGCCCACCGGCTGCGGGAGGGGGCCGGCGGCGAACGTGGGGGCGGCGGCCGTCAGCGCGGCGAGCACGCCGGCGGCGACACCGAGACCGATGCGGCGGAGGGACGAAGAGGACATGCTGCCTCCAGAGAACGTGGGGGGCGTGCGGGGCCGCGGCCCGGGGGCCGCTTCCCGCACGCTAGGTTCGCCACGTCGCGCGCGCATAGAGTCGCTCTGGGTGATGTACGCGGACGGGGGACGGCCGATGGGCCGTCCGGGTGTATCCGCCGCCCGCCCGCCCCCGTCCGTGCGCCCCGGCCGACGGCCCGTGCGCCGGTGCGCCGCAAGGCCGCCGCGTACGGATCCGGCCGGAGTGCCGCGCCAGGGGCGCGGCGCCCCGGTGGCGTGCGCGCCTCAGCTGTTGTACGGGTTCTGGCCCGGAGCGTGACCCTGCTGCGGGGCCTGGCCCGGCTGGGCGGGGTGGCCGGCCTGGCCCGCCTGGCCGAAGGGGTTGGCGCCGTCCGGGCCCGCCGCGTACTGGGCCAGCAGGGCGTCCGCCTGCTCCTTGGCTATCTTCTGCTCCCCGCCGCAGAAGGTGCACTGCGTCGCGTACCTGACCGAGATCGGGAAGAGCGGGACGAAGAACAGGGTGAACTTGGTGACCCGCTTGCGGAGGGTGTGCGCGGCCGGGTTGCCGCACCAGCCGCACACCATCGTCAGGACGGCCAGCTGGTACAGGTAGCCCCGAGTGCCGAAAATGATCATGTCGTGTCTCTCCTTGTTGCCTTCGGTACGGTTGTGCCGCGGGCCCGTCGGCCCCGCCTCCCCGCGAAACGGCGTACCGGTCGATCCGGCACTCCGGTGGTCCGGCCGCCCCGGACGCGCGCCCGGCTCAGCCCCGGCCGCCGCCGTGGCGCAGCGCCTGCCGGCACAGCGTCAGCAGGCGTTCGTCCTCCTGGATGTCCGTTCCCGCGTACCCGCCGTCCCGGGCGTTGTGACGGCGTACGGAGGACAGCTCGGCGCGCAGGGCGTGCGCCGCACCGGACCCTGCCGCAGCCGCCCCCGTGCGCGCCAGCGTGTCCGCCACCCGGACGCGGACGTACGCGTTCTGCGTCCACGCGGCCAGTAGCACCGGCCACGTTTCGGCGGACCGCCCCGAAACCTTGCACAGTGCGAGCGCCGCGTCCACCCGTACCCAGAGATCGTCGTGTGCCAGCAGCGCGCGCAGCCGGGGTTCGGCCACCGCCGCCCGCACGCCGAGCCGGCCCAGCGCCTCGGCCGCCGCCCGCAGGTCGAGGGCCTCCGTCGCCGCCAGCCCGTCGAGCAGTACCGGGAGCACCGCGTCGACGTCGCCGGAGACCGAGTAGAGGGTGTCCGCCGCGTCGACCGCCTCGCGCGGGCCCGACCGCCGCATCAGTGTCTCCAGCTCCCCGACCGCGCCCCGCGCCCCCGGCCCGAACGCGCCGAGCGCCCGCAGCGCCGACAGCCGCACGTGGCAGGCCGAGGGCTCCCGTACGCCCCGCAGGACGCGCAGCACCTCGGGGGTCGCCTCGTCCGCGCGCAGTGAGGCGAGGGCGTCCATCAGCCCCATCGCGCCGTCGTACCCGGACGGCACCGGCTCGGCCTCCGCCAGTCTCCGGCGCAGCGCCCCGGCCAGCGGGGACGCGGCAGGACCGAGCGCCGCGACGGCGTGCCCGAGGTTGTGCGGTACGCCCGGCCCCTCCAGGACGGCGGCCAGCACCGGCAGCGCCCGGGGGTCACCGATGTTGGCCAGCGCCCGCACCGCCGGGTCGAGGCTCGACTGCCCGTAGTCCCACTGCCTGACCCAGCTCTCGGGCGCGACCGCGACCCGTGCCGCCAGCGCGTCGGCGGCCGGGGCGGCGAGCGTGTGGACGTCGGCCAGCAGGTGCGCGGCGGCCTCGCGGAGCCGGGGATCGGGCTCGGTGAGCTGGTCCCCGACGAGCCGCACCACCTCGTCGTACGGGCCACGCCACGCGCGGATCAGCCCACCGCTCATCCGGACCGCGTCCAGCCGCTGCCCCTCGTCGGGGCTGCACAGCTGGTCGGCCAGGAGCGCCACCCGGTCCTCCACCCGGTCCCCGAGTGCCCCGTGCAGGGTACGCAGCAAGTCGGCGGCCCAGGGGGCGCCCCGCCCGGCCGTCTCCGCCGCCTGGAGGGCGCGCAACTGGCCGATCAGCGTCGGCGACTGGGCGCCCTCCCGCGAGGCCGCCTCGGCCGCGGCCCGGGCGGCCGGGCCGGACGGCGGGTGCGCCGCCCGCAGGTCCCGCAGCAGAGCGGCGACCCTGGGCACGATGTCGACGGGGAGCGCGCCGGGCGCGCACCGCGCCAACTGCGCGAGGGCCGCCAGTCTCAGGCCCGGCGCGTACTCCTGCATGGCGAGCCGGCTCAGCCAGTGCGCCGCCGCGTCGGCCACCGTGTCGTGGCGGAGCGCGAGGCGGCCGGCCGCCTCCACGAGGGCGAGCCGCACCTCCTCGTCCTGCTCCACCGGCAGCCGCTTCCGCAGCAGCTCGAGACATCGCTCCGGTTCGGGGTGGAGCGTCGCGAGCGCCAGCGGAGCCGCGAGCCGCACGCCGCGATCACGGTCCTCCAGCAGCTGCACGAAGACCTCCGCACCGGCGCAGACGGCCGCCGCGGCCATCGCGTAGTTGGCGGCTCCCTCGATCTCGTCCTCGTCGAGCTCGTCCTCGTCGTCCTCGTCCAGTTCGATGCCGCCGATGCTGGTCAGCAGCTCGACGATGCTGCCGCGCTCGGCCACCGAGGGGTCGGCGGCCAGCTCGAAGAGGAACGGGATGCACGCGAGCGTGCAGGCGTACACGTCGCCCTGGTGGTGGACGGCGCCGTACATCCCGTCCAGCGCGCGTTCGCGTTGCGCCGGGTCCGCCGAGGCCAGCCCCGCCAGCAGCGCCGGAACATCGTCGGCCGGTCCGTAGGCATGCTGCATCGAGGCCCAGTCCACCTCGTCGATCCCCGAGAACACTCCGGCCATCCCCTCCCCGATCACGACGCTCAACCGCTGCGACGGCACATGACCGGAGTTGGTTCCCGGAACGGCCCACGCCCGCCTCGCACCGAGTCTGCCCCAGGTCCGCGGCGGTCCGCGCGGGGGACGGGCCTTTCCCGCCGCCGCAGGGCGGGGCGGTGGGAGACCTGTGGTGCGGGAGGTCCCGGAGGCGGCCCCTGGGGGCGGCCGGATGGTCCCCACGCGCCTGGCGGGCGCCGTCACGCGCCGGAGCGGCGCCCCCCGCGGCCCGCGGGCAGCGGACGGGCCCGGTTCGGGTTGATGAGCGGTCCGAGCAGGTCCCCGTACGTCTCCAGGCGGGCGGCCATGTCGCCCGCGAGGAAGACCAGCTCCTCCGGGGCGCCGCACGCCTCGATCTCCTCCCAGGTGACCGGCGCGGAGACGGCCGGTTCGGGGCGGGCGCGGAGGGTGTAGGGGGTGGCGGTGGTCTTCGCGGCCGCGTTCTGGCTGAAATCGACGAACACCTTCCCCGGACGCAGATCCCGCTTCATCCGGTGGACGACCAGATCCGGCAGCGCGGCCTCCGCCTCGACCGCGAGCCTCTTCGCGTACGCCGTCACCTTGTCGGACGGGGTGGGCTCCAGGGGGACCAGCAGATGGAGGCCCTTGGAGCCGGAGGTCTTCCCGTACGCGAGCAGTCCGTCGGCCGCCAGCCGCTCGCGCAGCCACCCGGCGACCGCGCAGCACTCGACCACGCTCGCCGGGGCGCCCGGGTCCAGGTCGAAGACCATCCGGTCGGCGGCCGCCGGTGCGTCCGCCTGCCACTGCGGGGTGTGGAACTCGACCATCAGATTGGCCGCCCACATCAGCGAGGCCAGGTCCTGGACCACGACCTGGGCCGCGTCCCGCTCCCCCCGGTGCGGAACGCGCGCCGTGCGCACCCAGGCGGGCGTACCGGGCGGCGGGTTCTTGGAGAAGAAGTGCTGGCCCTCCGCACCGTCCGGATACCGCAGGAAGGAGACCGGCCGGTTGTACAGATGGGCGAGCAGCGCCCCCGCGACCGTGGCGGCGTAGTAGTGCAGCACCTCGCCCTTGGTCGTGCCGGTGGCCGGGTACACCACCTTGTCCAGGTTGCTGAGCGCCAGGCGCCGCCCCTCCACCTCCGTGATCGGCGTCATACGATAAGAATCACATGAATCACCCGAAGTGTGCGCAATGCGCCGGAGTGGGCGGGGTCGCCGGGCGGGGCCGCCGGAGTCGCCGGGGCGTGGTCGTCGGAAGGGGTCGAGAGTGAGCTCCATGAGGTCCATCTGGAACGGCGCCATCTCGTTCGGGCTGGTCAGTATCCCGGTCAAGCTGATGAACGCCACCGAGAACCACTCCGTCTCCTTCCGCCAGGTCCACCTCACCGACGGCGGCCGTATCCGCTACCGCAAGGTCTGCGAGGTCGACGAGGAGGAGGTGACCTCCGCCGAGACCGGCAAGGCGTACGAGGACGCGGACGGCACCCTCATCCCGATCACCGACGAGGACCTCGCCTCGCTGCCGCTCCCCACGAACAAGACGATCGAGATCCTCGGCTTCGTCCCGGCCACCCGGATCGACCCGCTCCAGATGGACACCGCCTACTACCTCTCCGCGAACGGGGTACCGGCGGCGAAGCCGTACACCCTGCTGCGCGAGGCGCTGAAGCGCAGCGAGAAGGTGGCCGTCGCCAAGTTCGCCCTGCGGGGGCGGGAACGGCTCGGGATGCTGCGGGTGGCCGAGGACGTGATCGTGATGCACGGGCTCCTGTGGCCGGACGAGCTGCGGTCGCCCGAGGACGTCGTACCGGACACCGCGACCAAGGTGCGCGAAGCCGAACTCGACCTGGCCGACGCCCTGATGGACACCCTCGGCGGGGTGGACCTGGACACGCTCCACGACGACTACCGCGAGGCGGTGGAGGAGCTGGTCGCCGCCAAGGCCGCGGGCGAGCCGATGGCACCCGCCCGGGAGGAGGACACCGGCGGCAAGGTCATCGACCTGGTCGCCGCCCTGGAGAAGAGCGTCCGCGCGGCGAAGGAGTCGCGGGGGGACGAGGGGGCCGGGAAGTCCGGGAAGTCCGGGAAGTCCAGTGAGGACGGCGGGGACGGCGGGGACAGCGGGGACGGCAGAGTGGCCGACGTCCACCCCATCGGGCGGGCCACGCACCGCACGCCGACCGGCAAGAACGTCTCCCGCACGGCCGGCTCGGACTCCGGCAGGTCACGGCCCAAGGAGACCGGGGCGAAGAAGTCCACCGCCGAGGCGACGGCACGGAAGCCGGCGGCGAAGAAGGCTCCCGCGACGAAGACGTCCGGAGGGAAGCCCGCGACGAAGACGGCCCGGGGAAAGGCCGCGACGAAGACGGCCGCGACGAAGACGGCCGCGACGAAGACGGCCGCGAAGAAGACGGCCGCGACGAAGACGGCCGCGAAGAAGACGGCCGCGACGAAGACGGCCGCGAAGAAGGCTCCCGCGAAGAAGACCTCTTCCGCCGAGCCGGCCGCCAAGTCGTCCGCGAAGAAGACGGCGGCAGGCAGGAGCGCCCCGGGCAGGCGGGCCTCTCGTTCCTCCGCCTGAGCGCCCGGAGCGCCCTCGGCCGTGCTCCGCGCGGGCCCCTCAGGCGATGTCCGACGGGTCGATCGACGGCAGGTCCAGCGAGGGCGGGTCCAGCCCGAAGGGGTCGTCCTGCTCGACGACGTACGTGCACGAGGTGTAGGTGTACCCGGGCTCGATCTTCGAACCGTCCGCGTAGCTGTCCACGGCCGCGCTCGCCCCGGTCCCGTGCTTGTACAGGAAGTGGTAGTCACCGGCGGGCAGTTGCAGCCGCGCCTTCGGGTAGCTCTTCCCGCTCGCCTTGCACGCCTGCCGGTTACCGGCGGCCGTGCTGTCGTAACGCCCGCAACTCCCGCACGCCTTCAGGGTGACGCTGCCGGTGACCGGTCCGGTGTAGAGGACCTCCACCTCGTTGGGCGCGTCGTTGCTGATGACGAGCTCCATGGTCGGGCCGCCGGGCCGTTTCGCCGGTGGCAGCTTCTCCCCGGCGGCGGGACGGTCCTCGGCGATCTCGGCGGCTATCGAGATGTTCCGTGCCTGTCCGAGCCGCCCGTCGTCCTTGTACGTGTCGGCGAACCCGGTCAGCGTGGAGCGCGCCTCGCTGAACTTCTTCTCCCTGAACTGGTCCACCCCGCAGGCGTACACCCCGTCCCGGACGCCCCGGTCCGCGCGGGCGGCCGAAGCCTTGAGGTCGTCCCCGGTCAGGGCACCGACGGTCGCGCTCATGCTGCGCAGGGTCTCCGTCACCGTGCACGGCTCCGCGCCGCCCAGCTTCCCCGTCTCCTCTGCGATCCGCGCGTCGACGGCCGGAGCCACCTTCGCGGCGGCGGCCGAGTCGGGGAACGTCCGCTGCAGCTCGGCGAGTTCGGCCCCCTTGGAGACGGAGGCGACATCCGCGCCGTACGAGCCGAGCTCCGACAGCCCGCACGCGTACAGCGACTCGGACAACGGCTCGTCGGGCCACCGCGCGAGGCTGCCCAGCAGCTCGGCGTCCCCGCCCTTCGGCAGCGTACGCAGATAGCGCAGCGGCTCCAGCGCCATGCAGAAGTCCTTCTCGGCGTACGGGGCGGAGACCGCCGCGTAGTAGGACTTCAGCCGGTCCGGCACCAGCTTTCCGGCACGCGAGTCCGGGTGCTTCCGGCCGAGGTCGCGGTAGACGGCGAACGCCGAGGTGTACTTCGCCTTCGCCGTGGTGAAGGACTGGCCGGCCGCCGCCGCGACCGCCTGGTCGGCGGTCTCCAGCCGGTCGAGCAGCATCTCCTGCACGGCCTCGTCGCGCGCGGAGCCGTAGAGCGCCACCCCGCCGACCGGGACGGCCAGCAGCACCAGTCCGAGGACGGCGGCCACCACCGGCCGCCACGAGCCGGCGACCGCCGTGCGCCGCGCGATCCTCGCCGCGTCGGCGGCGGCCACCACGAGCACGACGAGGTAGGCGACGAGCACGCCGCCCGACACCCCGTCGGGCTCCGCGGGCAGGACCGTGAGCAGCAGCAGGCCCGTTGCGGCGAGGCAGAGGGCGGCGCGGATCCAGCGGCGGACGAGGAGATGGCCGAGCCCGAGGCCGCTGAGGTTGAGCAGCCCGGCAGCGGCGGCGCGCAGCCCGGCACCCGGCGGGGGAGGCCCGGCGGGCACGGTCGGCGACGGCAGCCCGGCGAACGGCGGCAGCGGCGGGGGAGGCGGCGGGGACGAGGGAGGCAGCGGCGGGTGCGGCGGTACGGGCGGAGGCCCGGACGGAGGCGGCGGTACGTCCGCCGGTCCGCCCGGTCCGGAGCTCCACGCGGCCGTCGGCCCCGATCCCGGCCCGGACCCCGATCCCGGCCCGGACCCCGATCCCGGCCCGGACCCCGATCCCGGCCCGGACCCCGATCCCGGCCCGGACCCCGGGCTCGGATCAGGCCCCGAAGCGCCGTCGTGCGGGTGTGCGCGTCCTTCGTCCGACTCCATACGGTCCCCCCACCGTCGAGCCCTTGCGGTCACCCTCAGTCTTTCCCGTTTCGCCCTCGTCCACGCGCGAACCGGACGGTTCGTCATGGTCCGTGCGGCGCCGCCCAGCTCAGGCGTGATGTGCCAACTCCTGTGCTTCGGAGCCGAATCAGCGCCGAATCAGTACCGATTCGGCGCCGCGTCAGCGCCTCATCAGGGCGAACACCCCCCAGCCGAGGTACTCGCGCTCGTACCGGGCGTAGCGGACGGGGTCGGTGGTGAGCTCCGCGCGTACCTGGGCGGCCAGTTCGTCCTCAGGGTTCCGGTCCAGCCAGCTGCGGAGGTTGAGCCACTGCGCCGCCCGGTACCGGTCCCAGCCGTTCTCGTCCGCCAGCACCATCTCCACCACGTCGTAACCGAGTTCGCCGAACCGCCCGAGCAGCCCGGGAAGCGCCAGGAAGTCGGCCGGGCTGCTCGCGTGGCAGCCCTCGACGATCTCCTGGTCCGCGGGTTCCCGGCGCCGGAACGGCTCGCCGATCAGCATCAGGCCGCCCGGCCGCAGGCTGCGGGCCAGCAGCTCCACCGTTCCGTCCAGACCCCCGCCGATCCAGGTCGCCCCGACGCAGGCGGCGAGGTCGACGGGTACGTCCGCGACATGCCCGGAGGCGTCGCCGTGCACGAACTCCACCCGGTCCGCCACCCCGAGTTCCGCCGCGCGGGCGCGTGCCTGGGCGGTGAACACGGTGCTGATGTCGACGCCGGTACCGGTGATCCGGTGGTCACGCGCCCAGGTACAGAGCAACTCGCCGGTTCCGCTGGCGAGATCGAGCGCACGGATTCCCGGTTCCAGGCGCAGGGCTCGGCCCAGGGCCGCCAACGCGTCGGCCGTGAACGGGTTGTGGATGCGGTGGCTGCTCTCGCGGATGGTGAAGATACGGGGGAGGTCCACGGGCGGCTCCTCTCTTCTCGGGCGCGGCGGGCGCGGCGGGCGCGGCGGGCGCGGCGGGTACGGCGGGTACGGAGACGGCGGGCCGTCCGGGCGGGGACAGTCCTACGGGCGGCCCGCGCCGCGTGTCCACCGGATTTCGACCCCCCGCGCCTGCACCGTGCCCACCTCGTTCCGCTCCGCGCGTCTTTCGCCCCGGCCCCGCGCCGTCCGTGTTCTGCCGCGCGCGATCCGGCCCGAGCCGGTATCGTCCTGCGTGCCGCGACTGGCGTGCGCCCCACGGGGCGTTGCGTGGAAACGACCACGAGGAAGCGGCGCGCTCCGGCCCGTCCGGAGGACCACCGCCGGAGGCCGTCCGCCTGGGCATCCGGGTCCGAGCCGCACGACGCGGCCGACCCGGGAGAGTCTCGTGACCGTACCCGTACACGCATCCGAAACCGCCGTATCCGCACCGCCCTTCGACGGGACGGCCACCTCGGCGGCCACCGCGGCGCCCTCCGCCGGCCGCCCGGCGCTCGCCGCCGCCGACCCCGTACTCGCCCGGCTGATCGACGCGGAGGAGCGGCTCCAGGCCGACACCCTGCGTCTCATCGCCAGTGAGAACTACGTCTCGGCCGCCGTGCTGGAGGCATCCGGCACGGTCCTCCAGAACAAGTATTCCGAGGGCTACCCCGGCCGCCGGTACTACGAGGGCCAGCAGGTCGTCGACCAGGTGGAGCGGCTGGCCGTCGAGCGCGCCAAGGCCCTCTTCGGCATGGACCACGCCAATGTGCAGCCGTACTCGGGCTCCCCGGCCAACCTCGCCGTCTACCTCGCGTTCTGCGCACCCGGCGACACCGTCCTCGGCATGGGCCTGCCGATGGGCGGCCACCTCACCCACGGCTGGGGCGTCTCCGCCACCGGCACCTGGTTCCGGGGCGTGGGCTACGGCGTGCGCCGCGACATAGGGCGGGTCGACCTGGACGAGGTGCGCGACCTGGCCCTCGCCGAACGCCCCAAGGTGATCTTCTGCGGCGGTACGGCGGTGCCCCGCACCATCGACTTCGCGGGCTTCGCCGAGATCGCCCGCGAGACCGGTGCGGTGCTGGTCGCCGACATCGCCCACATCGCCGGGCTGATCGCCGGTGGGGCGCACCCCTCGCCGGCCCCGTACGCCGACGTCGTCTCCACCACCACGCACAAGACGCTGCGTGGGCCGCGCGGCGCGATGCTGCTCAGCACGGCCGAGCACGCCCGCGCCCTCGACCGGGCGGTGTTCCCGGGGCTCCAGGGCGGTCCGCACAACCACACCACCGCCGCGATCGCGGTCGCGCTCGGCGAGGCCGCACGGCCGGACTTCTCCGGCTACGCCCACCAGGTGGTCGCCAACGCCCGCCTCCTCGGCGACGAACTGGCCGGGCGGGGCTTCGACCTCGTCTCCGGCGGCACCGACAACCACCTGCTGCTGATCGACCTCACCGGCAAGGACGTGCCCGGCAAGGTCGCGGCCAAGGTGCTGGACCGCGCGGGCATCGTGGTGAACCACAACTCCGTGCCGTACGACACCCGCAAGCCCTTCGACCCGTCGGGCATCCGCATCGGCACCCCCGCGCTCACCAGCCGCGGCGTCCCGGCCTCCGCCATGGCGGACGTGGCGGCCTGGATCGACGCCGCGGTCGACGCGGCGCGCACCGGCGACGAGAGCGTGGTCGCCCGGGTCCGCGGCGAGGTCAAGGAGCTGATGGACGCCCATCCGGCACCGGGGCTGCCGCTCGCCTGACCCGCCGCGCGCGGAGGCGGTACGGGGGCTCAGGGCCTTTCGCCCCGGCCCCCGACGGGCCTCCGTACCGCCTCCGCGCCCCCGTCCGGAAAAATCGGTTCGCCCCTTCGCTTGCCGAAGAAGCGTCTCTGCGGCCAATGTCCTCGCAGGCACAGGCCGTCCAGAAAAGAGACACAACATGCACACCAACCCCCCCGCCGGCACCGCTCCCTCCCCCGAGCCCGCCGCCACCGCCGCGCGCTGCCCGTTCCGGCTCGACCCCTCCGGTACGGACATCCAGGGCGAGGCCGCCCGGATCCGCGCGGGCGGATCCGCCACCCGGATCGAACTGCCGGAAGGCGTTCCCGCCTGGGCCGTCGCCGACCCTGCCGTCATCACCCGGCTGCTCACCTCCCCCGACGTCTCCAAGGACGCCGCCCAGCACTGGCCCGCCTGGATCGACGGCGAGGTCGGCCCCGACTGGTCGCTGGCCCTCTGGGTCTCCATACGCAGCATGTTCACGGCGTACGGCCCCGCCCACACCCGCCTGCGCAAGCTCGTCTCCGGCGCCTTCACCGCCCACCGCACCAAGGCCCTGGCCCCCGTCGTCACCCGCATCGCCGAGGAGTTGCTCGACGAGATCGAGGCCCTGCCCGCGGGTGAACCGGTGGACCTGCGCGCCCGGTACGCCGGACCGCTGCCCGCCCGCGTCATCTGCGAGCTGTTCGGCGTACCGCTGACCAGCCGCGACCGGCTCTGCACCCTCTTCGACGCCCTGTTCAGCACCGCGACCCCGGCCGAGGAAGTACGCGCCCACGCCGGGGAGCTGTACGGCATCCTCCACGAACTCGTCGCCCTCAAGCGGGAGACCCCCGGCGACGACCTCACCACCGCCCTGGTCGCCATCCAGCGCGACGGACTGGCCTCCGGCGCGCCGGACCCCCTGGACGACCAGGAACTGCTCGACACCCTCGTCCACTTCCTGTCGGCCGGGTACGAGACCACCATCAACCTGATCGACCACGCCACCCACGCCCTGCTCACCCACCCCGACCAGCTCGAACTGATCCGCGCCGGCAAGGCCGAATGGGCCGACGCGATCGAGGAGACCCTGCGCTGGGAACCGGCCGCGGCCAACCTCATGCTCCGCTACGCCGTCGAGGACATCGACCTCGGCGACGTGGTCGTGCCCAAGGGCGACGCCCTCGTCATGGCCGTCGCCGGCGCGGGCCGCGACACGGATCTGCACGGACCGGACGCCGACCGGTTCGACCTCACCCGGGCCACCCGCCGCGACCATCTCGCCTTCGGCCACGGCGTCCACCACTGCATCGGGGCGCCGCTGGCCCGGATGGAGGGCGTCACCGCCCTGTCCGCGCTCTTCGCCCGGTTCCCCGGACTGGCGCTCGCCGTCCCGTCCTCGGAGCTGCGCCCGGTGAAGTCCTTCATCTCCAACGGCCACCAGGAACTCCCGGTCCTGCCGCACGGGCGCCCCTGAGGGCCCGGAAGCCGGTGGCGTACGGACCACGGGACCCGCCCGTCCGCCCGTCCGCCACCGGCCCCGGAACCTCACCCGCCCGTCACTCCGGTACGGCGACGGGCGAGGCCAGCCCTTCCACCAGGCTGCGGAACACCACCTTCCCGCGCTGCGTCCCGGTCACCTCCACCACGGTCCTGTCCGCGCCGCCGCCCCCGTCCGGAGCACCGCCCAAGGACGCCCCCGGCAGCGGAACTTCGCGGGCGTCGATCCAGCACGGCGCGTCGAACTCGATGTACCGGAACGTACGCATGTCGGTGGTGAGCGGGCACCACGACCGGTCGCCCGCACCCGCGACGACGGCGTGCGCGGCCTGCTGGCTCGCCTCCATGGCCACGAGCCCCGGCACATGGTCGACCGGGTGGTCCATCAGCGCCGGATGGCCCGTGTCGGCGATCAACTCCCAGCGGTGCGGGTGGTCCGAAGCGCCGAGCACCACCTCGTCCGCCGCCCGCCGCCCGGCCGGCGCCGCACCGGCCGGTGCCGGCATGACCCCGGGCAGCGCGGTCAGGTTCGAGCCGCGCAGCCGCCGGTAGACCCGGTCGGACACCCAGGAGAACCCGGACTCGCTCCGGACGAAGACCGACCCGTGCTGCTCCAGGGCGATGGCTATGCGGATACCGTTGCGCCCGGTCCAGGTGCAGACCGCCTCCGCGCGGATCGGCGACAGGTCCGTCGGCAGGCGTGGATCGGCGGAGTAGGAGATCCCGCTCATCAGGAACTGGTGCGCGGAGCTGATCTTGAACTCGGTGTGTGCGAGGCTGAGTCCGATCTGCCTCAGTGTCTGCGCGATCAGCATGTGGTGGTGCACACTTCCGAGTGCGGGTTCGAAGAAGACGTGCCGGCCGGCCCAGTCGATGTCGAGCGCGTACCTGTTCTCGGCGAGCCGGCGGTAGTCGCGGATCAGTACGTCGTCTGGCTGGACACGGTGGGCGTCCGCCGGACGGACCGAGGGTGTGGTGCCCGGTACGCCCCTTCCGGGCGCCGGGACCGAGGCGGTGGCGTCCGTCCTGAACTCGGGGACGGGCGGGGTGTGGTGGTGCTTCACGGTGTGGTGCATGTGCTCCCCCCAGGGATGAATGCGCACGTGATCAGTGGTGGTCGAGCGCGAATACGGAGCAGTCCGGGGCGTCCTCAAAGAGGCCGACCGGAAGGCCCGTTGAGGGCGGGGAGCGCGGTCCGGCACACGGCCGCCGGGGCCGCCTCAACTGGAGGCCGCCGGGAACGGTGCCATAGAATACGGACCAGCCGGTTTCTTGAGGGGAACGTGCCGGAGACACTGAGCCCCGTCAGGCGCATCGTCAGGAGATCTCGAATGGCACGGCAGGAGCGCGCGATCAGGACGCGCAACGCAGTACTGACAGCCGCCGCAGCGGTCTTCGCCGAACGCGGCTACGAGGCCGCGACGATCCAGGAGATCCTGGAGCGGGCCGCGGTGACCAAGGGCGCGCTGTACTTCCACTTCCCCTCCAAGGAAGACTTGGCACGAGGCGTTCTGGACCATGCGGTCACCGAGCCGCCGCCCGAACAACCGCTGAAGATGCAGTCCTTCGTGGACATGGGGCTGATCCTCGCGCACCGGCTGCCGAGAGAGCCACTGTTGCGGGGTGCCGCGCGCATTGCAGCCGATCAGAGCAACCAGCGCTTCTTCGGCAAGCCGTGGCACGACTGGGTGCAGTTGACCAGTCAGCAGATCACCGCAGCTCAGGGGCAGGGCGAGGTGCTTCCGCACGTCGATCCCGTACGGACCGCCCAGACGATGGTCGGCTCCTTCACCGGCATCCAGCTGATGTCCCAGGCGGCCACCGAGATGGCCGACTTCGAGGAGCGCATCTCCCTCCTGTACGACCTGGTGCTGCCCAGCATCGCGGTGCCCGGTGTCCTCGGACGACTGGACACCTCGCCCGAGCGCGGCGCCCGCGCCTTCGCGCAGGCCCGCGCCTCCGCCGAGGACCACGAACCCGCGGATTCCGGACAGCCGGACGTCTTCGGCGCGGACCGGCCGACGGCGCGCACGGCCTGACCCCGGCGTCCCGCTCCCCGTACGACGACGCGCCCGGCGGGGTTCGTCCGGCACGCCCCGGGGTACCCGGAGTGGCGGCGCACCCGCGCCCCGGCAACCATGGGCAGGTCGAACGGAGAGCACAGATGACCGACCGCAGGCCAGAAGGACCCGCGTACACCGGCGCCTCGGGAAGCCCGCCGCCCATACCCGCCGACATGCCGGACCAGCAGGTGCAGGAGGGCGAGGACGCGCTGGACGTCCCCCCGCCGCCCTGGGCGGACCAGCAGCAGGAGGACGCCGACGGGGCGGACCCCGACGAGGCCGGCGCGGGCGCGCGTGCCGCCCGCAACGCGGGCGTCCACCCGGACCACCCGACCCCGGACGAGTCGACGGGCTGAGGGGTCCGCCGCCGGCCGGCCCACGGGCAGCGGTGGGCCGGCCGGCGGGGCGGAAAACCGATTGAGCCCCCCGTGCTCCCGTGGCAGGCTCGCGCGCCGGCACCGGGACCGCCACGAGCGCGAGCTTCGGCGGCATCCCACGCCCGGTGAACGACGAGCGTCCGGGAGGATCCCTTGGCAGCGATCAGGCAGTTCCAGGTCACCTTCGACTGCGCGGACCCCGAACGCGTCGCCCGCTTCTGGTGCGAGGTGCTCGGTTACGTCGTACCGCCGCCACCCGAGGGGTACGGCACCTGGGAGGAGTACGACCGCTCGCTGCCGCCCGAGCGCCGGGGCGCCTCCTTCGTCTGCGCGGACCCCACCGGCGTGGGCCCGCGGATGTACTTCCAGCGCGTTCCCGAGGGCAAGGCTGTCAAGAACAGGGTGCACCTCGACGTACCGCCGGTGCCGGCCTCGTGGGCGCCGGGCGGCTGGCCGCACTCGAAGCCGAGTGCGCCCGGCTGGTCGCGCTCGGCGCGGTCTGCGTGCAGGTCCTCAAGGCCGACGGGTTCGACGAGTCCTGCATTCCGATGCTGGACATCGAGGGCAACGAGTTCTGCCTCGACTGAGGGCCCGGGCGGCCGCGACACGAAGCGACGAGGGAAGACGCACGGCGACCGGGCAGCGAGAAGCGACGGGGCGACGTGCAGCGACGGGGCAGTGAGAAGCGACGGGGCAACGAGAAAGGGCCCGATCGGCGTTTCCGCTGATCGGACCCTCTGTCCGGAAGTGCCCCCGGCAGGATTCGAACCTGCGCACCCGGCTCCGGAGGCCGATGCTCTATCCCCTGAGCTACGGGGGCGTATCGCGGTGTTGCTCTGCGACGGGTGAAACACTACCAGCTCCCGAGGGGTGTCCGTGAACGGGTATTTCCACGGCGCTGGGCGATTCGCGGGGGCGGGGGAGCGGGGCCTGTGCGGCCCTCGGGGGCGGAAGTGGGCAAAACCCGGACGCGGCCCCGGGGGCGCACCTACTCTCGAAACGTGTCAGGGGCGTACGGCCGCGTGCTTGTTGTGGACGACAACAAGGTCATCCGGCATCTGATCAGGGTCAACCTGGAGCTTGAGGGCTTCGAGGTCGTGACCGCGGCCGACGGCGTCGAGTGCCTGGACGTCGTGCACCGCGTGCGGCCCGATGTGATCACCCTCGACGTCATGATGCCCCGCCTCGACGGCCCCCGGACCGCCGCCCGGCTCCGCGAGGACCCCCGTACCAGCGCCATTCCGGTCGCGATCATCAGCGCCTGCACCCCGTACGAGACCGACCGGGGTGTCGCCGCCGGGGTGGAGGCGTTCCTGGCCAAGCCGTTCGAGCCCAGCGAGCTGGTGCGGCTGGTGCGCCGCCTCGCGCTGCCGGACGAGCACTCCGCGGCGGACGGCGGCTTCGGCGCCGGCCGGGCGGGCAGTGCCGCGCGCTGAGTTCCTGTCCTCATCCCGTCCGGTGGGCCCCGGCCGGTGCCCGTATGGCGAAACGCGGTCGCGGAGCGCCCCCCCTCCTCACCTAGGCTGGTCCCGTGACCCCCGCCGACCTCTCCAGGACCGTGCTGCACGCCGTGCGCCGCGCGGTGGACGAGGACGCCCTGCGCGTGGCCGTGCCCGCACGCGTACGGGTGGAGAGGACGCGCCCCGGCGGCAGCGGGGACTACGCCTGCGCCGTCGCGCTCCAGCTCGCCCGTCCGGCGGCGCTGCCCGCGCACGAGGTCGCCCGCATCCTCAGGGACCGCATCGCGGCGGAGCCCGGGATCGGACGGGTCGAGATCACCGGGCCCGGGTTCCTCAGCCTCACGCTCGACGCCTCCGCCGACGGAGCCGCCCGGACCGCCCTCGTACGCGAGGTGGCGGCACGCGGCGCGGAGTACGGCCACGGGACGGCGCTGAGCGGCGAGACGCCCCTGCTGCCGTACGCCGCCGAGGTCCGGGCCGCCGTCACCGCCGACGCCGTCGCCGCGCTGCTGCGGTCCCAGGGCGCCGCCCCGCGCACCGTCCCGACCGGGCCGGCCGACCCGGTGTGGAGCCGCCTCGGGGTCGCCACCGGTAAGGACGCCGGTACGGTCTCCGTGCCCGAGGCCGGTGCGGCCGGAACGATTCGGCCCGTGCCCGCCGGAGTGTCCGCCGCAGGCCTCCTCGTACGCCTCGGGCCCGACGCCGCCCGCTGGGGGCTGCTGCGGGCCGCCGGACACGACCGGGCCGCGCTCGACGACGGACTGCTCGTCCAGACCGCCGCCAACCCGCTCTTCCTGGTCCGCTACGCCCGCGCCCGCGCCCACGCCGTCACCCGGGCCGCCCGCGCCCTCGGCCTCCGGACCACCCCGGACGCGTACGACGAGGACGCCCGGGACGCAGGCGCCCGGGACGACGCGGCCCGGGACCATGGCGCCCCGGACGGCACCGCCACGCGGCGCCCGGCCGCCCCGGACCACGCCACCCCCTTCGGGGAGCCCGCGGCCCTCGCGCTGGCCGCCCTGCTCGCCGACCACCCCGCGGTCCTCCTCGCCGCCGCCCGGCACCGCGCGCCCGACCGGCTCGCCCGCCACCTCGAAGCCGTCGCGCACGCCTTCTTCGACTTCCACGACGCCTGCCCCCCGCTTCCCGCCGGCGACGAGAAACCCTCGGCCGCCCACCGCTCCCGGCCGGCCCTCGCCGAAGCCACCGGGACGGTGCTGGCCGGCGGCCTGTCCCTGCTCGGTATCAGTGCGCCCGAACACCTTTGAGAGACCCGAGAGAGTCATACGATGAGCCGTTCCGCCCACCCCGCCGGACCCCGTCACGCCGATGTCGTCACCGAGGGCCACTACGCGGCCCCGCCCGCCGACCTGAACCTCCTCGACGAGAAGGTCTGGTCGCGCACCGTCACCCGTGACGCGGACGGCGCCCTCACCGTCGGCGGCATCGAAGTCGCCCGGCTCGCCGAGGAGTTCGGCACTCCGGCGTACTTCCTGGACGAGGCCGACTTCCGGGCCCGCTGCCGCGCCTGGTCCGCCGCCTTCGGGCCCGACGCCGACGTCTACTACGCGGGCAAGGCGTTCCTCTCCCGCGCGATCGTGCGCTGGCTCCGCGAGGAGGGTCTCAACCTCGACGTCTGCTCCGGCGGCGAGCTGACCACCGCGCTCGACGCCGGGATGCCCGCCGAGCGCATCGCCTTCCACGGCAACAACAAGACGGTCGCCGAGATCGAGCGGGCCGTGGAGGCCGGTGTCGGCCGGATCGTCCTCGACTCCTTCCAGGAGATCGTCCGCGTCGCTCACGTCGCCCAGCGGCTCGGCAAGCGCCAGCGGGTGCAGATCCGGGTCACCGTGGGCGTGGAGGCGCACACCCACGAGTTCATCGCCACCGCGCACGAGGACCAGAAGTTCGGCATCGCGCTCGCCGGCGGCCTGGCCGCCGAGGCGGTCCGCCGCGCCCTCACCCTGGACGGCCTGGAGCTCACCGGCATCCACTCGCACATCGGCTCGCAGATCTTCGACATGGCCGGTTTCGAGGTCTCCGCCCGCCGCGTGGTCCAGCTCCTCGCCGAGGTGCGCGACGAGCACGGTGTCGAGCTCGCCGAGATCGACCTCGGCGGCGGTCTGGGCATCGCCTACACCTCCGACGACGACCCGCGCGAGCCGCACGAGATCGCCAAGGCGCTCGGCGACATCGTCACCCGCGAGTGCGAGGCGTCCGGCCTCGCCACCCCCCGGATCTCCGTCGAGCCGGGCCGCGCCATCGTCGGCCCCACCGCCTTCACCCTGTACGAGGTCGGCACCATCAAGCCGCTCGAGGGACTCCGCACGTACGTCAGCGTCGACGGCGGGATGTCCGACAACATCCGCACCGCGCTCTACGACGCCGAGTACAGCGTCGCGCTCGTCTCCCGCACCTCCGACGCCGAACCCATGCTGGTCCGGGTCGTCGGCAAGCACTGCGAGAGCGGCGACATCGTGGTGAAGGACGCGTTCCTGCCGGCCGACCTCGCGCCGGGCGACCTGATCGCCGTACCGGCCACCGGGGCGTACTGCCGGTCGATGGCGAGCAACTACAACCACGCGCTCCGCCCGCCCGTCGTCGCGGTGCGGGACGGAGAGGCGCGCGTCATCGTCAGGCGCGAGACGGAGGAAGATCTCCTGCGTCTCGATGTCGGCTGATGAAATAGATGTCTCAGAATCCGGACGGGTGACAGAATCGCCCGTCCGGTGAGTGAGACTGTTCCATACATCGGATGTAGGAGAAACGAGGTCGGATGATGCGTACGCGTCCGCTGAAGGTGGCGCTGCTGGGCTGTGGTGTGGTCGGCTCAGAGGTGGCGCGCATCATGACGACGCACGCCGACGACCTCGCCGCGCGCATCGGCGCGCCGGTCGAGCTCGCCGGCGTCGCCGTCCGCCGCCCGTCGAAGGTCCGCGAGGGCATCGACCCCGCGCTCATCACCACCGACGCCACGGCCCTGGTCAAACGCGGCGACATCGACGTGGTCATCGAGGTCATCGGCGGCATCGAGCCCGCCCGCACCCTCATCACCACCGCCTTCGAGCACGGCGCGAGCGTCGTCTCCGCCAACAAGGCGCTCCTCGCCGAGGACGGCACGGCCCTGCACGCCGCCGCCGGGGAGCACGGCCGCGACCTCTACTACGAGGCCGCCGTCGCCGGAGCCATCCCACTGGTCCGCCCGCTGCGCGAGTCCCTCGCCGGCGACAAGGTCAACCGGGTGCTCGGCATCGTCAACGGCACGACCAACTTCATCCTCGACAAGATGGACACCAGCGGCGCCGGCTACTCCGAGGCGCTCGACGAGGCCACCGCCCTCGGGTACGCCGAGGCCGACCCGACCGCCGACGTCGAGGGCTTCGACGCCGCCGCGAAGGCCGCGATCCTCGCCGGGATCGCCTTCCACACCCGGGTGCGGATCGGCGAGGTGCACCGCGAGGGCATCACCGAGGTCACCGCCGCCGACATCGCCTCCGCCCGCCGCATGGGCTGCACCGTCAAGCTCCTCGCCATCTGCGAGCGGGCGGCGGACGGGCAGTCGGTCACCGCGCGCGTTCACCCCGCGATGATCCCGCTCAGCCACCCGCTGGCCTCCGTCCGCGAGGCGTACAACGCGGTCTTCGTCGAGGCCGAGGCGGCCGGGCAGCTGATGTTCTACGGCCCCGGCGCCGGCGGTTCGCCGACCGCCTCCGCGGTCCTCGGCGACCTCGTCGCCGTCTGCCGGAACAAGCTCAACGGGGCCACCGGCCCGGGCGAGTCCGCCTACACGCGCCTGCCCGTCAGCCCGATGGGCGAGGTCGTGACGCGCTACCACATCAGCCTCGACGTCGCCGACAAACCGGGCGTTCTCGCCCAGGTCGCCACGGTCTTCGCCGAGCAGGGTGTGTCGATCGATACCGTTCGTCAGCAGGGCCGTCAGGACTCGAACGGCGAGGCTTCTCTCGTCGTCGTCACCCACC
The DNA here is from genome assembly GCF_053596135.1 of Streptomyces sp. NPDC001770. NCBI lineage: Bacteria > Bacillati > Actinomycetota > Actinomycetes > Kitasatosporales > Streptomycetaceae > Streptomyces > Streptomyces sp. NPDC001770. The sequence goes on along the minus strand of NZ_JBSFFN010000016.1, from coordinate 85,494 downwards.
GCGCGCCCGACGCCGCCCTCTCGGCGACCGTCGAAGCGCTGCGCAAGCTCGACACCGTGCGCGGTGTCGCCAGCATCATGCGTGTTGAAGGGGAGTAAGGACCCATGACCAGCAAGGGCACCCACCAGTGGCGCGGCATCATCGAGGAGTACCGGGACCGTCTCCCGGTCACGAGCATGACGCCGGTCGTCTCACTCCGTGAGGGCGGCACGCCGCTCGTCCCGGCGCAGGTCCTGTCCGAGCGCACGGGTTGCGAGGTGCACCTCAAGGTCGAGGGCGCCAACCCCACCGGTTCGTTCAAGGACCGCGGCATGACCATGGCCATCACCCGGGCCAAGGAGGAGGGCGCGCAGGCCGTCATCTGCGCCTCCACCGGCAACACCTCCGCCTCCGCCGCCGCGTACGCGGTGCGCGCCGGGATGGTCTGCGCCGTCCTCGTACCGCGCGGCAAGATCGCGCTCGGCAAGATGGGGCAGGCGCTCGTGCACGGCGCCAAGATCCTCCAGGTCGACGGCAACTTCGACGACTGCCTGACGCTGGCGCGCTCGCTCTCCGACAACTACCCGGTGGCGCTGGTCAATTCGGTCAACCCGGTCCGTATCGAGGGCCAGAAGACCGCCGCGTTCGAGATCGTCGACGCGCTCGGCGACGCCCCGGACATCCACGTCCTGCCGGTCGGCAACGCGGGCAACATCACGGCCTACTGGAAGGGCTACACCGAGTACGCCGGTGACGCCATGGCCACCCACCGGCCGCGCATGTGGGGCTTCCAGGCCTCCGGTTCCGCGCCCATCGTGCGCGGCGAGATCGTCAAGGACCCGGCGACGATCGCCACCGCGATCCGGATCGGCAACCCGGCCTCCTGGAACTACGCCCTGGCCGCCCGGGACGAGTCCGGCGGCTTCATCGACGAGGTGACGGATCGTCAGATCCTGTCCGCCTACCGCCTGTTGGCGGCGCAGGAGGGCGTCTTCGTGGAGCCCGCCTCGGCCGCCTCCGTCGCCGGCCTGCTCAAGGCCGCCGAAGAGGGCAAGGTCGACCCCGGCCAGCGGATCGTCTGCACCGTCACCGGCAACGGCCTCAAGGACCCCGACTGGGCCGTCGCGGGCGCACCGCAGCCCGTCACCGTCCCGGTCGACGCCGCCACCGCGGCGGAGAAGCTCGGCCTCGTCTGAAGCGTGTCGCTGAAGTCCCGCCCGCACGACCACCGCACCGCCCGGCAGGCGAAACGCCTCCGGGCGGTGCGGTGCAGACCGGGCAGATCGGCCCCAACCCCCTTTTCCAGGGCGGAGAGCGCAGGGGATGCGTGCGACACGCATCGTGCGCCTCCCCTGCGCCCTATGTCGCCACAGAACCTTCCTTCGATAAGCTGTACGTGATCGGCAGCGTCGTCACGCGGCCCTGTCCCGGTCGCCGTGCGGTGGCCGTGGGGTCCACCACCGGAGCACCGCCGCCCGGACGTCGCGTTCCGGCCGACCGGACTCCCGTGTCACCATCCCGCCGCCGCAGAGTCACCCGCACGCACCGCATCCCCGCCCCAAGGAGTCCACCAGCCGATGGCCGGTCCCGCGTTCCGAGCCGCCGCCGTCAGGGTGCGCGTCCCCGCCACCAGCGCCAACCTGGGCCCGGGTTTCGACGCCCTCGGCCTGTCGCTGGGCCTCTACGACGACGTGGTCGTCCGGGTCGCCGACTCCGGCCTGCACATCGACATCGCCGGTGAGGGCGCCGACACCCTGCCCCGCGACGAGTCGCACCTGCTCGTACGCGCCATGCGCACCGCCTTCGACCTGCTCGGCGGACAGCCGCGCGGGCTGGAGATCGTCTGCGCCAACCGCATCCCGCACGGCCGCGGTCTCGGCTCCTCCTCCGCCGCCATCTGCGCCGGCATCGTCGCCGCCCGCGCCGTGACCACCGGCGGCGAGGCCCGCCTCGACGACGCCGCGCTGCTGGAGCTGGCCACCGAGATCGAAGGCCACCCCGACAACGTCGCGGCCTGCCTCCTCGGCGGATTCACCCTCGCCTGGATGGACGGCGGAGCGGCCCGCGCGATCCGGATGGACCCGGCCGACTCGGTCGTGCCGGTGGTCTTCGTACCGGGCAAGCCGGTGCTCACCGAGACCGCCCGCGGACTGCTGCCCCGCCAGGTCCCGCACGTCGACGCCGCCGCCAACGCCGGCCGCGCCGCGCTGCTCGTCGAGGCGCTGACCAGGCGCCCCGAGCTGCTGCTGGCCGCCACCGAGGACCGGCTCCACCAGGAATACCGGGGCCCGGCGATGCCGGAGAGCCTCGAACTGGTGCACCGGCTGCGCGCCGACGGCGTCCCCGCCGTCATCTCCGGTGCCGGGCCCACGGTTCTCGCTCTTACGGAGGAAGGCGCCGCCGAAAAGGTGGCCCGGCTCGCGGGTGAGGGATGGGCCGCGAACCGGCTCGCGCTCGACGGTCCCGGTGCGTGCGTGCTGCCGCTCGCGCCGTGAGCAGAGGGATTGCCGGTGACAGAGAGGGGGAATATTTGTTGGAGCCGGTAGTGTTAATCTCAAGTCGGCAATCGACGTCCCAGCGACGCGTTGCTTCGTGTCCCCTTCAGGGACCACCTTTCTTCCGGGAGCCTCCCCAACTGCCTGATCAGCCTGTCTGAGCAGTTTCGAGCACGCTCCGGAACCGGCACGACACCCCACGTTCGTCCATGAGTGGGCCGAGCAGGGGGAGCTCGCGTCGGACCCCGCACGTTCATCTCTCCGCCGCACCCGGCGGACCACCGCCCCGGCCCGGTCCGCGATCGAAAAGATCACAAACCGAATGCCGGACAGCACAACCGGTCGCCGAGCCAGAAGGCCGACGTCCGCTCCAGGGAAGGACCCTTCGTGAGCGACACCACCGATCTGATGGGCGTGACTGCCGACAAGAGCGTCGACAGCGCCGCGCCCGCCGAAGGTGCTGCCACTGGCACCACCGCACGGCGCCGCCGCTCCGGCACCGGCCTTGACGGCATGGTCCTGGCCGAGCTGCAGCAGGTCGCGTCCGGCCTCGGCATCAGGGGCACCGCGCGCATGCGCAAGAGCCAGCTGATCGAGGTCATCAAGGAGGCGCAGGCCGGCAAGGCCCCCGCCGCCAAGGCCGCCGCCAAGGCGCCCGCCGCCGGGACGGACGCGGAGAGCAAGCCCAAGCGCCGCGCCACCTCCAAGGCGCGCACGGGCGACGAGGCCGCCGCCCCGGCCGAGAAGCCGGCCGCCCAGCAGCAGATCGACATCCCCGGCCAGCCCGCCAGCGACGACCAGCCCGCGGGCGAGCGCCGCCGGCGCCGCGCCACCGCGCAGGCCGGTGCCCCCGAGGTCAAGGCCGAGCCGAAGCAGGACGACCGCGCCGCCGAGGCCAAGCAGGACGACCGCGCCGAGGCGAAGGGCGACGCCCGCGCCGAGTCGGCAGCCGACACGGCCGAGGGCCGTCGCGGCGACCGCCAGGACCGTCAGCGCGGAGACCGCGGCGACCGCCGTGACCGCCAGCGCGACCGCCGGGGCAAGGGCGACGACCAGGGCCAGCAGCGCCAGGGCCAGGGCCAGTCGCAGCGCCAGGGCCAGGGCCAGACCCAGAGCCAGGGTCAGGGCGGCGGCCAGGGCCAGCAGCACCGTGACAACGGTCCGCAGGACGACTTCGACGACGAGGGCGGCCGTCGCGGCCGTCGCGGCCGCTACCGCGACCGCCGGGGCCGTCGTGGCCGCGAGGACTTCCAGAGCGACGTGCAGGTGGCCGACGACGACGTCCTGATCCCCGTCGCGGGCATCCTGGACATCCTCGACAACTACGCGTTCATCCGGACCTCCGGCTACCTGCCGGGCCCGAACGACGTGTACGTCTCGCTCGCCCAGGTCCGCAAGAACGGCCTGCGCAAGGGTGACCACGTCACCGGCGCCGTGCGCCAGCCCAAGGACGGCGAGCGCCGCGAGAAGTTCAACGCCCTCGTGCGCCTCGACACCGTCAACGGCATGGCACCCGAATCCGGCCGCGGACGCCCGGAGTTCCAGAAGCTCACGCCGCTGTACCCGCAGGACCGGCTCCGCCTGGAGACCGACTCCAACGTCCTGACGACGCGGATCATCGACCTGGTCGCCCCGATCGGCAAGGGCCAGCGCGGACTGATCGTGGCCCCGCCGAAGACCGGTAAGACCATGATCCTCCAGGCCATCGCCAACGCGATCACGGTCAACAGCCCCGAGTGCCACCTGATGGTCGTCCTCGTGGACGAGCGTCCGGAAGAGGTCACCGACATGCAGCGGTCGGTGAAGGGCGAGGTCATCTCCTCGACCTTCGACCGTCCCGCCGAGGACCACACCACCGTCGCCGAGCTCGCCATCGAGCGGGCCAAGCGCCTGGTCGAGCTGGGTCACGACGTGGTCGTCCTGCTCGACTCGATCACCCGCCTGGGCCGCGCGTACAACCTCGCGGCGCCGGCCTCCGGCCGCATCCTGTCCGGTGGTGTCGACTCGACCGCGCTGTACCCGCCGAAGCGCTTCTTCGGTGCGGCGCGCAACATCGAGGACGGCGGCTCGCTGACCATCCTGGCCACCGCGCTCGTCGAGACCGGCTCGCGCATGGACGAGGTGATCTTCGAGGAGTTCAAGGGCACCGGCAACATGGAGCTCAAGCTCGACCGGAAGCTCTCGGACAAGCGCATCTTCCCGGCGGTGGACGTCGACGCGTCCAGTACCCGTAAGGAAGAGATCCTGCTGGGCAGCGACGAGCTGGCCATCACCTGGAAGCTGCGTCGCGTGCTCCACGCGCTCGACCAGCAGCAGGCGATCGAGCTCCTGCTGGACCGGATGAAGAAGACCCAGTCCAACGCGGAGTTCCTGCTCCAGATCCAGAAGACGACGCCGTCGCCGGGCAACGGCAACGACTGACGTCCGCACCGCAGTTGAACCGAACCGCCCCCGTCGCACCCGCGACGGGGGCGGTTTCGTCGTGCGCGTGGCCCGTCCGAGACCTTCACCACACCCAGAGTGATCGTCCCGGGGGCGCCCCGAAGCGTGCATGGGGAAGGAAACCGCAGGTGAGCGCGGTGTCACGGGCAGTTCTCCAGGTCCGCCTCCCACTCGTTCGGCCGTACGGTGGTCACAGGGCGTTGTGACACCCTTCTTGGTGCTTCGGCGTCCATCCGAGAGACGACCCGACCGTGCCGGGACCACACCGGCAGGGGGGAGCAGGGAGCAGCGGGGAACCTGGAACGAGGGAACACCATGAGCGAGCAGAGCAGAGGTACGGGCCGCATACGCGGCACCGGCAGCCGGCGGAGAAAGCCTTCGCGCCGGCGCCGGGTGAAGACGGTGGTGGCCTGGACGGCGGCGGGGGTCGTGGTCCTCGGCGGATCGGGCCTCGCCTACGCGTACTTCGCACTCGACGGGAACCTCAAGGGCGTCGACATCAACGCGGCCCTCGGCACGGACCGCCCCGACAACGTCGACAACGGCTCCGAGGACATCCTGGTGCTCGGCTCGGACTCCCGCTCCGGCGCCAACGCCGAGTACGGCAAGGACCAGGGCGGTGCCCGTTCGGACACCGCGATGGTCGTGCACGTCAACAAGGGCCACAAGTCGGCCAGTATCGTCTCGATCCCGCGCGACACCCTCGTCGACCGGCCCGCCTGCACCGACCCCGACACCGGGCAGCAGGCCCCCGCGGCCACCGACCAGATGTTCAACTCGGCCTACCAGGTGGGCGGTCCGGCCTGCACGGTGAAGACCGTCGAGGCGATGTCCGGCATCCGCATGGACCACTACGTCGAGGTCGACTTCACCGGCTTCAAGAAGCTCGTCGACCAGCTGGGCGGTGTCGAGATCACCACCAGCGAGGCGATCGACGACCCCGGCAGCCATCTCGACCTCGCCCCCGGCACGCACACTCTCGACGGCGAACAGGCCCTCGGCCTCGTCCGTACCCGCAAGAGCGTCGGCGACGGCAGCGACCTCGGCCGCATCCAGCTCCAGCAGGCGTTCGTGAAGGCGCTGATGAAGCAGGTCAAGTCGGTGGGAGTGTTCACCAACCCCGCCAAGCTGTTCGGACTGGCGAACACCGCCACCAAGGCCATCACCACCGACTCCGACCTCGCCTCGGTCACCAAGCTCACCGGATTCGCGAACGGGCTCAAGGGCCTCGGCGCCAACGACGTCGACATGGTCACCCTGCCCGTCCAGTACGACCCGGCGGACCCCAACCGGGTCCTCCCGCTGGAGAAGGACGCGCAGGAGGTCTGGAAGGCCCTGCGCGCGGACACCGCGATCCCCGCCTCCGCCACCGCGGACTCGGCCGGCGACAAGGGCTCCGCCGGCGTCGTCGTGCGCTGACGGTCCCCCCGGGACACCGCCGCCGCACCCCGGCCGGTCCGGCGGGGAATAGACCGGCCCGTACCCCCGTTTTGGGAGATACGGCCGGTCCTGGCAGACTGGTACGTCGGCCCCGGTTCACGGACGCGCAATCCGCGCGGACGACCCGGAGCCCTCCCGAAACTAGGAGACACCTTGAAGCGCGACATTCACCCCACGTACGTCGAGACGCAGGTCAGCTGCACCTGTGGCGCGTCGTTCACCACCCGGAGCACCATCGACAACGGCACCATCCGTGCCGACGTCTGCTCCGAGTGCCACCCGTTCTACACGGGCAAGCAGAAGATCCTCGACACCGGCGGCCGTGTGGCCCGCTTCGAGGCCCGCTTCGGCAAGGGTGCAGGCTCCGCCGCCAAGTAGCGAGCCACAGCGCCGGTTCTCGGGCGCCCTTTCGGGGGCGGCGGGAACCGGCGTTTTTTCCGGTCGGGTCCTGGGGGCGACCCGGGGACCCGACCGGCACCTTCCTCCAGCAGGCCCGTAGAAGTCACCCCCACCCAGGAGCCCGAAGATGTTCGAGGCGGTCGAGGAACTGATCGGTGAACACGCCGATCTCGAGAAGAAGCTCGCCGACCCGTCGGTCCACGCGGATCAGGCCAACGCGCGCAAGCTCAACAAGCGCTACGCGGAGCTGACCCCGATCGTCTCCACGTACCGGTCCTGGAAGCGGACCGGCGACGACATCGTGACCGCACGCGAGTTCGCCGCCGACGACCCCGACTTCGCCGCCGAGGTCAAGGAGCTGGAGAAGCAGCGCGAGGAGCTCACCGAGCACCTGCGCCTCCTTCTCGTTCCGCGCGACCCGAGCGACGACAAGGACGTGCTCCTGGAGATCAAGGCGGGTGCGGGCGGCGACGAGTCGGCCCTGTTCGCCGGTGACCTGCTCCGCATGTACCTCCGCTACGCCGAGCGCATCGGGTGGAAGACCGAGATCATCGACTCCACCGAGTCCGAGCTCGGCGGCTACAAGGACGTCCAGGTCGCCGTGAAGACCAAGGGCGGCAACGGGGCCACCGAGCCCGGCCAGGGCGTCTGGGCCCGGATGAAGTACGAGGGCGGCGTGCACCGCGTGCAGCGCGTGCCCTCCACCGAGTCCCAGGGCCGCATCCACACCTCCGCCGCCGGCGTCCTCGTGACCCCCGAGGCCGAGGAGGTCGAGGTCGAGATCCACGCCAACGACCTCCGCATCGACGTGTACCGGTCCTCCGGCCCCGGCGGCCAGTCCGTCAACACGACCGACTCCGCCGTCCGCATCACGCACCTGCCGACCGGTGTCGTCGCCTCCTGCCAGAACGAGAAGAGCCAGCTCCAGAACAAGGAGCAGGCCATGCGCATCCTGCGGTCCCGGCTGCTCGCCGCCGCCCAGGAGGCCGCCGAGCAGGAAGCCTCCGACGTCCGCCGCAGCCAGGTGCGCACCGTCGACCGCTCCGAGAAGATCCGTACGTACAACTTCCCGGAAAACCGCATCTCGGACCACCGCGTCGGCTTCAAGGCGTACAACTTGGACCAGGTCCTCGACGGGGACCTCGACGCGGTGATCCAGGCGTGCGTCGACGCCGACTCCGCCGCCAAGCTCGCCAACGCCTGATCCCGCCCGCCCCGCCCGTGAACCCGTACGGAGATCCGCGATGAACCTGCTGCTCGCCGAGGTGGCCCAGGCCACCCAGCGGCTGGCCGACGCCGGTGTCCCCTCACCGCGATTCGATGCCGAGGAGCTCGCGGCCTTCGTCCACGGAGTCAAGCGGGGCGAGCTGCACCGGGTGCCGGACGCGGACTTCGACGCGCGCTACTGGGAGACCATCGCGCGCCGCGAGAACCGCGAACCCCTCCAGCACATCACCGGCCGCGCCTTCTTCCGCTACCTGGAGCTCCAGGTCGGCCCCGGGGTGTTCGTGCCGCGCCCGGAGACCGAGTCGGTCGTCGGCTGGGCCATAGACGCGGTCCGCGCGATGGACGTCGTCGAGCCGCTCATCGTCGACCTCTGCACCGGCTCCGGGGCCATCGCCCTCGCCATGGCCCAGGAGGTGCCGCGCTCGCGCGTGCACGCCGTGGAGCTTTCCGAGGACGCCCTGACGTGGACCAGGAAGAACGCCGAGGGGTCCAGGGTCACCGTGCACCGCGGAGACGCCCTGAGCGCCCTTCCCGAGCTCGACGGCCAGGTCGACCTGGTGATCTCCAACCCGCCGTACATCCCGCTCACCGAGTGGGAGTACGTCGCGCCCGAGGCCCGCGACCACGACCCGCAGATGGCGCTGTTCTCCGGCGAGGACGGCCTCGACACCATCCGCGGCATCGAGCGCACCGCGCACCGCCTGCTCCGCCCCGGCGGCCTCGTCGTCATCGAGCACGCCGACACCCAGGGCGGCCAGGTCCCCTGGATCTTCACCGAGGAACGCGGCTGGGCCGACGCGGCCGACCACCCGGACCTCAACAACCGCCCGCGGTTCGCCACGGCCCGCAAGGCCATGCCGTGACCGGCGCGGCGGCCCCGTGCCCGCACTGCCTGTCCCACCTTTACCCGTACCCGCTTGAGGAGGCCGGCTGATGGCACGGCGATACGACTGCAACGACGCGACCGACCGTACGACCGGGCTGCGTGAAGCCGCCTCGGCGGTCCGTCGCGGCGAACTGGTCGTGCTGCCCACCGACACCGTGTACGGCATCGGTGCGGACGCCTTCTCCTCGGAGGCCGTCGCGGACCTGCTGGACGCCAAGGGCCGCGGGCGCAACATGCCCACCCCGGTCCTCATCGGCTCCCCGAACACGCTGCACGGCCTGGTCACCGACTTCTCCGAGCAGGCGTGGGAGCTCGTCGACGCCTTCTGGCCCGGCGCCCTCACCCTCGTCGCCAAGCACCAGCCGTCGCTCCAGTGGGACCTCGGCGACACCCGCGGCACCGTCGCCGTCCGGATGCCGCTGCACCCGGTCGCCATCGAACTCCTCACCGAGGTCGGCCCGATGGGCGTCTCCAGCGCCAACCTCACCGGCCACCCGTCCCCGGAGACCTGCGACGCCGCCCAGGAGATGCTCGGGGACTCCGTCTCCGTCTACCTCGACGGCGGCCCCACCCCGGGCAACGTCCCGTCCTCCATCGTCGACGTCACCGGCAAGGTCCCGGTCCTGCTGCGCGCCGGCGCCCTGTCCGTCGAGGAACTGCGCAAGGTGGTACCCGACCTCGAGGTGGCCAATTGACCGCCCCTGAGGGGCGTGGCATAGCGGGGCAGACCGACCACTTCCGCATTCTCCACGTCAGCACCGGCAACGTCTGCCGCTCGCCCATCACCGAGCGGCTGACCCGCCATGCCCTGGTGGACCGCCTCGGCGATCCGCTCCAGGGCGGCCTCATCGTGGAGAGCGCCGGCACCTGGGGACACGAAGGCGCCCCCATGGAGGCGAACGCCGAGATCGTCCTCGCCGACTTCGGCGCGGACGCCACCGGCTTCGTCGGCCGCGAGCTCCTCGACGAGCACGTGATCCGCGCCGACCTGGTGCTCACCGCGACCCGCGACCACCGCGCGCAGGTCATCTCGATGGGCCACTCCGCGGGTCTGCGCACCTTCACCCTGAAGGAGTTCACCCGGCTCGTGCGGGCCATAGACCCCGCGACCCTGCCGGACGCCGACGACGAGGGCGTGGTCGAGCGCGCCCGCGCACTGGTCCGCGCCGCCGCAGCGCTGCGCGGCTGGCTGCTCGCCCCGACCGTCGACGCCGACGAGGTGTACGACCCGTACGGCGCCCCGATCACCTTCTTCCGCTCGATCGGGGACGAGATCAACCAGGCGCTCGACCCGGTCGTCACCGCGCTCACCGGCGTGCCCGCGCACCACTGAGACGCGCCCCCGAGACGTACTCCGGCCGGGGGCACCCACCCTTGCGCCGACCGGCCCCACCGGCCCTTTCGCGGCGGGCGTACGGGCGCCCACCGGCCTACATTGGATGCGAAGCCCCCCACCGCACTCCTTCAGGCCCGGAGCCGTCAGATGCCGGTCAGCACCCCCACCGCACCACTGCCGCCCGCCGCCCCGCAGTGGGACCCCGGCCCGCTGCCGCGCACCGATCCGGAGATCGCCGAGGTGCTCCGGGACGAGGCGTTCCGGCAGGCCGGCTCGCTCCAGCTGATCGCCGCCGAGAATTTCAGCTCGCCCGCCGTCCTGGCCGCGCTCGCCTCGCCGCTCGCCAACAAGTACGCCGAGGGCTACCCCGGCGCCCGCCACCACGGCGGCTGCGACCACGTGGACGCCGCCGAGCGCATCGCGGTCTCCCGCGCCACCGCCCTCTTCGGCGCCGAGCACGCCAACGTCCAGCCGCACTCCGGCTCCTCCGCCGTGCTCGCCGCCTACGCGGCCCTGCTGCGCCCCGGCGACGCCGTACTGGCCATGGGCCTGACCTCCGGCGGCCACCTCACGCACGGGTCGCCGGGCAACTTCTCCGGACGCTGGTTCGACTTCACCGGCTACGGAGTCGACCCGGACACCGGACTGATCGACTACGACCGGGTACGCGCCCTGGCCCGCGCCCGCCGGCCCAAGGCGATCGTCTGCGGCTCGATCTCCTACCCCCGCCACCCCGACTACGCGCTCTTCCGCGAGATCGCCGACGAGGCCGGCGCCCGCCTGATCGTCGACGCCGCACACCCGATGGGGCTGATCGCCGGGGGAGCGGCGCCCAACCCGGTGCCGTACGCCGACGTGGTCTGCGCCACCACGCACAAGGTGCTGCGCGGGCCGCGCGGCGGGATGCTGCTCTGCCGGGCGGAGCTGGCCGGGCGGATCGACCGCGCGGTCTTCCCGTTCACCCAGGGCGGGGCGCAGATGCACACCATCGCCGCGAAGGCCGTCGCGTTCGGGGAGGCGGCGACACCCGCGTACGCGATGTACGCGCACCGGGTCGTCGCCAACGCCCGGGTGCTCGCCGCCGCGCTGGAGGCGGAGGGGTTCGAGGTCGCGACCGGCGGCACCGACACCCACCTGGTCCTGGCCGACCCGGCGCCGCTCGGCGTCGACGGGCGCACCGCCCGCGACCGCCTCGCCGCCGCCGGCGTGGTCCTGGACGCGTGCGCGCTGCCGCACAAGGGAGCCGCCGCCCTCACGGACGGCCACGGCCGGGGCATCCGGCTGGGCACGGCGGCGGTCACCACCCAGGGCATGGACGAGGCGGACATGGCCCGGATCGCCGTCCTGCTCGCCGACGCGGTCCGGGACGGGGCCGACCATGATCGTATCCGGGCCGACGTGCGAGGATTCACCGAGCGGTACCCGCTCCCTCAGGGGTAGGGGCTTCCGTCCGGACCGGGCTGGACCGGGGAGCGGTGCCGGGGCGCGCGAGTCCGGCACGATCCGCCGGAAGCCCCGGGCGAAACCTGTGGAACCGTCACCCGTTCCCTGATGTCCTTGCTCGTGGGGCTAGGGTGTGGGGCTGAGATGGCCGGCGAAATCTGTGGGGCAGCCCGTGCGTGATTACCTGCTGACGCTGTGTGTCGCGGCCGCAGTGACCTATCTGCTGACCGGACCGGTGCGGAAGTTCGCCATCGCGATCGGGGCCATGCCCGCGATCCGCGCGCGCGACGTGCACCGGGAACCGACACCGCGGCTCGGTGGCATCGCCATGTTCGGCGGACTGTGCGCGGGGCTGATCGTCGCCTCGCACCTGTTCAACCTCGGCGGGGTCTTCGAACTCTCCAACGAACCGAGGGCGTTGCTCTCGGGGGCCGCGCTGATCTGGCTGATCGGCGTCCTGGACGACAAGTTCGAGATCGACGCCCTGATCAAGCTCGGCGGCCAGATGATCGCCGCGGCCGTCATGGTCATCCAGGGCCTGACGATCCTCTGGCTGCCCATCCCCGGCGTCGGGACGGTGGCGCTCACCCCCTGGCAGGGCACCCTGCTCACGGTCGCCCTGGTCGTCATCACCATCAACGCGGTGAACTTCGTCGACGGCCTGGACGGCCTCGCCGCCGGCATGGTCTGCATCGCGGCCGCCGCGTTCTTCCTGTACACCTACCGCCTCTGGTACGGGTACGGCATCGAGGCCGCCGCCCCGGCCACGCTCTTCGCCGCGATCCTCATGGGCATGTGCCTCGGCTTCCTGCCGCACAACATGCACCCCGCCCGGATCTTCATGGGCGACTCCGGCTCGATGCTGATCGGCCTGGTGCTCGCCGCCGGCGCGATCTCGGTGACCGGGCAGGTCGACCCGGACGCGATGAAGCTCTTCGAGGGGAGCGAGCGGCAGGCCACCCACGCGATGCTGCCGGTCTTCATCCCGCTGCTGCTGCCGCTGACGATCATCGCGATCCCCGCCGCCGACCTCGTGCTCGCGATCGTGCGGCGCACCTGGAACGGCCAGTCGCCGTTCGCCGCGGACCGCGGCCACCTGCACCACCGGCTGCTGGAGATCGGCCACTCGCACAGCCGGTCCGTGCTGATCATGTACTTCTGGTCGGCGCTGATCGCCTTCGGCGCCGTCGGATACTCGGTGCACTCGGCGTCGATGTGGATCGTGCTGGTGATCGTCTTCCTCAGCGCCGTCGGGCTGGTGCTGCTCCTGCTGCCGCGCTTCACGCCGCGCGCCCCGCGCTGGGCCAACTCCCTGGTGCCGCCCCGCTACCGGCGCCGGCGCCGGGTCGTCCTTCCCGAGGGGCCCCACGAGGAGCTGCCCGACGGGGGAGCGGCCGCCCCGGAAGTCCACGGCTCGCACCTCGCGGACGAGGGCTCCGAGGGCGCACGGGTCGCGGTGGGTGTCTCCGGCGTCAACGGAGCGACCGCGATCGGCACTCGTTCGCGGTTCTCCGATCGACGCAAAGCCGATTCCTCGCGTTGACCTTTCGGACGCCGTAGCCCTTACCAGACAAGTCGTCAGGTTGTCGCGCGCCACGCAAGCAACTAGTCCTCACGTGTGACAGTTGGCACACGTTTGAGGTAAAGACCTCATCAAATAGTTTGTGATACCGTTCACGAGACCCGGTGACAGAGCCGAAGGACCCGAGTACGTCGGTCCATTGGCCTCAGGCATCGACTCGGACCGGGCCTACGCTCGTCCATGACGACACCATTTGCCCACCCCAAGCAAGCGGAGCTGCCGCCATGCCGACCAACGACGCCCGGATCCTCCTCCACACCGCCCTGCCCACCGCTGCCGCCGGCGTCATCGCCGTGGCCGTCAGCGCGGGTGTGGCCGGCGGCAAGGGGGCGCTCGGCGCGCTCGTCGGGGCGGTGGTCTCAATCTTCTTCATGGGGCTCGGACTCGTCGTCCTGCAGCGGACCGCCCGGTCCCTCCCGCATCTGTTCCAGATGATGGGGCTGATGCTGTACACCGCCCAGCTCCTGCTGATGGTGATCTTCGTCGCCCTGTTCAAGAACACGACCGCGTTCAACCCGAAGGCGTTCGCGATCTCACTGGTCGCGCTCACCCTCGTATGGATCGGTGCCCAGGCCCGTGCGTACATGAAGGCCAAGATCCTCTACGTCGAACCCGAGTCCGGCAAGGCCGCAAAGCCCGAAAAGACCGGCTCCTCGACGTGAAGGGTAGGGGCGGAATAAATGCCCGATCCGGACCCTGCTATCGTCCGGTTCCAACTGCGGCACTGCGGGCGCGGGCATGTGAGCTGACGCCTGCCCGATCGCGAGGCTCACATGCCTGACTGCCGCTCTCACATCCGAAACACCAGTCCAGTGCCGAACCGCGGCTGCGCGCCGCGCCGACACAACGAGGTTGCCGTACCTATGCGCCACGCTGAAGGAGCCCGCGGTGAGTGCTGACCCGACACAGGTGCTCGCCTTCGAGACCGATTGCCACATCTTTGACGGTTGTGGTTTCCCGGCACCCGGCCTGCACTCGTTCCTGTTCGAACCCCTCTGGGGCGATGCGGACAGCAACCTGTACTTCAACAAGCCGATGCTGCTGGCCCTGCTGGGCTCGGTCATCATCGTCGGTTTCTTCTGGGCCGCGTTCGCCAAGCCCAAGATCGTCCCCGGCAAGCTGCAGTCCGTCGCCGAGATGGGTTACGACTTCATCCGCCGCGGTGTCGTGCACGAGACCATCGGCAAGCGCGAGGGCGAGAAGTACGTCCCGCTCGTCGTCTCGCTGTTCTTCTTCGTGTGGATGATGAACCTCTGGTCGATCATCCCGGTCGCGCAGTTCCCCGTGACGTCGATCATCGCGTACCCGATCGTCCTCGCCCTGATCGTCTACGTGCTCTGGGTGAGCCTGACGTTCAAGAAGCACGGGTTCGTCGGCGGCTGGAAGAACATCACCGGCTTCGACAAGTCGCTCGGCCCGGTCGCCTGGCTGGCCGCGTTCATCGAGCTCTTCTCGAACCTGCTCGTCCGCCCGTTCACGCACGCGGTGCGACTGTTCGCGAACATGTTCGCGGGCCACACGCTGCTGCTGCTGTTCACGATCGCCAGCTGGTACCTGCTCAACGGCATCGGTATCGCCTACGCCGGCGTCTCGTTCGTGATGGTCATCGTGATGACCGCGTTCGAGCTCTTTGTCCAGGCGCTGCAGGCGTACGTCTTCGTACTCCTGACTTGCACCTTCATCCAGGGCGCGCTCGCCAAGCACCACTGAGCCTCACGCACCCGACCCTTATTCGTCCGATGGCCAACCCCCATCGGTCCTTGAAAGAGAAGGAAGACTGGCATGTCCCAGACCCTCGCCGCTGTCACTGGCGACCTGAAGGCTCTCGGCTCCATCGGTTACGGCCTCGCCGCGATCGGCCCCGGCGTCGGCGTCGGCATCATCTTCGGTAACGGCACCCAGGCCCTCGCCCGTCAGCCCGAGGCTGCCGGCCTGATCCGCGCCAACCAGATCCTCGGCTTCGCCTTCTGTGAGGCGCTCGCCCTCATCGGTCTGGTCATGCCGTTCGTCTACGGCTCCTGATCCTCAGGCCCTGACGACCAGCAACCGAGACGAAAGGCACTGATGTGAACCCCCTGGTTCAGCTCGCGGCCGAAGAGGCGGAAAACCCCCTCATCCCGCCGATTCCCGAGCTCGTCATCGGCCTCATCGCCTTCCTCATCGTCTTCGGTCTCCTCGCCAAGAAGCTCCTCCCGAACATCAACAAGGTTCTGGACGAGCGCCGCGAGGCCATCGAAGGCGGTATCGAAAAGGCCGATGCGGCCCAGACCGAGGCGCAGAGCGTTCTTGAGCAGTACAAGGCTCAGCTCGCCGAGGCGCGTCACGAGGCCGCTCGACTGCGCCAGGAGGCGCAGGAGCAGGGCGCCGTCATCATCCAGGAGATGAAGGCGGAAGGCCAGCGGCAGCGTGAGGAGATCATCGCTGCCGGTCACGCCCAGATCGAGGCCGACCGCAAGTCCGCGGCCGCCGCGCTGCGTCAGGACGTGGGCAAGCTCGCCACCGACCTGGCCGGCAAGCTCGTCGGCGAGTCCCTGGAGGACCACGCCCGGCAGAGCGGCACCGTCGACCGGTTCCTCGACGAGCTCGAGGCGAAGGCCGAGGCCGTCCGATGAACCACGCGAGCCGCGAGGCACTGGCTGCCGCGCGCGAGCGGCTCGACGCGCTGACCGACAACACGTCGGTCGACGCCGAGAAGCTCGCCGAGGAGCTGGCATCCGTCACCGCGCTGCTCGACCGTGAGGTCTCGCTGCGTCGGGTCCTCACCGACCCGGCGCAGAGCGGCGAGGGCAAGGCCGGGCTCGCGGGCCGACTGTTCGGCGGTCAGGTGAGCGGCGAAGCCGTCGACCTGGTCTCGGGCATGGTCCGCTCGCGCTGGTCCTCCTCGCGCGACCTGGTGGACGCGATCGAGGAGCTGGCGGCCACCGCCGACCTCACCGCGGCCCAGCGTGCGGGTGCGCTCGACGACGTCGAGGACGAGGTGTTCCGGTTCGGCCGGATCGTCTCCTCCGACACGGCGCTGCGCTCCGCGCTCACCAGCCGTACGGCCACCCCCGCCGCGAAGGGCACGCTGCTGCGCAGCCTGCTCGGCGGGAAGAGCCGCCCGGCGACCGAGCGTCTCGTCACGCGCCTGGTCACGCACCCCCGTGGACGTAGCCTGGAGGCGGGACTCGAGTCCCTGTCCAAGCTCGCCGCGGCCCGTCGGGAACGCACCGTCGCCGTGGTCACCTCCGCGGTGCCGCTGACCGACGTGCAGAAGCAGCGCCTCGGCGCGGCGCTGGCGAAGATCTACGGCCGGCAGATGCACCTGAACCTGGACGTGGACCCCGAGGTCCTCGGCGGAGTTTCGGTGCGCGTCGGTGACGAGGTCATCAACGGCACCATCGCGGACCGCCTCGACGAGGCGACCCGTCGCATGGCCGGCTGACGCCAGCCTTCGCTACAGAACCAGAACGAGCAACACCTGCGGCCCGGTTGGGCCGTGCAGAAACTGCAGAAGATTCCTGGGGGTCGGCCCCCAGACCCCCTTAAGAAACTTCGGGCCCAACAAGGAGAGCAGGGAACCCAGATGGCGGAGCTCACGATCCGGCCGGAGGAGATCCGGGACGCACTGGAGAACTTTGTCCAGTCGTACCAGCCGGACGCGGCCTCGCGCGAGGAGGTCGGTACGGTCAGCGTTGCCGGCGACGGCATCGCGAAGGTGGAGGGCCTGCCCTCCGCCATGGCGAACGAGCTGCTGAAGTTCGAGGACGGCACCCTCGGTCTCGCCCTCAACCTCGAGGAGCGCGAGATCGGTGCGATCGTCCTCGGCGAGTTCAGCGGAATCGAGGAGGGCCAGCCGGTGCAGCGCACCGGTGAGGTGCTCTCCGTCGGCGTCGGCGAGGGCTACCTCGGCCGCGTCGTCGACCCGCTCGGCAACCCGATCGACGGTCTCGGCGAGATCGCGACCGACGGCCGACGCGCCCTCGAGCTGCAGGCCCCGGGCGTCATGGTCCGCAAGTCGGTCCACGAGCCCATGCAGACCGGCTACAAGGCCGTCGACGCGATGGTGCCGATCGGCCGCGGCCAGCGTCAGCTGATCATCGGCGACCGTCAGACGGGTAAGACCGCTCTGGCCGTCGACACGATCATCAACCAGCGCGACAACTGGCGCTCGGGCGACGTGAACAAGCAGGTGCGCTGCATCTACGTCGCCATCGGTCAGAAGGGCTCCACCATCGCCTCGGTGCGCGGTGCCCTCGAAGAGGCCGGCGCGCTGGAGTACACGACCATCGTCGCCGCCCCGGCGTCCGACCCGGCCGGCTTCAAGTACCTGGCGCCGTACACCGGTTCGGCCATCGGCCAGCACTGGATGTACCAGGGCAAGCACGTCCTGATCATCTTCGACGACCTTTCGAAGCAGGCCGACGCCTACCGCGCCGTGTCGCTTCTGCTGCGCCGTCCGCCGGGCCGCGAGGCCTACCCGGGCGACGTCTTCTACTTGCACTCGCGTCTGCTGGAGCGCTGCGCCAAGCTCTCCGACGAGATGGGTTCCGGTTCGATGACCGGTCTGCCGATCGTCGAGACCAAGGCGAACGACGTGTCGGCGTTCATCCCGACCAACGTCATCTCCATCACCGACGGCCAGTGCTTCCTGGAGTCCGACCTGTTCAACGCGGGTCAGCGTCCGGCGCTCAACGTCGGTATCTCGGTCTCCCGAGTCGGTGGCTCCGCCCAGCACAAGGCCATGAAGCAGGTCTCCGGCCGACTGCGCGTGGACCTCGCCCAGTACCGCGAGCTGGAGGCGTTCGCCGCCTTCGGTTCCGACCTGGACGCGGCCTCCAAGGCGTCGCTGGAGCGCGGTAAGCGCATGGTCGAGCTGCTGAAGCAGCCGCAGTACGCCCCGTACCCCGTCGAGGAGCAGGTCGTCTCCGTCTGGGCCGGCACCACCGGCAAGATGGACGACGTCCCGGTCGAGGACATCCGTCGCTTCGAGAGCGAGCTGCTGGACTACCTGCGCCGCGAGCGCAAGGACCTCCTGACCAGCATCGTCGAGGGCGGCAAGATGTCGGACGACACGCTGCAGTCGATCGCTGACGCCATTGCCGCGTTCAAGCAGCAGTTCGAGACCTCGGACGGCAAGCTTCTGGGCGAGGGCTGATCGATGGGCGCTCAGCTTCGCGTTTACAAGCGCCGCATCCAAGCCGTCACCGCGACCAAGAAGATCACCAAGGCGATGGAGATGATCGCCGCCTCGCGCATCGTCAAGGCGCAGCGCAAGGTGGCGGCGTCGCTGCCGTACGCCACCGAGCTCACCCGCGCGGTGACCGCGGTGGCGACCGGCTCCACCACCAAGCACCCGCTCACCACCGAGGCCGAGGCTCCGACCCGGGCCGCGGTCCTGCTCCTCACGAGCGACCGCGGTCTGGCCGGCGGCTACTCCTCCAACGCCATCAAGGCGGCGGAGCGCCTCCGGGAGCGTCTTGGCGCGGAGGGCAAGGAGGTCGACACCTACATCGTCGGCCGCAAGGGTGTCGCCTACTACGGCTTCCGTGAGCGGACGGTCGCGGAGTCCTGGACGGGCTTCACCGACAACCCGTCGTACGCGGACGCCAAGGCGGTCGCCGCACCCCTCATCGAGGCCATCTCCAAGGAGCCGGCCGAGGGTGGCGTCGACGAACTGCACATCGTCTTCACGGAATTCGTGTCGATGATGACGCAGAACGCCATCGAGGACCGGATGCTGCCGCTCTCCCTCGACAAGGTCGTGGAAGAGAACGGTACGAAGGGGGAGATCCTTCCCCTGTTCGACTTCGAGCCGTCGGCTGAGGACGTCCTCGACGCCCTTCTGCCGCGCTACGTCGAGAGCCGCATCTACAACGCGCTGCTGCAGGCCGCTGCTTCCGAGCACGCTGCCCGCCGCCGCGCGATGAAGTCGGCCACCGACAACGCCGGGGATCTCATCAAGAGCCTCTCCCGGCTTGCCAACGCGGCCCGCCAGGCCGAAATCACCCAGGAAATCAGCGAGATCGTCGGTGGAGCCAGTGCGCTGGCCGACGCGACCGCGGGGAGTGACAAGTAATGACGACCACAGTTGAGACGGCCGTTGCCACGGGCCGCGTCGCCCGGGTGATCGGCCCGGTCGTCGACGTGGAGTTCCCCGTCGACGCGATGCCGGACATCTACAACGCGCTGCACGTCCAGGTCGACGACCCGGCCGAGGCCGGCGCTCGTAAGACGCTGACCCTCGAGGTCGCCCAGCACCTGGGCGACGGCGTGGTCCGCGCGATCTCGATGCAGCCGACCGACGGTCTGGTCCGCCAGGCCCCGGTGACCGACACGGGCGCGGGCATCACCGTTCCCGTCGGTGACATCACCAAGGGCAAGGTGTTCAACACCCTCGGTCAGATCCTGAACGAGCCGGAGGCCGAGGCGCAGATCACCGAGCGCTGGCCGATCCACCGCAAGGCCCCGGCCTTCGACCAGCTCGAGTCGAAGACCGAGATGTTCGAGACCGGCCTGAAGGTCGTCGACCTGCTGACCCCGTACGTCAAGGGCGGCAAGATCGGTCTGTTCGGTGGTGCGGGCGTCGGCAAGACGGTCCTCATCCAGGAAATGATCATGCGTGTGGCGAAGCTGCACGACGGTGTGTCGGTGTTCGCCGGTGTCGGCGAGCGCACCCGTGAGGGCAACGACCTCATCGACGAGATGACCGACTCGGGCGTCCTGGACAAGACCGCGCTGGTCTTCGGCCAGATGGACGAGCCGCCGGGCACCCGTCTGCGGGTCGCGCTGTCCGCCCTGACCATGGCGGAGTACTTCCGCGATGTGCAGAAGCAGGACGTGCTGCTCTTCATCGACAACATCTTCCGCTTCACGCAGGCCGGTTCCGAGGTCTCCACGCTGCTCGGCCGCATGCCGTCCGCAGTGGGTTACCAGCCGACCCTGGCCGACGAGATGGGTGTGCTCCAGGAGCGCATCACCTCGACGCGTGGTCACTCGATCACCTCGATGCAGGCGATCTACGTCCCCGCGGACGACCTGACCGACCCGGCCCCGGCCACCACGTTCGCCCACCTCGACGCGACGACGGTTCTCTCCCGTCCGATCTCCGAGAAGGGCATCTACCCGGCCGTGGACCCGCTGGACTCCACGTCCCGCATCCTGGACCCGCGCTACATCGCGCAGGACCACTACGACACGGCCAGCCGCGTCAAGGGGATCCTGCAGAAGTACAAGGACCTCCAGGACATCATCGCGATCCTCGGTATCGACGAGCTGGGCGAAGAGGACAAGCTCGTCGTCCACCGTGCCCGTCGCGTCGAGCGCTTCCTGTCGCAGAACACCCACGCCGCCAAGCAGTTCACCGGCCTGGACGGTTCGGACGTTCCGCTCGACGAGTCGATCGCGGCGTTCAACTCCATCTGTGACGGGGAGTACGACCACTTCCCCGAGCAGGCGTTCTTCATGTGCGGTGGCATTGAGGACCTCAAGGCCAACGCCAAGGAGCTCGGCGTCTCCTGAGCCTCCGGCTCACCGAGGGGGGTGGGCGTGTCCCACCCCCCTCACCACGCCCCGTAGAATTGACCCAACACCCGGCAACTACGGCCGGGTGGTGACCCGAGGAGCCACCCTTGGCTGCTGAGCTGCATGTCGAGCTGGTCGCCGCGGACCGCAGTGTCTGGTCCGGCGAGGCCACCCTGGTCGTCGCGCGCACCACGTCCGGCGACATCGGCGTCATGCCCGGTCACCAGCCGCTTCTGGGTGTGCTGGAATCGGGCCCGGTGACCGTCCGTACGAGCGACGGCGGCACCGTCGTCGCCGCCGTGCACGGCGGATTCATCTCGTTCGCGGACGACAAGCTGTCGCTGCTGGCCGAGATCGCCGAGCTTGCCGACGAGATCGACGTCCAGCGTGCCGAGCGCGCGCTGGAGCGGGCGAAGTCGGACACGGACGCCGCCGCCGAGCGACGCGCGGACGTACGACTGCGTGCGGTGTCGGCGCACTAGTGCTGTGACCGGCAGTGTTGCCCGAGAGGGGCGTTAGCGCCTTTCGGGGAGAAGTTTTTACTCAGCCGCGGCCCGAGCTGGAATTATCCAGACCGTGTCGCGGCTGAGGCGATGCGGGTGCGGTTCGTTTTCTGGTTACTCGACGATGCGAGGAGGTCGGTGGAGATGGTCCTCGCGTTGTGGGTGGGCGGAGTCGTCCTCGTACTGATCCTGGTGGGACTCTTCGTCTTCGGTCTGCGCCGGCGGCTCATCCAGCGCTCGGGCGGGACCTTCGACTGCAGTCTGCGCTGGGACGTGTCCACGGAACCGGACCCCACCGGCAAGGGCTGGGTCTACGGAGTCGCCCGCTACAGCGGTGACCGGGTCGACTGGTTCCGGGTGTTCTCCTACTCCCCGCGTCCGCGCCGCGCCCTGGAACGCGGTGCCATCGAGGTGGTCGACCGCCGGCTCCCCGAGGGCGAGGAGGAGCTGGCGCTCCTCTCCGACTCCGTCGTGCTCGGCTGTCTCCTGCGGGGGACCCGCCTGGAGCTGGCGATGAGCGAGGACGCGCTGACGGGTTTCCTCGCATGGCTGGAGGCGGCACCGCCCGGCCAGCGGGTGAACGTGGCGTAGTGGGTACGCCCGCGGGTCGCGTCCCGCGGTGAACGTGAACGTGCTCCGGGACCGGCTGTGTCCCGGGCAGGGCCGGGTGATCGCTCCCCGGCCTTCTCTGTTGTCCGGGCGCGCTTGTCCGGTGCTGTCCGGTGCCGCTGTCCCGGTTGCCGCTTCCGGGTGCCCGTGCGGGGTGCTGTTCCGGGTGCGGTGGTCCGCCCGGCTCGTACGCGTACGGGCCACGGCGACCCGTAGGACACCGGCGTAGCGACCCGCATGCCGCCGTGCGTCTCGCCCGCGCGTCTCGCCCCGTGCGTACCGCCCCGTGCGAGACCTCCAGGAACGACGAAAGACCGGGGAGACAGGGGGCGGACCTGTCTCCCCGGCGCTTTCGGGGGTGGTGCTCTTCAGGGCCGGGGCCCTGGGGGAGGGCTACTTGAGGTTGGTGCCCATCGCCTTCACGAGCTCACCGTTGCTGGTGTCGCCGCTGAACTCCCAGAAGAACGCGCCGCCCAGGCCCTGGTTCTTCGCCCACGCCATCTTCGAGGCGATGGTGGCCGGGGTGTCGTAGCTCCACCAGTTGGTGCCGCAGTGGGCGTAGGCCGTACCGGCGATGGTGCCGGTGGCCGGGCAACTGGTCTTCAGGACCTTGTAGTCCTCGATACCGGCCTCGTAGGTGCCGGCCGCCGCGCCGGTGGCGGTGCCGCCGGGCGCGTCCTGGGTGACGCCGGTCCAGCCGCGTCCGTAGAAGCCGATGCCGAGGAGCAGCTTGGCCGCCGGGACGCCCTGGGCCTTGAGCTTGGCGATGGCGTCGGCGCTGGTGAAGCCGGCCTGCGGGATGCCGGAGTACGAGGTCAGCGGCGAGTGCGGGGCCGTCGGACCGGTGGTCGCCCAGGCGCCGAAGAAGTCGTACGTCATGACGTTGTACCAGTTGAGGTTCGCCGAGGCGCCCGCGTAGTCGGCCGCGTCGATCTTGCCGCCGGCGGAGCCGTCCGCCGTGATGGCGGCGGTGACCAGGGCGGAGGAGCCGAACTTGCTGCGCAGCGCCGAGGTGAGGTTCTTCAGGGCCGCCGGGCCGCTGGTGTCACAGGTCAGACCGCAGCCGTTGGGGTACTCCCAGTCGATGTCGATGCCGTCGAAGACGTCGGCCCAACGCGGGTCCTCGACCAGGTTGTAGCAGGACTGGGCGAACGCGGCCGGGTTCTGCGCGGCCTGGGGGAAGCCGCCGGACCAGGTCCAGCCGCCGAAGGACCAGAGGATCTTGATGTTCGGGTACTTGGCCTTCAGCTTGCGGAGCTGGTTGAAGTTGCCGCGCAGCGGCTGGTCCCAGGTGTCGGCGACCCCGTCGACGGCCTGGTCCGCGGTGTACGCCTTGTCGTAGTCGGCGTAGGAGTCACCGATGGCGCACTGGCCGTTGGTGACGTTGCCGAAGGCGTAGTTGATGTGCGTGATCTGCTCGGCGGAACCCGAGGTGACCAGGTTCTTCACGTGGTAGTTGCGGCCGTAGACGCCCCACTCGGTGAAGTAGCCGAGGTTGACCTTGCTGCCGGTGCCGGGGGTGCCGGGATCGGTCGTGCCGCCGCCGGTGGTCTTGACGCTCACCGCGCCGGAGACCGGGCCCGTCACGTCGGAGGTGTCGCGCGCCTGCACGGTGTACGAGTAGCTGGTACCGGCGGTCAGGGCGCTGTCGGTGTACGTCGTGGTGGTGACGGTGGCGACCTTCGCCCCGTCGCGCAGCACGTCGTAGTTCTTGATGCCCGAGTCGTCGGTCGCGGCGGTCCAGGTCAGCTTCGCCGAGGTGTTGGTGATGGCGCTCGCGGTGGGGGTGCCGGGGGCGGACGGGGCGCTGTTGCCCGGCACCGTCGTGCCGCCGTCACAGGAGGCGCCGTTCAGCTTGCAGGCCGCCGGGGAGCCGGTGCCCGCACCGTTGAAGCCGAAGCTGATGCTCGCGCCGGCGGCGAGGGAGCCGTTCCAGCCGAGGTTCTTGGCGGTCCAGTGGGTGCCGGAGCTGGTGACGGTCGCGTCCCAGGCGGAGGTGACCGAGGTACCGGACGGGAAGTCCCACTCGATGGTCCACGAGGAGAGCGCGGTGGTGCCGGTGTTCTTCACCGTCCACTGGCCCTCGAAGCCGGTGCCCCAGTCGGACTTCTTGACGTACGTGGCGGTGGCCGAGGTGGCCGCCGAAGCGGGAGTGGCGAGGCCGACCATCGCGGCGATCGGCAGCAACAGCGCGGAGAGGCCCGCTATCGCCTTGGTCCTGGCGCTTCTTCTGAGCGCCCAGCCGAATCTGGTCCGGCGTTCGGGGGTTGCGGTGCTCAACGGTGCTCCTCGGGTGAGGTCCGACAAACGGGGGGTGGTTCGTGGACTGCAGACCCTGCGCCGCCCTGAGTACGCCTTGTCATGTGCGCGCTCATCGCAGTGTGTTGCGGTGAGACTAGGAAGGTCTGGACCAATCGTCAAGAGGTCTGGACCAGGGGAAGTACTGGGCGGTAGAGGACCTGATCACCGGGGCAACTCCCGTGTGCACACCATCTTCTGAGGCCCATTCGGCAGGCTCGGCCGCGGCCGGCACCGTGCTGACGTGCGCGTTCGCCACCGTCCGGGCAGCCCGAAGCGGCCCCGCGATCTCCGGGCCCGACGTTTCGTCACAGGCCCGGCCCGCGGGGCCGGGTGCCGCACCTCACGCGGCGTTCGCCGGCGGTCGCCGGCTTGGGGGAAGGCAGCCCTCAGCGGTCCCCGCCCGGCACCCAGAGCACGTCCCCGACCTCCTTGTTCGCCGTCCTCGCCAGGATGAACAGCAGGTCGGAGAGGCGGTTGAGGTACGTGGCCGTCAGCGGGTTCATCACCTCGCCGTGCACCTCCAGCGCCGCCCACGTCGAGCGCTCCGCGCGCCGGACCACCGTGCACGCCTGGTGGAGCAGCGCCGCACCCGGCGTACCACCCGGAAGGATGAAGCTCCTCAGCTTCTCCAGGTCTTCCAGGAAGTGGTCGCAGTCGGCCTCCAGCTTGTCGACGTACGCCTGCTCCACCCGCAGCGGCGGGTACTTCGGGCTCTCCACCACCGGCGTCGACAGGTCGGCGCCCACGTCGAAGAGGTCGTTCTGCACCCGGACGAGGACCTTCACCACGTCCTCGGAGAGCCGCCCGAGCGCCACCGCCGTCCCGATGGCCGCGTTGGCCTCGTTGGCGTCCGCGTACGCCGAGATCCGCAGATCGGTCTTGGCGGTACGGCTCATGTCGCCGAGGGCGGTCGTGCCCGTGTCGCCGGTACGGGTGTAGATGCGCGTCAGATTGACCATGCGACCAGGCTATGCGGAGCACGGGGGCGCTTCCGCGCCTTCCTCGCGTGGCCGTGGTCACGCACAACTGCCCCCGGAGCGCCGACGCCTGACGCCGGCCGGTGTGATGTCCGTCATGTGAGACGTGACGCGCATCTCTAAGCGGTCACACCGCCCCTCACGGGTACTAATCTCCGCCGAGGAGCACATGAAGGACAGTCGGAGAGAGTGCGTCAGAAACTGCCGCACGGGTGACAAGACCAAAGGGGTGTGACGTGGCCGGGAAGCTCGCCGTCATCGGGGCCGGACTCATGGGGTCCGGTATCGCGCAGGTCTCCGCCCAGGCCGGCTGGGACGTCGTGCTGAGAGACGTCACCGACCAGGCCCTGAGCCGTGGGCTCGACTCGGTGAAGGCGTCGTACGAGAAGTTCGTCGCGAAGGGCAGGCTGACGGCGGACGATGCCGAGGCCGCCCTCGCCCGCATCACCACGACCACCGACCTGGACGCCGTCAGCGACGTCGACGTCGTGGTCGAGGCCGTGTTCGAGAAGCTGGAGGTCAAGCACGAGATCTTCCGCACCCTCGACAAGGTCGTACGGGAGGACACCGTCCTGGCCTCCAACACCTCCGCCATCCCGATCACCAAGATCGCGGCCGTGACGGAGCGCCCGGAGCGGGTGGTCGGGGTGCACTTCTTCTCACCGGTGCCGATGATGCGGCTCTGCGAACTCGTCCGGGGCTACAAGACGAGCGACGAAACCCTGGCCGCGGCGCGGCAGTTCGCCGAGTCGGTCGGCAAGACCTGCATCGTCGTCAACCGGGACGTGGCGGGGTTCGTCACCACCCGCCTCATCTCCGCGCTCGTGGTCGAGGCCGCGAAGCTCTACGAGTCGGGCGTCGCCACCGCCGAGGACATCGACACCGCCTGCAAGCTCGGCTTCGGCCACGCCATGGGCCCCCTCGCGACCGCCGACCTGACCGGCGTCGACATCCTCCTGCACGCGACGTCCAACATCTACACGGAGTCTCAGGACGAGAAGTTCGCCGCCCCGGAGCTGATGCGCCGGATGGTCGACGCGGGTGACATCGGCCGCAAGAGCGGGCAGGGCTTCTACACCTACTGAGCACCACCCCGGTCCCCCCGGGGGTCCTCGCGCCGCGCGCCGCGCCGTCGCCCGGGCCCCGGGGCGCCCGGGCCACGCGGGGCCGGACCTGTCCGGCCCAGGGGAAGCCGCACCGGAAACGGTGCGGGACCAGCGGACCGACATCACCCCACAGGGTGAATTCGGTATCGGTTCGCTTACAGGTGGCAACCTCCCCGCTCCAGCCGCAGTCAGTTGTGGCAGAAGCGGGGGCGGCCACACGGACTCTTGTACGAAGCGATACCGGGGAGCGCATATGCACATCAGGGGCGACCACGCCGAGCTGGTCGTCGGGGGCCGCCTCGACGTCCGAAGCGCGGCGGACGCCCGTACGGCTCTGCACGCCGCCGTCGACGACGGCGTCGGCGACCTGGTGCTCGACCTGACCGAGCTGGACTCCTGGGACGCCACCGGACTCGGCGTCATCATGGGAGTGCACCGCAGGGCGGGCCGTGCCGGACGACGCCTGGTGCTGCGCGGCGTACCCCCGCAGATGCAGCGCCTGCTGGTGGCGACCCGGCTGCACCGCATCCTGGCCATCGAGGGCGGGATCGTCGCGGAATCGCTGCCCCGGGTCTGAGGGGGTCGGGAGCCCGCCGGGAGCACGACGGCCGGCCCCGGGGCGGGAACCGTCCGGGCCGTGTCCACCTGGCCCGCCGAGCCGCCGACGGTCCGGCATGACCGGCGGCCGAACCGGGCAATACACATGAGACCGTGACGTCCCGGGCTGCGTACACCCCCGCCGACGCGACGGAGCGGAGGACGGATTAGGGTTCGGCCGTCCGCCGATCGACCGAACCCGCGGGCGGACACCACGAGCAACAGCGGCACGTGCGCGCCGGACGGGCAGCAGCGCGACGCGTCTGGGGGACTTGGACGATGAATCCGACACCACGGGACCCGGAGCAGTACGGCGGTCGCGACACCGACGGGAACGGCGAGGCGCCTGCCCGGCGCAGGCCGTCCCGTGACGTCCTGCCGACCGAACTCGTGCCGCAGACCGGGGCCAAGGCCCGCGTCGTCCGGCTCATATCCGGCGACCTCCTGATCACGGTCAACCCCGTGGACGGCAGCGAGGCCGAACCCTGCCCGCCCGGCGTACGGCCGGCCGCGCCGCTGAAGCGCACCGCCGAGGACCGCGCCGCCCGCGAGCGGGCCGCGGAACCCCCCGTACCGCCGGGCCCGCCCGCCCCGCAGCTGCCGCTGCTGGAGCGTCAGGAAGAGCGCGGACGGCTCGTACGGCTCCTCACCCGGGGCCGCTCGGTCCGCCTCGGCGGCCCGCCCGGCTCCGGCCGCACGGCCCTGCTGGACGCCGTCGCCGCCGACTGCGCGGAGCTCGCGCCCGACGGCGTCGTCCGGCTCTCCGGCCACCGGCGCACCGCCCCCGACCTGCTCCAGGCCCTCTACGAGACCGTGTACGACGCCCCGCTGTACCGGCCGGGACACGATGAACTGCTGACCGCCCTCTCCGGGATCGGCGCGGTCGTCGTCGTGGACGACCTGGAGATCGACGGCGCCGCCCTGGGCGAACTCCTCGACGCCACCCCCGAGTGCGCCTTCCTCTTCGGTACGACCCCCGACGTGGCCGCCGACGCCGAACTCGACGACGTCTCCCTCGCCGGACTGAGCCGCGCCGCCGCGACCGACCTGCTCGGCAGGGTCGCCGGACGGCCGCTCACCGACGAGGAGGCGAACTGGGCGGGCGACCTCTGGTTCGAGTCCGAGGGGCTGCCGCTCCGGTTCGTCCAGGCGGGCGCCCTGCTGCGCCAGCGCGACCAGCTCCGGGAGATCCCGGAGGACTTCGACGAGTACGGCGCCTTCGAGGAACGCCCCGCCGGGGCCCTGCCCGTGCCTCTCGTCCCGGTCCGCGACGACGTGCCGCTGCCCAGCATCGGTGAGGCCGCCGCTCCCGCCCTGCTGCTCGCCTCCCGCCTCAGCGAGGCCGCCCGCGAAGCCCTGCGGTTCGCCGTGGCGCTCGGCGGCGAAGTGCCTCACCAGGCGCACCTCCCGGCGCTGATCGGGCACACCCACGCCGACGCCGCGCTCGGCGAGCTCGACGGATGCGGGCTCCTCTCCCCGGCAGGCTCCCGCTACCGGCTGGCCGCCGGAGTGCAGACCCAGCTGGAGCTCGGCGGCTACGCCGAGGACGCCGAGGGCCGCGCCCGTACCGCCGCCGACCACTACGCCTGGTGGGCCAAGCACCCCTCGGTCACCCCGGCCCGCGCGGTCGCCGAGGCCGACGCCGTCCTCGCGGCGATGGCCGCCCTGCTCCCCGGCGGCGGCCCGGAGGCGGCCCCGACCGTCGTCCGGCTCGCCCGGAGCGCCGGGCCCGCCTTCGCCGCCGCCCTCCAGTGGGGCGCCTGGGAGAAGGCCCTGCGGGTCGGCCAGGAGGCGTCCCGGCTGGCCGGCGAGGTCGCGGAAGAGGCGTACTTCCACCACGAGTTGGGCGTCCTCGCGCTCTGCGCCGGGCACCTGGACCGGGCGCGGGCCGAGCTGGAGGCGTCGATCGGGCTGCGGGGCGCGCTCGCCGACCGGTCCGGCGCCGTCGCCGGCCGCCGCGCGCTCGCCCTCGTCACGGACCTGTCCGGCGCCCTGCCGTTCGGCGCCCTGCCGTCCGGGCCCGTACCGGCCGCGCTCCTCCCCGGGACGGGCGGGGACACCGCCGCGGGCTCCCGGGACGACCACGCCGTGACGGAGATCCTGCCCGCCCTGCCCCCGCTGCCCTCCCTGCCGCGGCAGACGCTGGTGGTGGAGGAGCCGCAGACGGTGGTGACGCACGCGGCGACGGCCCCGGGCAAGGGCGGACGCCCGAATGGCGTGAAGGCCGTGGGCCGGACCGTCGTCGCCGGGGCCCGGCGCAACCTGGTGGCCGTGGGCGCGGGCGCGCTGCTGGTCGCGGTGCTCGGTACCGTCGTGACGCTCGGCGCCACCGCGGGCAGCGAGGACACGGGCAACCGGAGCGTCACCCCGGGGCACTCCGCCGAGGACGGCGACCAGGAGAGCACGGTCCCGGACGAGGACACCCCGGCCCAGGACGACGGCACGGGCGGCTCCGCACCGAGCGGCAGCGCCTCCGCCCCGCCCGGCCCGTCCGGTACACCCACCCCGGACAGCACCGGCACACCCACCCCCGGCAGCAGCGGTACGGCGCAGAGCCCGTCCCCTGGTACGACCTCGCCCACCGCGGGCGACTCCGGCAGCTCGGTGCCCACCCCGCCGGCCGGCGGGTCCGCCTCGACCTCACCCACGGACCCCACGAGCTCCAGCCCGGACCCCTCGGCCACCGGGGACGGCAGCGCGTCGCCCTCCACGTCGCCCTCGGACACGCCGACCGGCGGCAGCACGACTCCCGGAGGCGAGGAGAGCGGGGGCGGAGACGGGACCGGGACCGGAGAAGGCGACGGCGCCACGGCCACCGCGTCCGGTACCGCCGAGGCGAGCCCCTGGGGAAGCCCCGGCACCCCGACGGCCACACCGGCCGGAGCCTGAGCGGGGACGTGAACCGGGACCTGAGCCAGGACCTGAACCGGGACCTGAGCGGGGACGTGAACCGGGACCTGAGCGGAGACCTGAACCGGGACCTGAGGCTGGGTCATACGGTCGTACCGGCTGTCGGGACGTGGCCCGTTCCGGCAGCCGGGGCCCGCACCGTCCCGTCCGGAACCTGGGACCTCGATTTCCGGACTACCTGGTGTTTTCCGGACAGGTGGCACCGCCCGAAACATCGATAACCGGACGGCTTGTCGACCAAGCCGTCCGGTCGTCCGCGCCCGGCGCGGGGCGGCTGAAAATCAGAACAGTCGCAGTTTGTCGTCCTCGATGCCGCGCATCGCGTTGTAGTCCAGGACCACGCAGCCGATCTTGCGGTCGGTGGCGAGAACCCGCGCCTGCGGCTTGATCTCCTGCGCCGCGAAGACGCCCCGCACCGGCGCCAGGTGGGGATCGCGGTTGAGCAGTTCCAGATAACGGGTGAGCTGTTCCACGCCGTCGATGTCACCGCGCCGCTTGAGTTCCACGGCCACGGTCGCACCCTCGGCGTCCCGGCAGAGGATGTCCACGGGGCCGATGGCGGTGGGGTATTCGCGGCGGATCAGGGTGTAGCCCTCGCCCAGGATCTCGATCCGGTCGGCGAGCAACTCCTGGAGGTGCGCTTCCACACCGTCCTTGATCAGGCCGGGATCGACACCGAGCTCGTGCGAGGAGTCGTGGAGGATCTCCTCCATCGTGATGATCAGTTTTTCGCCCGCCTTGTTCACCACGGTCCAGATGTTCCGGTCGTCGCCGGAGCCCTCCTTCAGGGTGCACGGCGGAGACATCCAGTTGAGCGGTTTGTACGCCCGGTCGTCGGCGTGGATCGAGACGCTGCCGTCCGCCTTCACCAGGATCAGACGGGGAGCGGAGGGCAGGTGGGCGGTGAGCCGGCCCGCGTAGTCGACGGAGCAACGGGCGATGACGAGACGCATGGTCGGCAACGCTACTCGACAACGGGTGGTCGGCGCGATTCGCACCTCCTGAGCCACTCCAGCCCCTGCCGGAGCGCACAGGGTCTTGCCCCTCTTTGCTCGGGTTCGTTGTTGGCCGGTTGTGTTCCCAATCTCCTGGTGCGACCAGGACCGCACCCTTACCGTGGAAGCAGGAGGTCGCCGGGTGTGCACGCTGCGTCGCCGTCCTTCTGCCGTGCCCGTAAGGCCCTGGCCACCCGCCGGGGTCGCGAGAGGAGAACCCATGTCGCTCGACGTCTCACCGGCCCTCTTGGAACAGGCCGAGCGAGGCGAGGTCGACGAAGCCGACTTCGTCGACTGCGTCCGGACCTCCCTGCCCTACGCATGGGAGATGATCAGCTCACTGGTGGCCCAGCTGAAGGTGGACGGCGGACAGTTCGCCGACAACCAGACGCCGCCGCCCAACGAGCAGGCACGTGGTCAGCTGCTGCGCGCGCTCGCGAGCGACGCGATACGCGGTGCCCTGCAGCGGCACTTCGGAGTGCGACTGGCATTCCAGAACTGCCACCGTGTCGCGGTCTTCCCGCTCGACCCGTCGGTCGACGACCGGCTGGCCAAGTTCACCTCGGTGAGGGGCCAGTTGCTCAACCAGTCGCCCGAACTCCGGGACTGCTGACCATCTCCGCCGCCGCTCCGGGCCGGGGCCGGCGCCCCCGGGAGAAGGTCCCGCCCCGGAGCGGCGGCGTCCCGTGCCACCGCGCCGACAGGTCCTCGCCGCGCCCCTCACACCAGCAGCGGCAGCACCTCGGTGCCCAGCCTGCGCAGGTTCTCCTCCGTCGCCGCGAGGTCGCCGGACCCCTCGGAGAGGAGCGCGAAGCGGGTGATGCCCGTGCGTTCGGCCGTGGCCGCGAGCCGGTCGGCGGCGAGCCGGGGCGGTCCCACCGGGTGCAGTCCGCAGAGCAGTTCGGTGTACTCCACGGGGTCGCGCATCGCGCGGTACCGGCCGTCGACGGTCACATGCTTGCCCAGGCCGTCCCGCAGCCACTCCGGCATCGCCTTCACCAGCGTCTGCACGGCGTCCTCGTGGCAGTCCCCGATCTGGGCCACGCCCGCCGAGACGTGTCCGGCCGCCGCGACGGCCTCCGGCGGATGACCGGCCTCCCGGGCGCTGCGGCGCCACAACGCGACCATGTCCGCCTTCTCCTCGTCGCCGCAGTGCATCCCGAGCAGCATCGGCAGGGCCTTCTCCGCGGCGAGGCGCACCGTCTTCGGCGAGGTGCACGCCACGATCACCTCCGGGCCGGGCTTCGGCGCCCCGTCCGCGTCGAGCAGTTCGTCGGCGCGCGGCACCACCGCCACCTCGCGGAAGGGGTAGCGGCTGCCGCGCCCGGTCACCCGGGGCCGGCGCAGCCAGTCGAGCAGCAGGTCAAGGGACTCGGGGAAGCCGCTGTCGTACGCTTCCAGACCCGCGCCGAAGACCTCCAGGTCCACCCACGGCCCGCCCCGGCCCACGCCGAGGCTGAACCGGCCGCCGGTCGTCAGGTGGAGCAGCGCCGCCTGTTCGCCGAGCGCGACGGGGTGCTGGGTCGGCAGCACGCTGACGGCGGTGCCGACCCGGATTCTGCGGGTGCGGCCGAGCAGCAGCGCGGCCAGCGTCACGGCCGAGGGGCACACCCC
Source organism: Streptomyces sp. NPDC001770 (assembly GCF_053596135.1). NCBI lineage: Bacteria > Bacillati > Actinomycetota > Actinomycetes > Kitasatosporales > Streptomycetaceae > Streptomyces > Streptomyces sp. NPDC001770. The sequence goes on along the minus strand of NZ_JBSFFN010000016.1, from coordinate 53,150 downwards.
GTACGGCACGAAATGGTGCTCCGCCAGCCACACGGAGTCGAGCCCCGACTCCTCCGCCACTTCGGCGGACCGGATCGCCCGGTGCAGGGCCTCGCCCTGTCCCTGACCCGGAAACTGTGCTGCCAGTACGAACGTTCCCACGCGCATCGCCTTCTGCCTCCTTGCGGCCGACGCGGTTTTCCCCTACCGGCATCAACGCCTGACACGTGCCAAAGGCACGGGCCACGGGAGAAATTGTTGCGATTTTCCGGTAACCACCTCCGGTGCCCGCGTCCGGGCCGGTCATGCACGGGTGGTCGCACCGGCTCGCGCGGGTGCTCGTACGGTCCGCGCGGCCCCGCCCGGCCCGCACAGGGTTCACGCGCGACCCCCGCACACCGCGCGCGACCCCTCGGTCTCCTGGCTCTAGGCTGGAAGTCCCTGTCCCCGCGCACCCCCGTGAGGTGTCCCGTGTCCCCGCGCCGCAACCGCCCCAAGGGCGGCGAGAGCCCGTCCACCGATGCGAGCGTGACGGGGGACCGGTACGGCGGCGGCGCGGCCACCGAGGAGTGGCAGGGCGAGGAGTGGTCGGTGCGCCCGGTGGCCGGCGCGAGCGCGCAGGGCAAGCGCTACCGCTGCCCCGGCTGCGACCAGGAGATCCCCTCCGGCGTACCGCATCTGGTGGCGTGGCCCGAGTACGGCGGCATCGACGACCGGCGCCACTGGCACAAGGCCTGCTGGAACGCGAAGGACCGCCGCACCACACGGGTGCAGCGGTCCCGGAACGCCCCGCGCCACTGACTCCCGGGGAGCGCGTGGCGGCGGTACGTCAGACGTCGCGGCGGTTCAGCGCCAGGTGGGCGACGCCGAACACGACGGCGGTGAGCAGGAACATGATCGCCACCGAGTCCCAGCCGGACGGACCGGAGCCGGAGACCGAGGAATCGTAGAGCGCGGCGATCTGGCTGGGGAGGGAGTACTCGAAGAGGAACTCCCGGAGCCGGTTCAGCTGCTCCACGGCCATGAACAGGGCCAGCACCAGCGGCAGCAGCACCACCCCGATCATGATGGTGATCGCCCCCGCCGAGTGCCGGACGATCGTGCCGACCCCGAGCGAGAGCAGCCCCAGCAGCCCGGTGTAGAGCCCGACCCCGACGGTGGCCCGCAGCCAGTCGGCGCCCGAGGCGGCGGAGCCCCCGCCGAGGACGGCCGTCTGGAGCATGGCGACGACGGTCGTCGTCACCGTGGTGAGGACGAAGACCAGCAGGAAGAAGACGACCGCCTTCGCCGTGAGCACCCGGCTCCGGCTCGGGCACGCCGTCAGCGTCGTACGGATCATGCCGGTGCCGAACTCCGACGCGATGGTCAGCACGCCGAGCGTGATCACGCAGATCGAGCCGAGCAGCACTCCGAAGAAGCCGAGGCCCAGCACGTCCGAGCCGGCCTCCTGCGTGGAGGCGTCGCTCGCCGCGTTCACCCCGAAGGCGACGAGCATCCCGATGCCCAGCAGCAGCGCGACCATGACGCCGAGTGTCCACATCGTGGAGCGCACCGAGCGGATCTTCGTCCACTCGGAGGCGAGCGCGTCGCCGAAGGTGGCCGGGCGGACCGGGATCGGCGAGACGTAGTAGCTGAGCTGCGGAACCCCGCCGGGGACGGACACCCCGTGGACGGCCGGACCCGGCTCGGGCTGCGGGTGGGCCTGGGGGAGCGGCGGTGTGGCCGGCGTCGTCATCGGGGGTCCTCGCTGGTCTTCTGCTCGGCGGAGGCGGGCGCCGCCGGCGCGGGCTGTGCGGGCGCGGCGGCAGGGGCGGGAGAGGCCGGGGCGGGCACGGCCTGTACGGGCATGGCCTGTGCGGGTGCGGCCTGTGCGGCTGCCGGACCGGAGGCGTAGGGGTTCTGGCCGGGCGGCGCCGGCGCGTACCACTGCTGCGCCCACCCCTGCGGCGGCTGCCCGTACGCAGCGGCGCCCTGGTCGGGCTGGGGGACGGTGTACGGGGGCGTGGGCGGCCGGAGCCCCGCCTTCGCGTCATCCGTCGAACGGTAGTCCACGACGTGCTGCGTCATCCGCATGTACGCCTCCTCCAGGGAGGCCTGGTGCGGCGACAGCTCCCAGAGCCGCACGTCCGCACCGTGGGCGAGATCGCTGATCCTCGGCAGCGGCAGCCCGGTCACCCGCAGCGCCCCGTCCGGCTCGGAGAGCACCCGCCCGCCCGCCTCCGCCAGCGCGGCGGTCAGCTTCTCGCGGGGCTCCGGTGCGTCCTCGGCCACCCTGATCCGCGCGAAGTCCGCGGAGTTGACGGAGATGAACTCCTTGACGCTCATGTCGGAGAGGAGCCTGCCCCGCCCGATGACGATCAGATGGTCCGCCGTCAGCGCCATCTCGCTCATCAGGTGGCTGGAGACGAAGACCGTACGGCCCTCGGCCGCCAGCGCCTTCATCAGGTTGCGGACCCAGAGAATGCCCTCCGGGTCGAGACCGTTGACCGGCTCGTCGAAGAGCAGCACCTGCGGATCGCCCAGCAGCGCCGCGGCGATGCCGAGCCGCTGCCCCATCCCCAGCGAATAGCCCGCGGAGCGCCGGCCGGCCACCTCCCGCAGACCCACCACGCCGAGCACCTCGTCGACCCGCGCGGCCGGGATGCCCGCCAGCTGGGCCAGCGACAGCAGGTGGTTGCGGGCGCTGCGCCCGCCGTGCACCGCCTTCGCGTCCAGCAGCGCGCCCACCTGGCGCGGCGCGTTCGGCAGGCTCGGGTAGGGGTGGCCGCCGATCGTCACATGGCCGGCGGTCGGCCGGTCGAGCCCGAGCATCATCCGCATGGTGGTGGACTTGCCCGACCCGTTCGGGCCGAGGAAGCCCGTGACCATCCCCGGCCTGATCCGGAAGGAGAGGTCCTCCACGGCCGTCTGTGCGCCGTAACGCTTGGTCAGGCCGACTGCCTCGATCATTCCCAGCCCCATCGACTCATCCGTCGTCGGGGCCCGGCCCGCTCGGCCGCATGCCCCCGTATGAGTGAGGAGGATAACCAGGCCCGCACGGTTCCGGCGAAGCACCGCCGATGCGCCGCACCGGGGGCATGACCCGGACGACCGGCCCTACGCGTCCCGCTCCCGGAGCACGAGGTAGCCGCCGACCAGCGCCGCGACCACCCAGATCGCCATGATGCCGAGACCGGCCCACGGCCCGTACGGCGCTCTGTCGCTGCCCATCGCCTCCGGCACCACCTGCATGATCTTGGAGCCCGCCTGGTCGGGGAAGTAACGGGCCACCGTCTTGGCGCCCGGGACCGAGGAGAGGATCTGCGAGACGAGGAAGAAGAACGGCATCAGGATGCCCAGCGAGAGCATCGAGCTCCGCAGCATCGCGGCCACGCCCATCGAGAAGACCGCGATGAGCCCCATGTAGAGCCCGCCGCCGACCACCGCGCGCAGCACGTTGTCCGCGCCGAGGTCCGTGCCGTGGTCGCCGAGGAGCGCCTGCCCGAGGAGGAAGGTGACGAAGCTGGTGATCAGCCCGACGACCAGGGCCAGCACCCCGGCCACGGCGATCTTGCTGAAGAGGAGCGTGCCGCGCCGGGGCACGGCCGCCAGCGAGGTGCGGATCATTCCGGAGCTGTACTCCGTACCGACCACCAGCACGCCGAAGACGACCATCGCGAGCTGACCGAGGATCATCCCGGAGAAGCTGACGAAGGTCGGGTCGAAGGTCGCCCGCTCGGTGTCCGAGAGATCGTCGAACCGCGACTTGAACAGCGCGCTCAGGGCGGCCCCCATGGCCACCGTCACGACGAACGCCGAGATGAGCGTCCAGGTGGTGGAGGAGACCGTACGGATCTTGGTCCACTCGGAGGTCAGGACCGCGGGTACCGATGCCATCGGTCACACCCCCTTGCCGTCGGTACGGGTACCGGCGCCGCCGGCGGGATCGTTCCAGCCGGCGCCCCAGCCCCCGGGGGCCTGCCCTGGCCCTGCGGCCTGCCCGGGCCCGCCGCCCGCCGCCGGGGGAAGCGTGCCCCCGCCGAGCGCGCGGTCGGCGTCGCCGTGCGCGTGGTACTCCACCGAGCCCGCCGTCATCTGCATGAACGCTTCCTCCAGCGAGGCCCGTTGCGGGCTCAGTTCGTGGAGGACGACCTGGTGGCGGGCGGCCAGCTCACCGAGCTGCTCGCTGGTCGCGCCGTCGACCTCCAGGGCGCCGTTCCCCGCCTCCGCGGGGGTGAAGCCCCCGGCGGCGAGCACGTCGCGCAGCCGCTCCTGTTCCGGGGAGCGCAGCCGGACGAAACTCCGTGAGTTCTGGTGGATGAAGTCCGCCATCGAGGTGTCGGCGAGCAGCCGCCCCTGGCCGATCACGATCAGATGGTCCGCCGTCAGCGCCATCTCGCTCATCAGGTGCGAGGAGACGAAGATCGTCCGGCCCTCGGCGGCGAGCGAGCGCATCAGGTTCCGGATCCAGTGGATGCCCTCGGGGTCGAGACCGTTCACCGGCTCGTCGAACATCAGGATCTGCGGATCGCCCAGCAGCGCCGAGGCGATGCCGAGCCGCTGGCCCATGCCGAGGGAGAAGCCCTTCGACTTCTTCTTCGCCACCGCGCTCAGCCCGACCGTGTCCAGCACCTCCGCCACCCGCGACGAGGGGATGCGGTTGCTCTGGGCCAGGCAGAGCAGGTTGTTGTACGCGCTCCGGCCCCCGTGCATCGACTTCGCGTCGAGCAGCGCCCCGATGTACTTCAGCGGCTCGTCCAGCTCCCGGTAACGCTTGCCGTCGATCCGCACCGAACCGGAGGTCGGGTTGTCCAGATCGAGCATCATCCGCATCGTGGTGGACTTGCCCGCGCCGTTCGGGCCGAGGAAGCCGGTGACCATCCCCGGCCTGATCCGGCAGGACAACGCGTCGACGGCGACCTTCTGGCCGTAGCGCTTGGTCAGTCCTTCGAGCTCGATCATGCGGTTCACGCTAGAACGGCCGCGCGCCCGGCGCCACCACAAGGGCGGAACCGGGCGCACGGAGGTGGGCCGGAGGTGTGAGAGGGCGTCAGCGGGTCTGCTGGGCCGGGACACCACGGGTGGCGGGCTCGTCGTCCACCGGGGAGGAGGCGGCGGCCACGGCCGCGCCGGTCAGCGTCGCCAGCATCTCGCGGACGTTGGTCAGCTGGGCGTTGATCGAGTCGCGGCGGTTGGTGAGCGCCGCCAGCTCGCGCTCCGACTCGCTGCGGATGCGGTCTGCCTTGGCGTTCGCGTCGGCCACGATGTCCTCGGACTGGCGCTGCGCGGTCTCCACCGTCTGGCGGGCCCGGCGCTCGGCGTCCGTACGGAGCTTCTCGGCCTCCAGGCGGAGCTGCTCCGCGCGGTGCTCGATCTCCGCCAGGCGCTTCTCGGCCTTGGCCTGACGGGACGCGAGGTCGCGCTCCGACTGGTCGCGGCGCTTCGCCAGGTTGGTCTCGAAGTCCGCGGCGGCCTGGGCGGCCTTGGCGCGGGTCTCCTCGAAGAGGGCGTCCGCCTCCTCGCGCTTCTGCTGCGCGTCCTTCTGCGCCTCGGTGCGCAGCGTGGTCGCCTCGCCCTTGGCCTTGTCGACGATGCGGACCCCGTCGTCCTCCGCCTTCGCCTTCCGCTCGGCGGCGAAGTTCTCCGCGTCGTTGCGCACCTGCTGGGCGGCCGACTCGGCCAGCTCGCGGTGCTGCTCGGCCGCGCGGCGGGCCTCTTCACGCAGGTCCTTGGCCTCCTCCTCGGCGAGGCGGAGGATCTTCTCGACGCGGGCACCGAGGCCGGCGTACGAGGGCTCGGCGTCGCTCACCTGGGCCTGGGCGTTCTGCGTCTCGAGGTGGAGCTCCTCGATGCGCTTCTCCAGGGAGGTGATGCGCGCCAGCGCACTGTCACGGTCGGCGACGAGCTTGGTGATGCGGTCGTCCACCTGACCGCGGTCGTAACCACGTCGCACGAGCTCGAAGCCGAAGGGGGAAGAGGGGTCGCTCATGGGTTTCCTGTCGAATGAGACCGGTGAGGTGATAGAGGGAATCCTAGGGGCCAAAGCGGCGTGTCAGCGTGGAGATACCAGTTTGATCTGGAGAATGACACCTCTTTCGGGTGGCCGGCCCGTGGAGCGATGATCACTCCCCGGTACGCCGGAATCGCTGTCCGGGCGTGGGCGCCCGGCCCGAATCCCTCCTCCCGCGACCGTCCCGTCATCCCCGGCGTGTGCTGCCGGGGCACGCCCCTCAGCTGTCCGTCTGCTTGCCGCCCGCCCGGGTGCCCGCGCCTGCGGCGGCCTTGATGCCGGCCCCGAGGGTGCCTCCGCCGGAGGTCTTCCCGCCCCCTGTCGGAACCTCGAAAGACTCCAACGCCTCCAGCACGTCCTGGACACGGGAGATCTCCGTATTGATGTCCGCGCGCCTGCGCACGAGGACGTCGAGTTCGCGCTGCCCCTCGTCCACCGTACGCTTCGCCTCGGCCTCGGCCTCGGCCCGCAGCTTCTCTGCCTCGCGGATGAGCTCGGCCTTCTTGGCCTCCGCCTCCTTGAGCAGGGACTCCGCGCGCTTGACCGCCGCGATCCGGACCTTGCCCGCCTCCGAATTCGCGTCCGACAGCAGCTCCTTGGCCTTCTTCTCGGCCTCGTCGCGCTGCTCGGTCGCCACCTTCATCAGATGGTCGACCCGCTCTCCGGCCGTCTTCATCTGCTCGGAGGTCTCCCGGCGGGCCCGCTCGTGCAGCTCCTCGACCTCGGCCTCCGTCCGGGTGCGGTGCTCCTCCGCGCGCTCCCGGGTGGCGGTCGCGTCGCGCCGCGCGCCGACCAGCAGCTCGTCGGCGTCCGTACGCGCCCGCTCCACCAGGGTGTTGCCCTCCACGGTGGCCTCCGAGGTGATCCGGACGGCCTCCTTGCGGGCGGCGTCGACCATGGTGTCGGCCTGCGCCTCCGACTCGGTGGCCGTCCGCAGCGCCTCCTCGCGCGCCTTGTTGATCAGCTGGTCGGCCTGCTCGGCCGCGTCCGCCCGGCGCTTGGCCGCCGCCTGGCGCGCCTCGTCCAGCACACGCTCGGACTCCTCGCGGGCCTCGTTCCGCAGATCCTCGGACGCCTTCTCCGCGTCGGTCCGCAGCTTCTCGGACGCCTTCTCCGCGTCGGTCCGCAGCTTCGCGGACTCCTCGCGGGTGCGGTCCGCGTGCTCCTGCGCCGAGGCGACCGTCTTCGCCGCCTCCGTGCGCCGCCGCTCGGCTTCCTTCGTGGCCTCACCGACGAGCTGGTTCGACGAGTCGGTCGCCTCCTGGCAGATGCGTTCGCCCTCGGACGTCGCCTCCGCCACCAGCCGGTCGGCCTGCGTCGCCGCGTCCGACCGCATGCGGTTGGCGTCCTCGCGGGCCTCCGCACGCGACCGCGCGGCGTCGCGCTCGGCGGCGGCGAGGGCGTCGGACGCCTCCGTACGCACCCGCTGGCTGTACTCCGCCGCCTCCGCGCGCAGCCGCTCGGCCTCCGCGATGGCGTCGGTGACGGTCCGTTCGGCGAGCGCCTTCGCCGCGTCCGACTCCTCGGCCGCGACCCGGCGGACGCGGTTGGCGTCCTCGCCGGCCCGCTCCCGCTCGGCGGCGGCGTCGGCGCGCAGCCGGTCCGCCTCCTCGCGCGCCTCGGTCCGCGTCCGCGTGGCCTCCTGCTCGGCGGCCGTGCGCTGCGCGGCGATCTCCGTCCCGGCCTGCTCGTGCAGCCCGGCGACCGCGTCGCGCACCTGCTGGGCGGACTGCTCGGCGGCGGCGACCATCTCCGCCGACCGGCTCTCCGCCTCCCCGACGAGCCGCTGCGCCTCGGTCTGCGCCTCCTCGACCCGCGTACGGGCGGACGCGAGGAGTTCCTCGCTCTGCTCCCGGGCCCGCTCGCGCTCCTGCCCGGCCTCGGTCCGTGCGGCCTCCAGGGTCTCCTCGGCCGTGCGGCGGCGCCGGCTGGCCTCCTCCTGGGCGGCCTCCAGCGCCTCGGCCGCCTCGGCCGCGACGCGCTCGGCGGCGGCAGCCGCCTCGGCCCGCACCCGGTCGGCCGTCTCCTGCGCCTCGGACTTGAGGCGCTCCGCCTCGGCGGCCGCCTCGCCGCGCAGCCGTACGGCGACGGTCTCGCCCTCCGCACGCGACTGGGCCGCGTCGGCCGCGGCCTCGTCGCGCAGCCGCTGGGCCTCCGCCTCGGCCTGCTCCTGGAGGGCGCGCAGCCGCTCGGCGGCCTCGCCGCGCAGCCGCTCGGACTCCTCGGCCGTCTCGCGGCGGATGCGCTCCGCCTCCGTACGGGCCGTACCGAGGGCCTCCTCGGCGTTGGCGACCCGGGTCTCGGCGTCGGTGCGCAGCCGGTCCAGCTCCGCCGCCGCTTCCTCGGCGCGGGCCGCTACCTGGCGCTCGGTCTCGGTACGGAGCGCGGCGGCGGCCTCCTCGGCCGCCGTCCTCGTGGACTCCGCCTGCTCCTCGGCCTCGGTGCGCAGGGTCTCGGCCTCGGCGCGTGCGCTCTCCAGCGATTCCTCGGCCTGCTTGCGCAGGGTCGTCGCGCGCTCGCCCGCCTCGGTGCGGACCCGCTCGCTCTCGGTGGCGGCGGAGGCGCGCTGCTCCTCGGCGTCCGTCCGCGCCTTGGTCAGCAGCTCCTCGGCGGTGCGGGCACCCTCCTCGATCTGCTGGACGGCCTCCCGGCGGGCCTCGCCCCGGATGCGCTCGCCCTCGGCGACCGCCTCGGAGCGCAGCTGCTCGGCCTCGCCGCGCAGCCGCCGGGCCTCCTCCTGGAGCTCGACCGTCTTGGCCCGGTACTCCTTGGTGCCCTCCTCGGCGGCGCCCTTGAGCTGGTCGGCCTGCTCGGCGGCCTCGCCGCGCAGCCGGTCCGCCTCGGCCTCGGCCTCCCGGCGGATGCGCTCGGCCTCCTCGGCCGCGGCGCGGGTGGTGGACGACGCGTCCTCGGACGCCTTGGTCAGCACCTCCTCGGCGCTGCGGGCGGCCTTGGCGAGCTGGGCGGCGGTGTCCTCGGCCGCCGCCGTACGCGCCTTCTCGGCCGCCTCCGCGAGGAGCCGCTCGGCCTCGGCGCGGGCGTCGACGAGGGCCTGCTCGGCCTCTTCCTTCAGCGTCTCGGCGTTCTTGGTGGCCTCGCCGACGAGGCGGGCGATCTCCGACTTGGCGGTGCGGGTGCGCTGTTCGTTCTGCGACTCGGCCCCGGCCAGCGTCTTCGACGCGGACTCCTTGGCCTCGGAGAGCAGCTTCTCCGCCTCCAGCCGAGCCTCGCGCAGCCGGGTCTCGGTCTCCTGGGCGTGCTGCTCGGCGGTGCGCTGGAGTTCGGTGGCCTGCCGACGGGCCCGGTCGGCCTCGGCGGTGGTGGTGGACCGCAGGTTCTCGGCGTGCTGGGTGGCCTCCTGCGCCTGGCCGGCGGCGGTGCTCAGCATCCGCTCGGCGTCCCGGCGGGCGCGCAGCAGGATCGCCTCGGCCTCGGCGCGGGAGGTCTCGGCCTCGGAGCCGAGCCGCTGGCGGGTCTCCTCGGCGACCCGGGCGGCCTCGCTGCGGGCGGCGTTCACGGCCTGCTCCGCCTCGGCGCGCGACTCCTCCATGAGCCGGCGGGCCTGGGACTCCGTACGGGCGCGCAGCTGCTCGGCCCAGGCGACGTTCTCGTTGACGTGGGCCTCGACGGTCTGCCGGCGCTCGGCCAGCTCCTGGTCGAGGCGCTGGCGGCGCTGGACCGCCTCGTTGTGGAGTTCGGCCTGGAGCCGGGCCTGGTGCTCCGCGTGCTCCTGGAGGATGCGCTGGGTCTGCGCCCGGGCGTCGCGGAGCTCGCGTTCGGCGTCGGCGCGCAGCTGCTCGGCCTGGGCCTGGGCGTCACGGAGCACTTGCTCGGCCTGGTATCCCAGGTCCGCGCCGCCGTAGGCGGGACGCGTCGCGAGACTGCGCCGTGCCTCGTGCAGCTTGGCGCGCAAGACCTCGACCTGGTAACCGAGGTCCTCGGCGTGCTGGACGGCCTTCTCCCGGTCGGTCTTCAGCCGGTCCATCTCGGCTTCGAACCGCGAGAGGTGGTCGTCTTCAGCTCGGTGGCTCTCCTGGCGTTCGTAGCCCCGCACTGCGCGGTCCCATCCGTCCCCTGGTCGCAACTCTCCATACAGGACCGCCCGCCGGCGAGCGGTCCCCCGGGGAATGGTGACAGACAAACGACAGGGACGTGTTGACGGCCCCGACCCGGCCCCGGCCCGGAACGGCCCACTCTACCGGGCCGGGTATCCGGCGGTCAGTGCTCCGTCCGGGACGTGACCAGTTCGGTGAGCACCCCGTGGCAGTCCTTCGGGTGGAGGAAGGTGATCCTGGAGCCCATGGAGCCGGTGCGGGGTTCGTCGTAGAGGACCCGGACCCCCTTCTCGCGGATGTCCGAGGAGTCCTGGTCGACGTCCTCGGTGCCGAAGGCGATGTGGTGGACGCCCTCGCCGTTCTTCGCCAGCCACTTGCCGACGGCCGAGTCCGGCCGGGTCGGCTCCAGCAGCTGGAGGTAGGAGGCCCCGCCGTCGGAGGTGCCGTTGATCCTCAGCATGGCCTCGCGCACGCCCTGCTCTTCGTTGACCTCGGAGTGGTGGACTTCGAAGCCGTACGTGGAGCGGTAGAACTCCACCGTCCTGTCGAGGTCGAAGCAGGCGATCCCGATGTGGTCGATTCGCGTCAGCATGGGACCAGTGCAGCGCCCGGGCGCAGGATTGGCAAGGTGCGCGCGATCACACACGCTGCCGGATGACGCACGGTGGGGCGCTCAGTACATTCAAGTCAACCCTCGTTAACAACCCTCACCTCTTAGGGGCCGTGCCCATGTCAGGAACGACAGGTACCACCACCTCAGTGATCGTCGCGGGCGCCCGTACGCCCATGGGCCGGCTGCTCGGCTCCCTGAAGAGCTTCTCCGGCGCGGACCTCGGCGGTTTCGCCATCAAGGCGGCGCTGGACCGGGCCGGCATCGGCGGCGACCAGGTCGAGTACGTGATCATGGGCCAGGTGCTCCAGGCCGGCGCGGGCCAGATCCCGGCCCGTCAGGCGGCCGTCAAGGCGGGCATCCCGATGAACGTCCCCGCGCTCACCGTCAACAAGGTGTGTCTTTCCGGGCTCGACGCGATCGCGCTGGCGGACCAGCTGATCCGCGCCGGCGAGTTCGACGTGGTGGTGGCCGGCGGCCAGGAGTCGATGACCAACGCCCCGCACCTGCTGCCGAAGTCCCGCGAGGGGTACAAGTACGGCGCGATCGAGATGCTCGACGCGATGGCGTACGACGGTCTGACCGACGCCTTCGAGAACATCGCGATGGGGGAGTCGACCGAGAAGCACAACACCCGTCTGGGCCTGGAGCGCGCCGAGCAGGACGCGGTCGCCGCCCTCTCCCACCAGCGGGCCGCCGCCGCCCGGAAGAACGGTCTCTTCGAGGCCGAGATCACCCCGGTCGAGATCCCGCAGCGCAAGGGCGACCCGGTGCTCTTCTCCGAGGACGAGGGCATCCGGCCCGAGACGACCGCCGAGTCGCTCGGCAAGCTCCGCCCCGCGTTCACCAAGGACGGCACGATCACCGCCGGTTCCTCCTCGCAGATCTCGGACGGCGCCGCCGCGGTCGTGGTGATGAGCAAGGCGAAGGCCCAGGAGCTGGGGCTCGACTGGATCGCCGAGATCGGCGCCCACGGCAATGTGGCCGGTCCGGACAACTCGCTCCAGTCCCAGCCGTCCAACGCCATCCGGCACGCCCTGAAGAAGGACGGGCTCACCGTCGGTGACCTGGACCTCGTGGAGATCAACGAGGCGTTCGCGGCGGTCGCCGTGCAGTCCATGAAGGACCTCGGCATCACCTCGGAGAAGGTCAACGTCAACGGCGGGGCCATCGCGCTCGGCCACCCCATCGGGATGTCCGGCGCCCGCGTGGTGCTTCACCTGGCGCTGGAGCTGAAGCGGCGCGGCGGCGGCACCGGTGCGGCGGCGCTCTGCGGCGGCGGCGGCCAGGGCGACGCGCTGATCATCCGGGTACCGGGCAAGTAGCACGGGTAGCCGGGAGCGGCACGGTACGCGCGGTGAGAAGGAACGGAACGGAGCGGTGATGGTGGACGTCCCCACCCTGGTCGAACAGGCACGGCAGGGCAGGCCCCGCGCCGTCGCCCGGCTCATCTCGCTGGTGGAGGGGGCCTCGCCGCAGCTGCGCGAGGTGATGGCCGCGCTGGCCCCGCTGGCGGGACACGCGTACGTCGTCGGGCTGACCGGTTCGCCGGGGGTCGGCAAGTCCACCTCCACCTCGGCGCTGGTCGCCGCGTACCGCAAGGCCGGGAAGCGGGTCGGGGTGCTCGCGGTCGACCCGTCGTCGCCGTTCTCCGGCGGGGCGCTGCTCGGCGACCGGGTGCGGATGTCGGACCACGCCTCCGACCCCGGCGTCTACATCCGGTCCATGGCGACCCGGGGCCATCTGGGCGGACTCGCCCGCTCGGCGCCGCAGGCGGTCCGGGTGCTGGACGCGGCCGGGTGCGACGTGGTCCTGGTGGAGACGGTCGGGGTGGGCCAGTCCGAGGTGGAGATCGCCTCGCAGGCCGACACCTCGGTGGTGATGCTCGCGCCGGGCATGGGCGACGGCATCCAGGCGGCGAAGGCCGGAATCCTGGAGATCGGCGACGTGTACGTGGTCAACAAGGCGGACCGGGACGGCGCGGACGCCACCGCCCGGGAGCTGAACCACATGCTCGGCCTCGGGGAGTCCCGGGGGCCCGACGACTGGCGGCCCCCGATCGTCAAGACCGTGGCGGCCCGGGGGCAGGGCGTCGACGAGCTGGTCGAGGCGCTGGAGAAGCACCGGGTGTGGATGGAGGAGCACGGGGTGCTGGCGGCCCGGCGCACCGCGCGGGCGGCCCGTGAGGTGGAGACGATCGCGGTGACGGCCCTGCGCGAGCGGATCGCCGACCTGCACGGCGACCGCCGGCTCGAAGCGCTGGCCGAGCGCATCGTGGCGGGCCGGCTCGACCCGTACGGCGCGGCCGACGAACTGGTCGCCGGGGTCACCTCGGCAGCACTCTGAGGGGCTACCGCGACGGGACGTACCGGGGCCGGCGTGCGGGCCGGCCCCGGTACGCACCCGTACGGGCGGCGGTTACGGCCGGCCGCGCCGGCCGCGCAGGTGCTCCGCGATGGGGGCGAGGGCCGCGTGCAGTTCGGCCAGCGCCTCGGGGGAGAGCAGGTCCATGAAGTGCTTGCGGACGGAAGCGACGTGGTACGGCGCCACCTTCCGCATGGTCTCCCCGCCGAGGTCGGTGAGGACCGCGAAGAGTCCGCGCCGGTCCGACTCGCAGTTCTCGCGCTTGACCAGCCCGGCGTTCTCCATGCGGGTGATCTGGTGCGAGAGCCGGCTCTTGGACTGGAGGGTGAGCGAGGCGAGGTCGCTCATCCGCAGGCGCTGCTCCTCGGCCTCGGAGAGGTTGACGAGGATCTCGTAGTCGTTCATGGTCAGGCCGAACGGCTGGAGGTCTCTCTCCAGCTGGTGCGTCAGCAGTCTGCTGACGTCCAGGTGGGTGCGCCAGGCGCACTGCTCCGCATCGCTCAGCCAGCGTGTGGCCGTCTCGGTCTCCATATATGGATTCTACCTAAGAAGTTGAAAGCCGGACGAAGTGGGGGCTGTGACCCCCGGCACCCGCCCGGCACTCACCTCGGCATCCGCCGTCGGTCACCGGGCCGCGCGCGGTACGCGCGGCGCTCCGGGTACCCGAAGGGGCCGGGCCCGGGGCGTACCCCTGGGAATCACGCTCCGCAGAGTACCGCTCACAGGCCGAACCGACGCTGGAGATCCCCCAGCTGGCCGGGGAGGCGGGGTGCGGACCCAGGTTGACCCCCGCCGTGGACGCCGGGACCGCCCCCGCCCGGTACCCCCGCCTCCACCGGAACCGCGCCCACCGACTGCTCGGCCATCAGCACCTCGGTCGACTGCAGCAGCACCGTCCCCGCACCGACGAACTCGAACTGGTGCTCCTCGCCGGACGTCCCGCCGATCCCGGTCAGCGACCGCAGCCCGCCCATCACGCCCCGCATGTACCCGTGGTCGTAGTGGTGGCACGGGGACGGGCAGTCGGCCCAGCCGACCAGGGCCTGCGGGTCCACCCGCAGCGGCGGCTCCATGAAGACCACCGGCCCGTTCGAGGCCGCCACGAACTTCCCCGTGCCGATCAGCGTGAGGAACCCCGGCACGATCGACTGCTTCAGCGCCAGCGACGGCTGGAACGCCAGCAGGTTCCCGGAGCGGATCGTCAGGTTGCCGTTGTCGAGGTCGTACGAGTTGACGTCGAAGGCCCGGTCCGCGAGCAGCATCTTGCCGCTGCCCTCGGCCACCACCCAGTCGCTCGCGTGCATCGGCGAGTGGAAGCTCGTCCGCAGCAGCCGGTCGAAGCGGCCGTTGCCCACCCCGTCGAAGTCGATGCGCCCGTAGTAGGCGATCATCTTCCCCTTCTGGAGGAACCACTGACTGCCCTTCAGCTCCACGCAGAAGGTGTAGGCGTTGACGTTGTCGTCCGACGGCAGCGTCATCGGATCGAAGATCACGGGCGTGTTCACAGCTTCTCCTCCGACGCCTGGACGTACACCGCACCACTGCCGCTCAGCTCCAGCTGGAACGCCTCGCCCGAGCCGCGCCCCACCATGTCGCGCCAGCCGAGCGCGGTGGAGAGCTTGTTCCGCACGTCCCCGTGGTGCGCGACGTACGCCTGCGGGTCCACGTGCACCTCGCGGCCGGGCGTGATCGGCAGTTCGATCACTCCGCCGTGCGCCATCACCGCGACCGCGCCGTGGCCCTTGAGGGTCGTGGTGAACAGGCCCTGCCCGGTCACCTGGCCGCGCACCATCCCCATGACCCCGCCCTGCGAGCCCATGAACATCGTGCCCTGCTGGAGCGTCCCGTCGAACGCCAGCAGCCGGTCGGCCTCGACGTGGAGGGTGTCGCCCGCGAGGTTGATGACGGCGATGTGGTGGCCGCCGTGGCCGAACATCACGGTGCCGCTGCCCTCCACCGTCATCAGCGGGGCCGCCTCGTTCGCCACCCGCCGGCCGATCATCGACATCAGCCCGCCCTGGCCGCCCTGGATGTTCGGGGTGAAGGAGACCTCGCCCCGGTAGGCGAGCATCGCGCCGCGCTGGCTGTACATCTTCTGACCGGGGACGACCGTCGCCTCGACCATCTTCGAGTTGATCTCGCGGAACGGCATCAGACGTCGCCCCCGACCGTGTTCCGCTCGCTGGGCTGCACGTACACGAGTCCCTCGCCCTCGAAGCGGATCTGGAACGACTCCCCTGAGCCCTCGCCCATGAAGGTGCGGAAGCTCACCCCGGACTGGAAGTGCTGCTGGAGGTTGCCCTGATGGGCGATGTACGCGCCGGGATCGACGTTCAGCGGGTACTGCGGGGTCACCCGGAGCACCACCGCCGAACCGTCCGACATGATCGCCGCCTGCCCGGTGCCCTCCACGGTGGTGGTGAACAGGCCGTTGCCCGTGGCCCCGCCGCGCAGCCCGGTGAAGCTGGTGCCGGTGCGCAGGGCGGCGTCCGTGCAGAGCAGGTTGCTCGCCTCCACCCAGAGCTTCTCGCCCCGCAGCGAGACGAGGTTGATCTCGCTCGCGCGGTCGGCGAAATAGCAGGTGCCCTGCCCCTGGACCTCCATCACCGTCATCTGTTCGCCGGTCAGCCGGCGGGTCACCATGCCGCGCAGGCCCTCACCGCCGCCGGAGAGTTTCTTGAACGCCATCCGGCCGTCGTACGCGACCATCGAGCCGTTCTTCGCCTTGACGGCATCGCCCGTCAGATCGACGGCGAGCGTCTTGCTGCCTTGGAGTCGGAACATCGCCACGGACCGACGTTAGCCGCCCGCGAGCCGCCCGGGCCAGTGTCCGGGGAAGGATCACAGACCGCCGCCCCGGCCCGCGGCAACCCTCCCGCCCCACCCGTCCCGCACGCCCCCGGGGCAGGAGGCGCGGGCGGGCGGTGCCACAATGGGGGCGGCTTGTGCTCGCGTTCACAAGCCGTGACGACCCTCCCACCGAAGGTGCCCTCGTGGACATCAAGACCGCTACCGCCCTGCACCGGCTGCGCCTCATCTCGATTCCCGAGGCGCTCTCCTTCCCGGCCCTGATCATCTTCGGGTCGATCCTCAGCCGGGTCTCCGACATCGACTTCCTGATGATGCCGCTGGGTGCCCTGCACGGCCTCCTCTTCGTGATCTACGTCCTCTTCCTGCTCGACGTCTGGATCAAGGCGAAGTGGCCCGTCAAGCGGGTCGCTCTCTTCTTCGTGCTCTGCCTCCTGCCGTTCGGCGGGCTCTACGGCGACAAGCTCCTCAAGCGGTACGAGTCGGACGGCGTCATCGCCGCCCGCGCCCGCCGGGAAGGCACGGTGAACGCATGATCGTCGCCTTCTCGGTCTCCCCGCTGGGCGTCGGCGAGGACGTCGGCGAGTATGTCGCCGACGCCGTCCGCGTCGTCCGCGAGTCCGGACTGCCCAACCGCACCGACGCCATGTTCACCTCGATCGAGGGCGAATGGGACGAGGTGATGGACGTCGTCAAGCGCGCCGTCGCCGCCGTCGAGGCCCGCGCCGGACGCGTCTCCCTCGTGCTGAAGGCGGACATCCGACCCGGCGTCACCGACGGACTCACCTCCAAGGTCGAGACCGTGGAACGGTACTTGGCCACCTGACGTCCCGTCCGTTTCCGGTGACACCCCGTTATCCCGAGGAGTCCCCCGCCACAACACGGCGGGGGACTCCTCGCGTTCCGGCCCCGATCGCCCCGCGACACGCCCGCGTCCCGCTCCGGGACCGCTCACTCGGCCCTGCCGAGTCGCCCCGTTCCGGAAGATCCATTTATGTGGGGAGACACACCGGTTCGACATAGGAGGCAGGGTGCGGTCGGAGGTCTACGACTACGACTCCCACAGCCGGCTCGCGGGTCCGCTCACAGAACCGGAGGGCCCGGCGTACCGGGTGCGGTACCGGAGCCTCCTCGCGGCGGAGAAGCGGCGCACCCGGGCCGTCCTCCTGATGACCCTCGCCCCGGTGCTCACCGGGGCGCTGCTGCTCTACCTCGTCTGGCCGACGCACTGGACCCGGCGCGAGAACGGCGAACCGTGGCTCGTCGCCGCCGACACCGCGATGCTCGTCTCCATCGCGCTGATCGAACTCTTCATGCTCGTCAACGTGGTCTCCATCGCGCACGCCACGATGGTCGCCAGGGACCCGGTGCCGGTCCTCCCCGAACCCGGCACCCGGGTCGCCTTCGTCACCACGTACGTACCGGGCAAGGAACCCCTCTCGATGGTCCGCGCCACCCTCCGGGGCGCCGTACGGATCCGGCACGACGGACCGCTGGACGTCTGGCTGCTCGACGAGGGCGACGACCCGGCGGCCCGCGCGCTCTGCGCGGGACTCGGGGTCCGCCACTTCACCCGGCGCGGCGTCCCCGAGTGGAACCGCCCCAAGGGGGCCCACCGGGCGAAGACCAAGCACGGCAACTACAACGCCTGGCTCGACGCACACGGCGACGCCTACGACTTCTTCGCCTCCGTCGACACCGACCACGTGCCGCTGCCCGATTTCCTGGAGCGGATGCTGGGCTGGTTCCGCGACCCCGACACCGCCTTCGTCGTCGGCCCGCAGGTCTACGGGAACTACGACGCGGCCGTCACCAAGGCCGCCGAATCGCAGCAGTTCCTCTTCCACGCCCTGATCCAGCGCGCCGGGAACCGCTACGGGGCGCCCATGTTCGTCGGCACCAACAACGTCGTCCGCGTGGCCGCGCTGCGGCAGGCCGGCGGACTGTACGACTCGATCACCGAGGACATGGCGACCGGCTTCGAGATCCACCGCCGCCGCAACCCCCTCACCGGACGCCACTGGCGGTCCGTCTACACCCCGGACGTGCTGGCCGTCGGCGAGGGCCCGTCCTCCTGGACCGACTTCTTCACCCAGCAGCTGCGCTGGTCGCGCGGGACGTACGAGACGCTCCTGCGGCAGTACCCGAAGGGACTGTTCCGGCTCCCGCCCGGCCGGCTCCTCAGCTACACCCTGATGCTCGTCTACTACCCGATGACCGCCGTCAACTGGCTGCTCGGGATCTTCAGCTGCGTCCTCTTCCTCTGGCTCGGCGCCTCCGGCACCGAGGTCTCCGCCTCCCTCTGGCTGATGCTCTACAGCGACGCGGCGGCCCTCCAGATCGGCCTCTACCTCTGGAACCGGCGGCACAACGTCTCCCCGCACGAACCCGAGGGCTCCGGCGGCATCGCCGGCATGGCCATGTCCGCCCTCTGCGCACCGATCTACCTGAAGTCGCTCGGCGCCGCCGTGCTGCGCACCGATGGGCGCTTCGTCGTCACGCCCAAGGGGGGCGCCACCAGCCCCGACCGGCTCCTCACCTTCCGCGTCCACCTCTTCTGGGCCGCCGTGCTGCTGGTCTCGCTCGCCGCGTCCGTACCCCTGCACCACACGCACGCGGCGATGCGCACCTGGGCCGTGCTGGCGCTCGCCATCGCGCTCTCCCCGGTCGCGGTGTGGTCGTGCACCCGCCGGCGCCCCGCGCGGCCCCGGCCGGCCGGCCGGCGCCCGGCCCGGCACCCCGTCCCGCACCCGCTGCCCGACGGGACGACCTTCATCACCACGACCACCACCGAGACCCCGGCCGCCATCCCGGCCGAACCCGTCCACAGCGGCGCCGGGACGACGGTGCGCGGCACCCGAGGAGGGAACTGACCCATGGCCCACCGGCCCACCAGAAGGATCAGGAGGGCGGTCCTCGGAAGCGGGGCCGTCGTGGTGCTCGCGGGGCTCAACGCCCCCGCCGCGCTCTCGTTCGCCCAGGACCACTACCACGCGTACAAGATCGCCCAGCCCGGCTACCAGGCGCGGTACGGCTCCTGGCAGCGGGTCGACATCCCGGAGGAGTACCGGACCAACGCCATCCACGCGGCGCTGCTCCACACCGGCAAGGTGCTGATCATCGCGGGTTCGGGCAACAACCAGCAGCACTTCGACGCGGGCACCTTCGACACGGTCCTGTGGGACCCGGTGGCCGACACCTTCAAGAAGGTCGCCACCCCGGTGGACTTCTTCTGCGGCGGCCACGCCCAGCTCCCCGACGGCCGCCTGCTGGTGGCCGGCGGCACCGCCCGCTACGAGGTCCTCGACGGCGAGGTGAGCCGGGCCGGCGGCGGGATGCGGGTGAAGAACGAGAGCCCGGACAAGGCGCTGTTCCTGAAGAAGGGCACGGTCTTCCGCTCCCCCTCGGGCGTCGAGTACCGCTCCCTCTTCGACGTGACCGTGCCCCGGGCCGCCAAGCGCGGCTTCGCCGTCACCTACTGGGCGGACGGCGGGATGAAGCCGTGGAAGAGCAAGGTGACCGCCGGCGAGGAGCGGGTCTTCGTGGAGGCGGTGGAGACGGGCCCCGACTCGGTCACCGCCGAGTCCGCCCAGTACGAGATCGAGGGACTCACCGGCAGGGACGCCGACAACTCCTACGGCCTCGCCGAGAAGATCACCACGCAGAAGCAGGACTTCCAGGGCATCCGGTCGGCCTACGAGTTCGACGCGGTGGCCGAGAAGTACATCAGGGTCGACCCGATGAAGCAGGCCCGCTGGTACCCGACGCTCGTCGGGCTCGGCGACGGGCGGGTGCTCGCCGTCTCGGGGCTCGACGACGTCGGCGAGATCATCTCCGGCGACACCGAGATCTACGACCGGGCGACCAGGAAGTGGTCCAAGGGCCCGTTCCGCTACTTCCCGACCTATCCCGCCCTCTTCCTCACCAAGGGCGGCAGGCTCTTCTACCCGGGTGCCAACGCCGGTTACGGCCCCGCGGACAAGGGGCGCGCCGCCGGGCTCTGGGACCTGCGGAAGAACACCTTCAAGGCGGTCGGCGGGCTGAAGGACTTCGACGCCACGGAGACCGCCTCCTCGCTGATGCTGCCCCCGGTCCAGGACCAGAAGGTGATGATCCTCGGAGGCGGCGGGGTGGGGGAGTCCCCGGTGTCGACCGCCCGCACCGCGGTCGTGGACCTCAAGGCGAAGAACCCGGTCTTCGAGCCGGGCCCCGAACTGCCGCAGGGCACCCGCTACCTCAACAGCGTGATCATGCCGGACGACACCGTCTTCACCACCGGCGGATCGAGCGACTACCGGGGGCGCGGCGACAGCAACATCCTCAAGGCGCAGACGTACGACCCGAAGACCGGCGAGTTCACCGAGGCGGCCGCGCCCACCATCGGCCGGAACTACCACTCGGAGGCGCTGCTGCTGCCCGACGGGCGGGTGGCGACCTTCGGCTCCGACTCGCTCTACGGCGACAAGGCCAACACCAAGCTGGGCAAGTTCGAGCAGCGGATGGAGGTCTTCACCCCGGCCGTGCTGCACCGTGCGGGCGGCGACCGGCCGGTGATCGGCGCCGGGCCGGAGGAGGTGGAGCGCGGTGGCTCCGCCACGTACGCGCTGACCGGCGGCGGCCGTCCGGCGACGGCCCGGCTGATGCGGCCGAGTGCCGTCACCCACACCACCGACGTCGAGCAGCGGTCGGTCGCGCTGGAACTGCGCGAGGAGGAGGGCAGGATCACCGTGACGGTGCCCGGGGACAGCACTCTGGTGCCACCGGGCTGGTACATGCTCTTCGTCACGGACACCGACGGCATCTCGTCGGTGGCGAAGTGGGTCAAGGTCGGCTGAGAGCTCTGCTCGCGCCCGCGCCTCCCGTACGGCCCGGAAGCCCTGGTCGTACGGGAGGCGCGGGCGCGAGCAGGACCGTTCAGGATCCGGCGGCGTCCGTTCGGGATCCGGCGGCGCGGGCCAGGCCGAGGGCGTAACCCGGCCACCAGGTGCCGGCCGCCGGGCCGCCGCGGCACGGGCCGTCGGAGTCGCCCGGCCGCTTGATCCAGAGGTACGCGTCCAGCCGTTCGTCCCCGGTGTCGGTGGTCGGGGGAGTGCCCAGGGCCCGGCCCGGCGGATTGCACCAGGCCTCCGAGCGGCCGCCGGAGAGCGGACCGCGGCCGTTGCGGCTGCTGTCGATCACGTAGTGCGCGCCGCCGAGGAGGGCGGAGAGGCGTGCCCCGTACGCCTTCACCGTCTCGTCGGTCTGGAAGTTGGAGACGTTGAGCGAGAAGCCGTCGGCCCGGTCGATGCCCGCCCGGTGGAGCGGCTCCACCAGCTTGCCGGGGTCGGCGAGCCAGTCCGGGTTCCCGGCGTCCAGGTAGACCTTGGTCCCCGGCCGGGCCTTGAAGGTGTCCACCGCCCCGGCGAGCAGGCCGAGCCGCTCGGCGTGCTTCTCGGGCGGGGTGCACCCGTCCACGACGTGCGCCACGGCGTCGGGCTCCAGGATCACCGCGGCCGGCGCGTCCCCGATCGCCCCCGCGAACCGCTCCGTCCACGCCCGGTACGCGTCCGCGTCGGGCGCCCCGCCCGCCGAGTAGGCGCCGCAGTCGCGGTGCGGGATGTTGTACGCCACGAACAGCACGCTCCGGTGCGAGGCCGAGGCACCCTCGACGGCGGTGCGGATGTCCGGTTGCGGGTCGTCGCCCGCGGGCCAGTCGGCCACCGGGTGGGTGGAGATCCGCTCCAGCAGCTTCGCGTCCGCGAGCCGCCCCGCCTCCTTCCAGGCGCGGACCTGACGGGCGGCGTCGCTCTCCGGGTCCACCCAGAAGGGAGAGGACGCGGTGCCGGGCGCCGGTCCGCCCCGGACGGCGTCCGCCGTGCTCGCGGCGGGTTCCCCGCCGTCCCCGGAGGGTGTCCCCGGGGACGAGCAGCCCACCGCGAGGGCGGCCGACACGGCCACGGCGGCGGAGACGACGGGCAAGATCCTGCGGCCGGACATCCAGCCCCCTCGGACGGTGGCTCAACGGGTACGGGCACGAAGCGGGACACACGGGCGAGGCGCGCCCGTGCGGCCGCCTCGCGAGGTACAGGGATGCGGTCGATCCTGGCACATCGGTCACGGAGCGTGGCGCTGCGACACCGGCCGCCCCGGAGCGTCAATCAGGTGCCCCGCGAACCGTCCCCGTTCGGGTGTTCGCGGGCGGCCCGATCGTCCCGTACGCACATTCGGTACCGAACTCCGAGACGGCGCCCGCCGCGATGTGACCACTGGGTAAGGTCGGGGCTGTGCCGAAGCCGCTCAGCCTTCCCTTCGACCCCATCGCCCGCGCCGACGAGCTCTGGCAGCAGCGCTGGGGACCCGTGCCCTCCATGCAGGCGATCACCTCGATCATGAGGGCGCAGCAGATTCTCCTCGCGGAGGTCGACGCGGTGGTGAAACCGTACGGGCTGACGTTCGCCCGGTACGAGGCGCTGGTGCTGCTCACCTTCTCCAAGGAGGGCGAGCTGCCGATGTCGAAGATCGGCGAGCGCCTGATGGTGCACCCGACCTCGGTCACCAACACCGTGGACCGGCTGGTGAAGTCCGGGCTGGTCGACAAGCGCCCCAACCCCAACGACGGCCGCGGCACGCTCGCCTCCATCACGGTCAAGGGCCGCGAGGTGGTCGAGGCGGCCACCGAGGAGCTGATGGCGATGGACTTCGGGCTGGGCGCGTACGACGCCGAGGAGTGCGGGGAGATCTTCGCGATGCTCCGGCCGCTGCGGGTCGCCGCGCGGGACTTCGAGGACGCCTGAGCGGCGCCGGGGCCGTGCGCGCCCGGCCGGGCGGGCCACTCGACGCGAGGGGTGCCCGCCGCAAGATCGCCCCCGGGCTCCGGCTAACCTCGATGTCATGAAACGCAGCGTGCTGACCCGCTATCGGGTGATGGCCTACGTCACCGCCGTCATGTTGTTGATCCTCTGCCTCTGCATGGTCTTCAAGTACGGATTCGACAAGGGCGAGGGCCTGACGCTCGTCGTCTCCCAGATCCACGGCGTGCTCTACATCATCTATCTGCTCTTCGCCTTCGACCTCGGCTCCAAGGCGAAGTGGCCGATCGGCAAGCTCCTCTGGGTGCTGATCGCCGGCACCATCCCGACCGCCGCGTTCTTCGTGGAGCGCACGGTCGTCCGGGAGGTCGAGCCGCTGATCGCGGGCGCCGCTCCGGCCGCCGCGAGCCGCTCCGAGCAGGCCGGCGCCGTCAAGAACGGCTGACGCCGGGCCGTACGCCCCGCAGGACCCTTGAACCGCCCCGCGCCGCGCGCGGGGCGGTTCGTCGTCGCTGTGCACGTCCACCCGGCGGGGCGTACGGCGTACTACGGGGCGGATGCCTGTCCGCGGCCCTGCCCGTCGTTCCGGTGCGGGCCGTCGGGGGGAGCGGCGGGCAGGGTCTCCATGTTGTCGGTGTGCGACCACTCCCGGTAGGGCGCGACGGAGCGCGGGTCGAGGAACCACTCACGGCCGAAGTCTTCCGGTTCCGCGGCGGGAAAGCCGAGCGGTGTCGTCTGGGCGGCGTCGAAGAGGTCGACCAGCATCCTGCGGCCGAGAGCGTCGTCGAGACGATCGGCGACGTCCTCCGACCCCCACATGATCACCGCTTCCGCGGCCCTGGTGAGGCCCTCCGTACTCGCCCCGGGCATGACCATGGAAAGGGAAGCCCGGACGATCTCCAGGGCGTCTTCTCCGCGCACGTCAACGCCTCCTCTCGCACACGAGGCACTGTCCGGTCAGGGACGTGAACCGGAGCACCATCTTCGCCGTGTTCTGGGCCTGCCGAAGGCACTCGTGCCGGTCCAGCAGGGCGTACTGCTCCCTGGACATGAGGTACATCACGAACAGCTCCCAGTGGTCCTGGGCGCGCTGCCAGTCGTTGCGGTGGGCGACGCGCACCCAGGCGTCGACGAAGCCCTGCTGCGCATGCGTGCCGTGGAACCAGGGCCGGAGTTCGTCGATCAGCCGCGGAGGCGACAGCCGTTGAGCCAGACGCCGTTGCGTGAAGGCGGCGTTGCCGGCCACGGCCTTGGAGTGGTCGATGCGCTTGGCGATCACGTGACCGGCCACGCCACCGATGAGGGCCGGGACGAGGAGCCACCCGATGACCGAGGCGAACCAGAGGAGGACGTGCTCGGGATTCCTCAGCAGCGCGAAGACCTGGTAGACCTCGCTGGGGCTCTCGGCGCGTGCGGCGAGGACGTACAGGAGCCCCACGAGCAGGCCGATGGGGACCCCGACGTCGAGGATCCACTGGCTGACCCCCTTCAGCGCCTTGCGCGAGCGCCAGGTGCGGCGAAACCGACCGGCCAGGGACGCGCGAGTGGGCGGCAGCTTCAAGTGCCCCGGTATCGGGATGGGCCCAACGGGCAAGATTTCCCCCTGCGTGCAGGCGTGACCCGTGCGGGCGCACGCTTCTTCCGGGGGAATTCTGCCGCACGGAGCCGGGTCGTCGGGCCGGAACGGCCTTCGTCGCGGAGCGGCTCCCGCCCGCCCGCCCCGGACTCCGTCCGAGTGCCGGGCGGTTTGTCATCGACAGGTAGTAGGACGTCCTAGTAAATTCGACACCATGGACGCTGACGCGATCGAGGAGGGCCGCCGACGCTGGCAGGCCCGTTACGACAAGGCCCGCACGCGTGACGCGGACTTCACCACCCTGTCCGGCGACCCGGTGGACCCGGTGTACGGTCCCCGGCCCGGCGACACGTACGACGGGTTCGAGCGGATCGGCTGGCCCGGCGAGTACCCGTTCACCCGGGGCCTCCACCCGACCGGCTACCGGGGCCGCACCTGGACCATCCGCCAGTTCGCCGGTTTCGGCAACGCCGAGCAGACCAACGAGCGGTACAAGATGATCCTCGCCGCGGGCGGCGGCGGGCTCAGTGTGGCCTTCGACATGCCGACCCTGATGGGCCGGGACTCCGACGAACCCCGCTCACTCGGCGAGGTCGGGCACTGCGGCGTCGCCATCGACTCCGCCGCCGACATGGAGGTCCTCTTCCGGGACATCCCGCTCGGCGAGGTCACCACCTCCATGACGATCAGCGGACCCGCCGTCCCCGTCTTCTGCATGTACCTCGTGGCCGCCGAACGCCAGGGCGTCGACCCGGCCGTACTCAACGGCACCCTGCAGACCGACATCTTCAAGGAGTACATCGCCCAGAAGGAGTGGCTCTTCCAGCCCGAACCGCACCTGCGGCTCATCGGGGACCTGATGGAGCACTGCGCCCGCTCCATCCCCGCCTACAAACCGCTCTCCGTCTCCGGCTACCACATCCGCGAGGCCGGATCCACGGCCGCGCAGGAGCTCGCCTACACCCTCGCCGACGGCTTCGGATACGTGGAGCTGGGGCTCTCCCGGGGGCTCGACGTGGACACCTTCGCGCCCGGACTCTCCTTCTTCTTCGACGCCCACCTCGACTTCTTCGAGGAGATCGCCAAGTTCCGCGCCGCCCGCCGCATCTGGGCCCGCTGGATGAAGGAGACGTACGGCGCGAAGACCGACAAGGCCCAGTGGCTCCGCTTCCACACCCAGACCGCCGGGGTCTCCCTCACCGCCCAGCAGCCGTACAACAACGTCGTACGCACCGCGGTCGAGGCGCTCTCCGCCGTCCTCGGCGGCACCAGTTCGCTGCACACCAACGCCCTCGACGAGACCCTGGCCCTCCCCTCCGAGCAGGCCGCCGAGATCGCGCTCCGCACCCAGCAGGTGCTGATGGAGGAGACCGGCGTCGCCAACGTGGCCGACCCGCTGGGCGGCTCCTGGTACGTCGAACAGCTCACCGACCGGATCGAGGCCGACGCCGAGAAGATCTTCGAGCAGATCCGCGAGCGCGGCACCCGCGCCCACCCCGACGGGCGCCACCCCATCGGCCCCATCACCTCCGGCATCCTGCGCGGCATCGAGGACGGCTGGTTCACCGGTGAGATCGCCGAGTCCGCGTTCCAGTACCAGCGCTCCCTGGAGAAGGGCGACAAGCGGGTCGTCGGCGTCAACGTCCACCACGGCTCGGTCACCGGCGACCTGGAGATCCTGCGGGTCAGTCACGAGGTCGAGCGCGAGCAGGTCCGCGCCCTCGGCGCCCGCCGGGCGGCCCGCGACGAGGCGAAGGTGCGCGGCTCGCTGGACGCGATGCTCGCCGCCGCCCGGGACGGCTCCAACATGATCGCGCCGATGCTGGAGGCGGTGCGTGCCGAGGCGACCCTCGGCGAGATCTGCGGGGTGCTGCGCGAGGAGTGGGGGGTCTACACGGAGCCGCCGGGGTTCTGAGCCGGCCTCTCCCGGCGGCGGCGGGCGCTACGCCACCGAGCCGAGTCCGGAGAGCAGCAGTGCGGTGAAGCGCCGGGCCCAGTCCGCGTCGACGGGCTCGGCGCTGACCAGTGCCCGGTGCACCACCGCGCCCGCGATCACGTCGAAGATCAGGTCCGCCGTCGGACCGGCCGCCCGGCCGTCCGGCTCGGGCGGCAGTTCGCCGCGCTCCTGGGCCCGCCGGCGGCCCAGGACCACCAGCCGCTTCTGGCGGTTGACGATCGAGTCCTGGATGCGCGTGCGCAGCGCCGCGTCGCGCGTCGACTCGGCGACCACCGCCATCAGCGCCGTCCGGGTCTCCGGCCGCTCCAGCAACTCGGCGAACTGGAGCACCACGCCCTGCACGTCGGCGGCGAGGCTGCCGAGGTCGGGGAGTTCGAGCTCGTCGAAGAGGACGGCGACGGCGTCCACGACCAGCTCGTTCTTGCCTGCCCACCGCCGGTAGAGCGTCGTCTTGGCGACTCCGGCGCGCGTGGCCACGTCCCCCATCGTCAGCTTCGACCAGCCGAGTTCGACCAGGGACGCCCGGGTCGCCTCCAGGATCGCCGCGTCGGCATCGACACTGCGGGGGCGGCCGGGACGGGCGGACGGGGGGTCGGTACGGCTCGGCATGGGGTGACCTTACCCGCGAGTAGGTAGACGCGGCCGCTGCGGGGCCGGGTGAGACAGATCACCGAGGTGTCCTGTTCAGGAGGGCTACTCGCCAGTTACGCTACGGGTCGTAGCGTAAGGACCCCCGGGCAGTGGCCCGTTGGCCCGCGCCACGAACGAGCGACAGCCACGTGGGGGCGCCGGATGGGGATCCGGTGCCGACCGAGCGGTGCGGGATGGGGATCCGGCGCCGCGACCGGGGGGTTCAGGCCCCCCGAACCGTGTCCGTCCGCCCGCCCCGCACACCGGCCGGGGCTGCGGCAGGACCCGGTTGACCGATCGCTTTCCGGAACGGCGGGTACAGGGGGGAGGATGTACGTATGCAGCCTAGGAACATGTCCATGAGCGGCGTCGTCGACCTCGCCGCTGTCAAGGCGGCCGGAGAGGCGAAGGCCAAGGCGGAGCAGGCCCGTGCCGAGGCCGCCCGCACGGGGGGCACCGGCGCCGTCGCGCCGTCCGCCCTGGTGATCGACGTCGACGAAGCCGGATTCGAGCGCGACGTCCTCCAGCGCTCCGCCGAAGTACCCGTCGTCATCGACTTCTGGGCCGAGTGGTGCGAGCCCTGCAAGCAGCTCGGCCCCCTTCTGGAGCGGCTGGCCGTCGCGTACAACGGCCGCTTCCTGCTCGCCAAGGTCGACGTCGACGCCAACCAGATGCTGATGCAGCAGTTCGGCATCCAGGGCATCCCGGCGGTCTTCGCCGTCGTCGCGGGCCAGGCCCTCCCGCTCTTCCAGGGCGCCGCGCCCGAGGCCCAGATCCGCGAGACCCTGGACCAGCTGATCCAGGTCGGCGAGGAGCGCTTCGGCCTCACCGGAATCGTCGTCGACCCGGACGCGGAGGGCGCCGACGCGGCGCCCGCCGAGGTCCCGGCCGGCCCGTACGACGCGCTGCTGGAAGCCGCCTCCCAGGCGCTGGACGCCAGTGACTTCCCGGGTGCGGTGCAGGCGTACCGCAACGTCCTCTCCGACGACCCGGCCAACCCGGAGGCCAAGTTGGGCCTCGCGCAGGCCGAACTCCTGGGCCGGGTGCAGAAGATGAACCCGCAGGAGGTCCGGGAGAAGGCCGCCGCCGGTCCGGCCGACGTCGCCGCCCAGATCGACGCCGCCGACCTCGACCTCGTCGGGGGCCATGTGGAGGACGCCTTCGGTCGGCTCGTGGAGACGGTCCGCCGCACGTTCGGCGACGACCGCGACGCCGTGCGGGTGCGACTGCTCGAACTCTTCGAGGTCATCGGCCCGGAGGACCCGCGGGTGGCCGCGGCCCGTACCGCCCTCGCGCGCGTGCTGTTCTGATGCGAGCCGTTCCGATGCGACCCCTCCCGACGCGACTTGTTCCTATGTGACAAGACGGCCGTGGCGCCCACCGGGCGGCACGGCCGTTTTCGCGTCCGGGCGACAACTCGGGGCGTTCTGCGGCTCCGCTTTACCAAATCTTGACCTGACGGGCTGCTGTTACTCGCAGTAAAGCGACTCGGGTTCTCTGCCCGGTTGCGCTCTGTTTTCCTCCGGTTTGGACGTCCCTTTCGTGCCACCCTGCGTGGCCGGTTCATGCCATGGCGTCGCGGGGTGGTTATCGGCCCGTTACTAGCGAGTAACGACACCCCTTGTGCACCGGCCCCGAATGCACCACGATCGGCCACGCTCGGTCCAATAACCGCCAGCTCCGATTGCCAGTCGGCGCCGGGGGCGGTTGGTCCCCACCGAGTGGGCCGGCTCCATGGGTGCCGGCCGAGGACAGGGGGGTTCCTGCCCGAGGGCGGGGCCTGTCCGACCGGCTGCGCGGACCGCGCGGTCAGTGGTTTGTCGCTCGGGGGTGAACGCCGGTGCATCGGATGCGGTACAGCCTCCGGAACGGGCGCTCTCCTTCCCGAGGACGTAGCACTTCTCCCATCCCGGGACGGGCAACGGCCCGGCCGGAGATGTACGTCCGAGAAGGAGGAAATATATGAGTTCCCAGATCCGCGGTGGAACCAGATGGAAGCGCTTCGCCCTGGTCATGGTGCCGAGCGTCGTCGCTACGGCGGCGGTGGGCGTGGGGCTGGCGCAGGGTGCGCTGGCGGCTTCGTTCAGCATCTCGGGGCAGGACTTCAAGGTCACTGCCGACCAGCTCAAGGGCAATGACTTCGTCCAGTACGGCAACGTCGCCACGGGTGGCGCGGGCAACCACCCGGTCGCGGTCTCCGGCTTCAGCTACGCGGAAATCACGAACATGTGCCAGTCGGTCGTCACGCCGATCCCGGGCCTCGGCACGTGGACGCTGAAGCTGACGGCCGGCACCGCCGATAAGAAGCCGGTCGTGGCGACGGACCTGTACCTGGACGTCTCCCAGCTCGACGCCGACGCCTACTTCGAGAACATCGACATCGGTGTCGCGGCGGGTGACCTCGGCAAGGAGTCGGGCTTCGGCATCCAGCCGAAGACCACCGGGGCGAACGCGTACGGCTTCGGCCAGCGCGCCAAGACGGCGACGCTGACCAACGTCTCGCAGAGGGCTTGGGCCACCACGGCCGGCACCTTCAAGCTGAGCAACCTCAGCCTGCGCCTGAACCACGACGCGAACGAGTGCGAGTAGGCATTCAGTTCGGGTGGCCGGAGTCATGCACGTGGGCTCCGGCCACCCACCCTCCCTTTCTCACAGCAGTACCGGTTCCAGGGAGCTGTTTTCCATGAGCCCCGAGTCCACAGGGCAGAACGAGCACCACCCCACCGCCCACCGACAGGGATTCCGCGCCTGGCGGGGGAGCAGGCCGTTCTGGGCAGGCCTGTTCACCATGGCGGGCGGTATACCCATCGCCTACTTCCCGTACGCCAACATGCACCTCGGTAACGTCACTCTGGCGATGTCCACCACCGCCGGTGCCGGTTCGCTGATCATCGGGGTCCTGCTCGTCACGCTGGGGCTGACGATGTGGTTCCACCACATCGTCCGTGTGTTCGCAGGAGTAGCGGCGATTCTGCTCGGGCTGATCTCCATACCCGTGGCCAACTTCGGCGGGTTCGTGATGGGCTTCGTCCTCGCGATGGTCGGCGGCGCGCTCTCCGTGTCCTGGGCCCCGGGACAGCCGGAGGACGATGCCGGGAGCGCGGAGGAGGTCGCACGGTCCGAGAACTCGCAGGCTGCCTTCGGCGCGGACGAGCCGGCGCTCGCGTTCGGGCCGCCCTCGGACAAGCCGCACGGCATCACCGTCTTCCCCGCGCAGCAGCCCGCCGACTTCGACGCGGCGGTGGACGCCGACGCGGACGGCGGGAGGCACCGTGCGTGAGGACGGGTACTCCGACGTCTTCGCGGGCGAAGCCGCCCGCGAGCGGAGAGGCCCGCGCCACGCGGCTCCCCGCAAGTCGCTGTTGATGAAGCTGAACCTGCCGTCCGGGAAGAAGGCGTTCGCGCTCGCCGCGATGCCGACGGCGGTCTTCGTGGGCATGAGCCTCACGCCCAAGCTCGCCATGGCCGACGACGCCTCGGACATCCCGTTCGCGCCCGGCCCGTGTGTCACCCGGTCCGACGAGCCGAGCGAGTCGGCGGAGCCGTCGGCGTCCGCCTCACCGTCCCCCTCGGCCTCCGCCTCCGACTCCGCTTCGGCGGGCAAGGACGGGGACGCGGGTACGGACAAGGGCGAGGACTCCCGTCCCACGCCGACCACGACCCCGTCCCCCTCCGCGACGTCGGACGCGCCGGCCGCCGACGACACCGCAGGCGTAGCCGCCGGGGCCAAGCCCACCGCCGAGCCCACGCCGACCCCGACGAAGAGCACCAACCCGCTCGACCCGCTCGGCGTCGGCGACGCGATCAAGGGCTTCTTCGACAGCCTCGGCCCCAACAAGGCCACCCCGACCCCGACTCCGAGCGCCACCACCGAGGCGCCGAAGGCCGAGGAGACCGCCGGTTCCAGTACCTCGGCCGCGGAGAAGCCGGCCGCGAGATCCACCGACGACGCCTCCGCGACCGGAGCGGCGAAGGATGCCGACGCCGCGAAGGACGAAGCGGCCGCCAAGGCCGAGAAGACCGCCGAGGAGATCCGCGCGGCGGCGGCCGAGGCGGGCCAGAAGGTCGAGGAGCTGGACGAGAGCGCCAAGGGCCTCGACGCGAAGAAGGACGAGGACATCCCGGACGGCGCCAAGCGGCCGTTCCCGTGCCCGACCGAGGACCCGGAAGCCCTCGCGGCGGCCGAGCTGGAGCCGGGCATCCCTCTGCTCCCGACCGACCCGTGGATCCTGCAGTCCTCGCTGCTCACCCTCACGGGGCTGGACTACGCGGGCATCGTGGAGGTGAAGACGGCGGACGGCACCGTCAAGAAGGTGCTCAAGTTCACCGCCGACTCCATCGACATCAAGGACCTGCACCAGACGGCGGTCGGCCCGGACGGCACCACCATGCACGTCCAGGCCCGGGACGGCTCCACGTCCACCATCCGCAACGGCAAGGTGACGATGTACACGGAGGAGCTGAAGGGCAACCTCTTCGGCATCATCCCGATCACCTTCAGCCCCACCTCGCCGCCCCCGATCAACGTGCCCTTCGCGTTCTTCACGAACGTCAAGGTCACCCAGGCGGGCCAGTTCGGCGGCTCGCTCAAGGTGCCGGGTCTGCACAACTACCTGACGAAGAACGGCGGCTGACCGCTCCGCCGCACCCCAGACCAGTCCGGGAGCCGCACAACACCTGTGGCCCGCAGCCCTGTTCGTCAGGGAGGCGGGCCACAGGCGTGTCCGTGACCGCCGCCGTACGCAGGAACGGCCGTGGGCCGCGCACCCGGCTCTCGCCGGAGTGCGCGGCCCACGGCCGTCGTTCCGCTGGTGGCGTGCGCCGTCAGGCGCGGTCGCCGCCGCCCACGTGGTGGACGCGGACCATGTTGGTGGTGCCGGGGATGCCGGGGGGCGAACCGGCGGTGATGATCATCGTGTCGCCCTCGTTGTAGCGACCGAGCTTGAGCAGCTCGGCGTCGACCATGTCGACCATCGCGTCGGTGGTCTCCACGTGCGGCACGACGTGGGCCTCGACGCCCCAGCTCAGCGTGAGCTGGTTGCGGGTGGACTCGTCCGTGGTGAACGCGAGCACCGGCTGCGCGGCGCGGTAGCGGGACAGGCGGCGGGCGGTGTCACCGGA
Organism: Streptomyces sp. NPDC001770; assembly: GCF_053596135.1. Lineage (NCBI taxonomy): Bacteria > Bacillati > Actinomycetota > Actinomycetes > Kitasatosporales > Streptomycetaceae > Streptomyces > Streptomyces sp. NPDC001770. Next base: position 21,273 of record NZ_JBSFFN010000016.1, on the reverse strand, counting down.
CTTGGTGAACGCGACGAGCGCCTTGCCGTCCAGGAAGTCCGCGATCTCCGTGGCGGCGCGGGCGACCGCACCGCCCTGGGTGCGCGGCTTCTTGCCCGGGACCAGCGGCTGGAGGCCCTTGGAGAGGAGCTCCTCCTCGGCGGCGACGACGATCTTCGCCATCGTCTTGACCGTCTCGATCGGGTACGCGCCGACCGAGGACTCGGCGGACAGCATGACCGCGTCCGCGCCGTCCAGGATCGCGTTGGCGACGTCGGACGCCTCGGCGCGCGTCGGGCGGGAGTTGGTGATCATCGACTCCATCATCTGGGTCGCCACGATCACCGGCTTGGCGTTGCGCCGGCAGAGCTCCACGAGGCGCTTCTGCACCATCGGGACCTTCTCCAGCGGGTACTCGACGGCGAGGTCGCCACGGGCCACCATCACACCGTCGAACGCCAGGACGACGCCCTCCATGTGCTCGACCGCCTGCGGCTTCTCCACCTTGGCGATGACGGGGACCCGGCGGCCCTCCTCGTCCATCACCTTGTGGACGTCCTTGACGTCCTCGGCGTCACGGACGAAGGAGAGGGCGACCATGTCGCAGCCCATCCGCAGGGCGAACCGGAGGTCGTCCACGTCCTTCTCGGACAGGGCGGGGACGTTGACCGCCGCGCCGGGCAGGTTGATGCCCTTGTGGTCGGAGATGACACCGCCCTCGATGACGATGGTCTTGACCCGGGGGCCCTCGACCTCGACGACCTTCAGCTCGACGTTGCCGTCGTTGATGAGGATCGGGTCGCCCTTGACGACGTCGCCCGGCAGACCCTTGTAGGTCGTGCCGCAGATCGACTTGTCGCCGGGGACGTCCTCCGCGGTGATGGTGAACTCGTCACCGCGGACCAGCTCGACGGGGCCCTCGGCGAACTTCGCGAGGCGGATCTTCGGGCCCTGGAGGTCGGCGAGCACGCCCACCGCCCGCCCGGTCTCGGCGGCAGCCTTGCGGACACGGTCGTACCGGCCCTGGTGCTCTTCGTGGGTGCCGTGGCTGAAGTTGAATCGGGCCACGCTCATGCCGGCCTCGATCAGAGCGACCAGCTTCTCGTGGGAGTCGACGGCGGGACCGAGGGTGCAGACGATTTTGGAACGGCGCATGGGGCGGATCCTATCGGTTTGTTTCACTGCGGAATATTCCGTCTGGTGGAAAGTACAAAGGGGCGTGGGGGTGCTCAGTTGTGGGCCTCTACGGCTGCGTCGCCCCGGGCTCCTCCGGCCCGGTCCCGCTTCCGTCGCCGCCGTCCCCGGCGGCCCGTCCGACCAGCGCGAACGTCTGTCCGGCGATCTCCAGTTCCTCGTCCGTCGGCACCACGGCGACCGCGACCCGGGCGTACTCGGGGGAGATCAGCCGGGGCTGCGGCGACCGTACGGCGTTCAGATCGCCGTCCACCGCCATGCCGAGCTCCTCCAGGCCGGCGATGGCGGCCTCCCGCACCGGGGCCGAGTTCTCGCCGACCCCGGCCGTGAAGGCCACCGCGTCCACCCGGCCGAGGACGGCCGTGTAGGCGCCGATGTACTTCTTCAGCCGGTGGATGTAGATGTCGAAGGCGAGGGCGGCACGCTCGTCGCCCTCGTCCACCCGGCGGCGGATCTCCCGCATGTCGTTGTCGCCGCAGAGGCCGACCAAGCCGCTCTTCTTGTTGAGCAGCTCGTCGATCTCGTCCGCCGACATCCCCGCCACCCGCTTCAGGTGGAAGGTGACGGCCGGGTCGATGTCCCCGGAGCGGGTCCCCATGACGAGGCCCTCCAGCGGGGTCAGGCCCATCGAGGTGTCCACGCACCGCCCGCCCGCCACGGCGGACGCCGAGGCGCCGTTGCCGAGGTGCAGCACGATGATGTTGAGCTCCTCGACCGGCCGGCCCAGCAGCTTCGCCGTCCGGCGCGAGACGTACGCGTGCGAGGTCCCGTGGAACCCGTACCGGCGCACCCGGTGGGCGTCGGCGGTCTCCACGTCGATCGCGTACCGGGCCGCGTGCTCGGGCATCGTCGTGTGGAACGCCGTGTCGAAGACCGCGACCTGCGGCAGGTCCGGCCGCAGCTCCTGGGCCGTACGGATGCCGGTGATGTTCGCCGGGTTGTGCAGCGGGGCGACCGGCACCAGGCGCTCGATCTCCTTGAGCACGTCGTCGGTCACCACGGTCGGCTCGGTGAACCGGAGCCCGCCGTGCACCACCCGGTGCCCGATCGCCGCCAGCTCGGGGGAGTCGAGCCCCAGCCCGTCGGCCGCCAGCTCCTCGGCCGCGGCCTTCAGCGCCGCCGAGTGGTCGGCGATCCGGCCGGTGCGCTCGCGCGCCCCACCGCCCTCGCCCGGGCGCGGGGTGTGTACCAGGCGGGACGTTTCCTCGCCGATGCGCTCCACCAGCCCCGAGGCGAGCCGGGAGTGGTCGCGCATGTCCAGCAACTGGTACTTCACCGACGAGGAGCCGGAGTTGAGCACGAGCACCCGGTGCGCGCCGGAGGGCGCCGCACCCGCCCCGTCCCGTTCGGTCGTCGCGTCGGTCGTCGCGTTGGTCATGCGGGTCACTCCTCGCCCTGCGCCTGGATAGCTGTAATGGCCACGGTGTTGACGATGTCCTGGACGAGAGCGCCGCGCGAGAGGTCGTTGACCGGCTTGCGCAGCCCCTGGAGCACCGGACCCACCGCGACCGCGTTCGCCGAGCGCTGTACGGCCTTGTAGGTGTTGTTGCCGGTGTTGAGGTCCGGGAAGATCAGCACGGTGGCCTGGCCCGCCACCGGCGACTCGGGCATCTTCGTCGCAGCGACGGTCGGCTCGACCGCCGCGTCGTACTGGATCGGTCCCTCGATGAGCAGATCGGGCCGCGCCGAGCGGACCCGCTCCGTCGCCTCCCGCACCTTCTCCACGTCCGCACCGGAACCCGAGGTTCCGGTGGAGTACGACAGCATCGCGATCCGCGGGTCCACCCCGAAACGGGCCGCCGTCGCCGCCGACTGGACCGCGATGTCCGAGAGCTGCTCCGCGTCCGGGTCCGGGTTGACCGCGCAGTCGCCGTACACCAGCACCTTGTCGGCGAGGCACATGAAGAAGACCGAGGAGACGATGCGCGCGTCCGGCTTCGTCTTGATGATCTCGAAGGCCGGCCGGATGGTCGCCGCCGTGGAGTGCACGGAACCGGAGACCATGCCGTGCGCCAGGCCCTCCTGGACCATCAGGGTGCCGAAGTAGTTCACGTCGGAGACCACGTCGTACGCCAGCTCCACCGTCACCCCGCGGTGCGCGCGCAGCTGGGCGTACCGCTCCGCGAAGGCCTGCCGCAGCTCGGAGGTGGCCGGGTCGATGAGCTGGGTGTCCGCGAGGTCGATGCCGAGGTCGGCCGCCTTCTTGCGGATCAGGTCCACGTCGCCGAGGAGCGTCAGCTCGCACACGTCACGGCGGAGCAGCACGTCGGCGGCGCGCAGCACGCGCTCCTCGGAACCCTCCGGCAGCACCACCCGGCGCCGGTCGGCACGCGCCTGCTCCAGCAGGTCGTGCTCGAACATCATCGGCGTGACACGTCCGGTACGGGCCACCGAGACCCGTTCGAGGAGCGCGGCGGTGTCCACATGGCGCTCGAACAGGCCGAGCGCGGTCTCCGCCTTGCGGGGCGTGGCCGCGTTCAGCTTGCCTTCGAGGGCGAAGAGTTCACCGGCGGTGGGGAAGGAACCCCCGGACACCGAGATCACCGGGGTGCCGGGCGCGAGCCGGGCCGCCAGCTGGAGGATCTCCTCGCCGGGGCGCTCGTCCAGCGTCAGCAGCACCCCCGCGATGGGCGGGGTGCCGGCGCTGTGCGCGGCGAGCGAGCCCACCACCAGGTCGGCCCGGTCGCCCGGGGTGACGACCATGCAGCCGGGCGTCAGTGCCTTCAGGACCCTCGGCAGCATCGCCCCGCCGAACACGAAGTCCAGCGCGTCGCGCGCGAGCCCCGCGTCGTCGCCGAGCAGCACCGTGCCGCCCAGCGCGGCGGTGACCTGCGCGACCGTGGGCGCCGAGAGGGCCGGATCGTCCGGCAGTACGTACACCGGGACGGTCAGCCGCTCCACGATGCGCTCGGCGAGGGCGTCCCGGTCCTCGGGCGCGACCCGGTTGACCACCATCGCCAGCACGTCGCAGCCGAGCCCGGCGTAGGCGCGGTACGCGTTGTGCGTCTCGGCCCGCACCGACTCGGCGGGCTGGTCCTTCCCGCCGACCACCGCGATGACGGAGGCCCCGAACTCGTTGGCGAGGCGGGCGTTGAGCGCCAGCTCGTCGGGGAGCTGGGTCTCCGCGTAGTCGGAGCCGAGCACCAGCACCACTTCGTAGGCGCGCGCGACCTGGTGGAAGCGCTCGACGAGCCGGGAGACGAGTTCGTCGGTACCCTGCTCCGCCTGGATCGCCGACGCCTCGTGGTAGTCGAGGCCGTAGACGGTCTCCGGGCTCTGGGAGAGCCGGTAGCGGGCGCGCAGCAACTCGAACAGCCGGTCGGGACCGTCGTGGACCAGCGGCCGGAAGACGCCGACGCGGTCCACCTGCCGTGTCAGTAGCTCCATGACCCCGAGTTCGACGACCTGGCGGCCGTCCCCCCGGTCGATCCCGGTCACGTACACGCTGCGCGTCACGCGTGGTCTCCCGTCCTGATGCGGCTGTTCGCCCGATACGGGCGGTGATATCCCGGTAGGGGTGGCATTGGCTTGCATTATTTCCGACGATACCTTCGGGGGCCGCAGGGCCGCCCGCCGGAGACCCCTTCCCACTTTCCCGCGCGGGGCCGCGCCGTTGCCGGTGCGTGCGTGTGTGCACGCGTACACCCGGGGGCGTTGCTTCCCCGCCCCGGCTCCTCAGCGGCCATGAGGCCCCACGTAACGTGGGACCGGAGGCAGCTTCCGGACCTGTTACCCGGATTTTCGCCCCCTGTTCGTGCGCCGGAGCAGCCGAAAGCGCGAGGTGTACCCCTGCCGTGGGAGAATCGGGACGGCTCACGGCGCGGGGGCCGCTCACCAAGGCCCCGAACAGTCCGGTACTAGCGAGCAGGAGACAACGCACGATGCGCATCGGAATTCTCACCGCAGGCGGCGACTGCCCCGGCCTGAACGCAGTGATCCGTTCGGTCGTGCACCGCGCAGTAGTGGGTCACGGCGACGAGGTCATCGGCTTCGAGGACGGCTTCAAGGGCCTCCTGGACGGCCACTTCCGCCCGCTGGACCTGAATGCCGTCAGCGGCATCCTGGCGCGTGGCGGCACCATCCTCGGCTCCGCCCGCCTGGAGCGCGACCGGCTCCGCGAGGCCGCCGAGAACTGTGAGGAGCTGTCCCGCCGTTACGGCATAGACGCCCTCATCCCCATCGGCGGCGAGGGCACCCTCACGGCGGCCCGGATGCTCTCCGAGGCCGGCATGCCCGTCGTCGGCGTCCCGAAGACCATCGACAACGACATCTCCGCCACCGACCGCACCTTCGGTTTCGACACCGCCGTGGGCGTCGCGACGGAGGCCATAGACCGCCTCAAGACCACCGCCGAATCCCACCAGCGCGTCATGGTCGTCGAGGTGATGGGCCGTCACGCCGGATGGATCGCCCTGGAGTCCGGCATGGGCGGCGGTGCGCACGGCATCTGCCTGCCCGAGCGCCCCTTCCAGGTCGACGACCTGGTCAAGATGGTCGAGGAACGCTTCGCCCGCGGCAAGAAGTTCGCGGTCATCTGCGTCGCCGAAGGCGCGCACCCGGCCGAGGGCTCCATGGCGTACGCCAAGGGCGAGATCGACCAGTTCGGCCACGAGCGCTTCCAGGGCATCGGCAACCGCCTCGCCGTCGAGCTGGAGCGCCGCCTCGGCAAGGAGGCCCGCCCGGTCATCCTCGGCCACGTGCAGCGCGGCGGCACCCCGACCGCGTACGACCGCGTCCTCGCGACCCGCTTCGGCTGGCACGCGGTGGAGGCCGTGCACCGCGGCGAGTTCGGCAACATGACCGCCCTCCGCGGGACCACCATCGAGATGGTGCCGCTCGCCGACGCGGTGACCCAGCTGAAGACCGTGCCGGCGGACCGGATGTTCGAAGCGGAGTCGGTGTTCTAGGCACGCACGGCGCGAGGTTCCGGGCACGCGCGGCGTGAGGTTCTGGGCACGCGCGGCGTGAGGTTCTGGGCACGCGCGGCGTGAGGTTCTGGGCACGCGCGGCGTGAGGTTCCGGGCACGCGCGGTGCGAGGTTCTGGGCACGGGCGGCGCGAGCGCGTGAAAGGCTGTTCCCCGTCCCTCCCGGGAGGGACGGGGAACAGCCTTCAGCCGTTTTCCGGTGCGGTGCCCGCAAGCCCGCCCGCCTCAGGCGCGCAGGGTCTTCAGCGCACCGGCCCAGCGCTCCAACTGATCCAGCACACGGATCAGTTCCTCCTCGCGGGTCCCGGTGGGCGTGAAGGCCGGGTACTCGGCGAAGTCGTCGGTGAGGGTCAGCGCGAGCTGCGCCTGCACGGTGGCGATCCGGAGTTCGGCGGCGACGTGCCGCAGATGCTCCGCCGCGCGCACCCCGCCCGCGAACCCGAGGCTGACGAAACCGGCGGCCTTGTCGTTCCACTCGTCGTAGAGGTAGTCGAGCGCGTTCTTCAGCACGGCCGGGGCGCTGTGGTTGTACTCCGGCGTGACGAAGAGGAATCCGTCGAACCCGGCGACCGTCGCCGCCCAGCGCCGGGTGTGGGCGTGCTCGTACTGCCCGTACCGGGGTGGCAGCGCCTCGTCGTAGAGGGGCAGGTCGTGGTCGGCGAGGTCGACGAGTTCGTAACGGGCGTCCGGCCGCCCGGCGGCGACGGTGTGTACCCAGTCGGCCACCGCGCGGGTCACCCGGCCCGGGCGGACACTGCCGACGACGACGGCGATCCTGGTGGTCATGGCTCCTCTTTCCTTTCTCCGGCGGTAACGGTCGGACACGGCCAGGACCCGTCAGCCGAACTGGCCCGGCTGGTAGTCGCCGGCCGGCTGCCGGACCATGACGTTCAGCCGGTTGAAGGCGTTGATGACCGCGACGAGGGAGACCAGGGCGACGAGCTGGTCCTCGTCGTAGTGCTTGGCGGCCGCCTCCCACGCCTCGTCGGTGACCCCGCCGGCCGCGTCCGCGATCCGGGTGCCCTGCTCGGCCAGTTCGAGCGCGGCACGCTCGGCCTCGGTGAACACCGTCGCCTCCCGCCAGACCGCGACCAGGGCGAGCCGCACCGCGCTCTCCCCGGCCGCCGCGGCCTCCTTGGTGTGCATGTCGGTGCAGAATCCGCAGCCGTTGATCTGGCTGGCGCGGATCTTGATCAGTTCCTGCGTGGCGGCGGGCACGTTGAGCGCCGAGACCGCCCTCCCCGCCGAGGTGAAGTGGCCCAGCATCCTGGTGACGGCCGGGCTGCCGAAGAGATTGAGTCGGGCGCTGTGGGTGTTCACGGGGGCTCCTTGACCGGTCCGGGACACGCACCCCTGTGGTGCGTACACAGGTCAGACCGGGCAGCCCGGCGGAATGTGACACGCGGATCCGGTGCACCCGCTCCGGGACGCCGTTCAGCGCGCCTCCGGCACCCACCGGTAGTGCAGCTCCGGCCGTCCGACCTGGCCGTAGTGCGGCCGGCGGGCGGCCCGGCCGAGGCCGACGAGGTGTTCGAGGTAACGGCGCGCGGTGATACGGGAGATGCCCAGCGCCTCGCCGGTGGCCGCCGCCGTCACCCCGTCCGGCGCCCCGCGCAGCTCACGGGTGACCGCCTCCAGCGTCGGGGCGCTCAGCCCCTTCGGCAGCGCGGCCGGGTGCGGGGCGCGCAGCACCCCGAGCGCCCGGTCCACCTCCTCCTGGCCGCTCGCCTCCCCGGCCGCCCCCCGGAACTCCGCGTACCGCACCAGCCGGTCCCGCAGCGTCGGGTAGGTGAACGGTTTCAGCACGTACTGCACGACCCCCAGCGAGACGCCCTCCCGCACCACCGCGAGGTCCCTCGCCGACGTCACCGCGATCACGTCGGCGGCGTGCCCGGCCGCCCGCAGCGCGCGCAGCAGCTGGAGCCCGTGGCCGTCGGGGAGGTAGAGGTCGAGCAGCAGCAGATCGACGGGCTCCCGGTCCAGCGCCCGTACCGCCTCCGCCCGCGTGTGCGCCACCGCCGCCACCTCGAAGCCCTCCACCCGCGCCACGTACATCCGGTGGGCGTCGGCGGCCACCGGGTCGTCCTCCACCACCAGGACCCGGATCATGCGCGCTCTCCCGTCGTGCTCGTCGTGCTCGTGGTGCGCGTCGTGTTCGTCGTGCCGCTTCCGCGGCCCGTACGGTCGCGGATCGGCAGGCGTACGGAGAACTCCGCGCCCCCGTCCGGACCCCGCCCCAGCTCCACCGTCCCGCCGTTGCGCTGCACGGTCTGGCGGACCAGCGCGAGGCCGAGTCCCCGCCCGGTGCCGTGCGTCGACCAGCCGGTACGGAACACCGCCTCGGCATCCTCCCGCCCGATGCCGGGGCCGTTGTCCGCCACCTTCAGCAGCAGCTCCCGGGCGTCCGCCTCGGCGACGGCCGTCACCGTGACCCGGGGGCGGGCCGCGCCGGCCTCCCGGGGCGTGCCGCCTTCCGGGGCCGCGCCGCCTTCCCGGGCCGCGCCGCCTTCCCGGGCCGCGGGGACGACGGCGCCCGGGGCGCCCGGGCCGTCGGCCGCCGCGTCCAGCGCGTTGTCGATCAGATTCCCCAGCACGGTCACCAGGTCCCGCTGCGCCAGGGTGTCGGGAAGCACCCCGTCGTCGATCCGGCTGTCCTCGGCCAGCACCAGCTCCACCCCGCGCTCGTTGGCCTGGGCCGCCTTGCCGAGCAGCAGGGCCGCGAGCACCGGTTCGGCGACCGCGCCCACCACTCGGTCCGTCAGTACCTGGGCCAGCTCCAGTTCGGCGGTCGCGAACCCCACCGCCTCCTCGGCACGGCCGAGTTCGATGAGTGACACCACCGTGTGCAACCGGTTCGCCGCCTCGTGCGCCTGCGCGCGCAGCGCGTGCGAGAAGCCGCGCTCCGAGTCCAGCTCGCCCGACAAAGCCTGCAGCTCGGTGTGGTCCCGCAGGGTCGCCACGGTGCCCCGCTGCTCACCGCCCACCACCGGGCGGGAGTTCAGCACGATCACCCGGTCCGCCGTCAGATGGAGTTCGTCCACCCGCGGCTCGGACGCCAGCAGGGCCCCGGTCAGCGAAGGCGGCAGCGCCAGCGCGTCCACCCTCCGGCCGACCGCCTCGGGCCCCAGCCCCAGCAGCTCCCGGCCCGCGTCGTTGATCAGCGCGATCCTCCGCTGCCCGTCCAGCATCAGCAGCCCCTCGCGCACCGCGTGCAGGGCCGCCTCGTGGTAGTCGTGCATCCGGCTCAGCTCGGCCGCGTTCATCCCGTGCGTATGGCGGCGCAGCCGGGCGTTGATCACGTACGTACCGATCCCGCCGAGCGCCAGCGCACCCGCCGCCGCGAGGCTCAGCGCCCGCAACTGCGCCCGCACCTGGGAGGAGACCCGCTCCACGGTGATGCCCGCGCTGACCAGCCCGGTGATCCGGCCCCTGTCGCGGACCGGGGTGACCACGCGGATCGACGGGCCGAGCGTGCCCGTGTACGTCTCCTCGAACGTCTCGCCCCTCAGCGCCCGCGCGGTGTGCCCGAGGAAGATCTCGCCGATGCGCGACCGGTCCGGATGCGTCCAGCGGACGCCCTGCGGGTTCATGATCGTCACGAACGCGATCCCGGTGTCCGCGCGGACCTGTTCCGCGTACGGCTGGAGCACCGAGGACGGGTCCGGGGTGCGGATCGCCTCCCGTACGGAGGGCGACCCGGCGATCGCCAACGCCGCCGCCCGCACCTGCCGCCGCGCGGTCTCCTCGGCCCGCGCGGAGCCGGAGACGTACGCGAAGAACGCGCCGCCGGCCACCACGGCGGCGATCAGGACGACCTGCATGGCGAAGAGCTGGCCGGCCAGGCTGCGGGGACGGGGACGGAAGGAACGCATGGCTGACAGTCTGCCCGGGGTGCGGAGACCGGGGTGCGGTGGCCGGGGTGCGTTGGCCGGGTCACGGCTACCGGTGCGCGGTGTGGGGAGTGGCGGCGGGCTGGTTCGGCCTGCGGCGAAAGGAGTTTTCGCGGTGCGGGCGCCCGGATATTTTGCCGGTATGACCGATCACCGCTCCGTCGACGTCGGAGGCGTCCGGCTGGCCTACCAGGTCTCGGGGCCCGCGGACGCCCCGCCGCTCGTCCTGCTGCACGCGCTGGGCGAGGACGCCTCGGACTGGGACGCGGTGGCCCCCGTCCTCGCCCGCCACCGCCGCGTGCACGCCCTCGACCTGCGTGGTCACGGCCGGAGCGACTGGCCCGGCACGTACTCGTTGGAGCTCATGCGGGACGACGTGCTCGGCTTCCTGGACGCGCTGGGACTCGACCGGGTGGAGCTGGTGGGGCACTCGCTGGGCGGGATCGTCGCCTACCTCCTCGCCCAGGAACACCCGCAGCGGGTGCACCGCCTCGTCCTGGAGGACGTTCCCGCCCCGCGCCCCCGCGCGCGGACCGTACCCACCAGACCGGCGGGGCAGTTGACGTTCGACTGGGAGATGGTCCTGGCCGTCAAGCCGCAGCTCGACACCCCGCAAGCCGCATGGCTGGAGCGCCTCGACCGGATCACCGCCGAGACCCTCGTCGTGGCCGGCGGGCCGGACAGCCACGTGCCCCAGGAGGGCGTGGCCGACCTGGCCCGTCGTATCCCGCGCGGGCGGGCCGTCACCATCCCGGCCGGGCACCTGGTCCACCGGGCCGCACCGGAGGAGTTCACGAAGGCCGTCGTGGAGTTCCTGTGGCTGGAGGGGGGAGTGGACCCGGGGCCAGGAGTCTGACCCGTGCCACGGTGTGCGCAGGCCGTCCTCCCGATCGGGACCGTCAGCCGGTGCCGGCCGGCAGGTCCCATGACCGGGGCCGGTCGAGGGCCTCCCACTCCTCCCGGAGCAGCGCGTACACCGCGAGGTCGTGCCGGCGCCCCAGGTGCAGGCAGGTGGAGCGACGTATCCCCTCGTGGACGAAACCGGCTCCGGCCAGGGCACCCAGTGCCGCGGCGTTCGTGGTGTGGGTCTCGGCCTCGACGCGGTGCAGCGGCAGTTCACCGAAGGCGAGGTCGACCAGAGCGTCCACGGCGGCGGTGCCGTACCCCTGTCCACGGTGGTCGGGGTCCAGCATCAGCGTGATCGCGGCCGATCCGTCGACGATGTCCTGGTCGGTCAGGGCGATGTGACCGATGGGAGTGCCGTCGGGGAGCAGGACGAGGAAGTCGTCGCGGTCTCCCTCTTCCTGGTCGCTCTCCACGCGCTCGCGTACCGCCGACAGCGAACGCGGCCACGTACCGACCTCGCGGGCGATGACGGGGTCGGAGCGCCAGGCGTGGATCAGCTCGGCGTCGTCGGAGTCCAGCGGCGTGAAGGCGACGCCCCGACCCCGCCAGCAGAAGGTCCGGAGCCGCTCGGTGCCCCCGTCCTCCGACTCCGTGTCGGCCGCGGTCTCCTCCGCCACCGTTCCGGTCTCGATCATGGATGGAGGCTAGTGGCACCGCGCACCGGTTGCCAGGCGTTTTCGGCCCCGCCGCTTCCGCCCGGGTTACGCGTTCCGGAACGCTGTGAGCGCCCACGGAGTCGCGTGAACGTTATGAACGCAAGGGTGACCCGCGTCACGGCTCGGTGGATAGTCACCGGGGCCCCCAGGGACGGGGGCCGGTACGCGCCCCGACGGCGGGACCCGTACGTGCCCCGGACCCCACCTGGGTGACTCGTACGCGCCCGGGGTCACGGAACTCGTACGCGACAAGAGCCGAGACCGAACCCAGGAGGCACCCGTGGCAGGGACAGCCGGACAGCGGGACCGCACCCAGTACCTGTACCTCGCCGTCATCGGTGCCGTGGTGCTCGGCATCATCGTGGGGTTCGCCGCCCCCGGGGTCGCCGTCGAGCTGAAGCCCATCGGGACCGGGTTCGTCAACCTCATCAAGATGATGATCTCGCCGATCATCTTCTGCACGATCGTGCTGGGCGTCGGCTCGGTGCGCAAGGCCGCCAAGGTGGGCGCGGTGGGCGGGCTGGCACTCGGCTACTTCCTGGTCATGTCGACCGTCGCCCTCGCCATCGGCCTGATCGTCGGCAACATCCTGGAGCCCGGCTCCGGCCTGCACCTCACCGAGACCGTCCGCGCGGCCGGCGAGAAGCAGGCCGAGGGGGCGAGCGAGTCCACCGCCGACTTCCTGCTCGGCATCATCCCGAAGACCATGGTCTCGGCCTTCACCGAGGGCGAGGTCCTCCAGACCCTGCTGATCGCCCTGCTCGCGGGCTTCGCCATCCAGGCCCTGGGCGCGACCGGCGAACCGATTCTGCGCGGCATCGGCCACATCCAGAAGCTCGTCTTCCGCATCCTCGCCATGATCATGTGGGCGGCCCCGGTCGGCGCGTTCGGCGCGATGGCGGCGGTGGTCGGCGAGACCGGCGTGGACGCGCTGAAGTCGCTCGGCATCATCATGGTCGGCTTCTACCTCACCTGCGCCATCTTCGTCGTCGTCGTCCTGGGCAGCATCCTGCGCCTGGTCGCCGGGGTGAACCTCTTCCTGCTGCTGAAGTACCTCGGCCGTGAATTCCTGCTGATCCTCTCCACATCGTCCTCCGAGTCCGCCCTGCCGCGCCTCATCGCGAAGATGGAGCACCTCGGCGTCAGCAAGCCCGTCGTCGGCATCACCGTGCCGACCGGCTACTCCTTCAACCTCGACGGCACCGCCATCTACCTCACGATGTCGTCCCTCTTCATCGCCAACGCCATGGGCGACCCGCTGAGCGCGGGCGAGCAGATCTCCCTGCTCGTCTTCATGGTCATCGCCTCCAAGGGGGCCGCCGGAGTCACCGGCGCCGGACTCGCCACCCTCGCGGGTGGCCTCCAGTCGCACCGCCCCGGACTCGTGGACGGCGTCGGCCTGATCGTCGGCATCGACCGCTTCATGAGCGAGGCCCGCGCCCTGACCAACTTCGCCGGGAACGCCGTCGCCACCATCCTCGTCGGCACCTGGACGAAGGAGATCGACCGGGCCCGCGTGGACGAGGTCCTCGCCGGCAACCTGCCCTTCGACGAGCGGATGCTGGAGGAGGAGGCGCCTTCGGCCCCGGCCGCGGGGGCCGGTTCTCCGGCCGCCGAAGAGGTACCCGACCAGCGTGACGGGGGCGGCGTGCCGGCGAAGGTCTGACCCGCGCCACGCCGACCGGCCCCGGGCGGTGCGTCCGCGCGCGGATCCGCACGGAGCCCCACAGACCCGAGACCCTCGCCGAGGACCCCACCTCTGCCTCGGCCGTCTCGCCGGGAACGCCCGCACCGGAAGGTGCGGGCGTTCCCGGTTCCGGCTCAGCTGCCATCGGCGGGATCGCGCCAGTGCCAGGGCACTTGAGGCGGAACCCAAGCCACGTCGCTCTCCCTGGCCAGGGCTGGTGGAGCAGCATGAGGAGGCACGTCCGACTCGTCGATCACCGTTTCCAGCGTCAGTTGCACGGAGCGCAGATATCCCCTCACATCTCGAATCTGACGCTCAGGGTGCCCTTGGCCGACACCCCGCCACGCTACGTCGTAGGCAAGCCCGACAAGGGTGCGACAGCGATCGCGTACCGCAGCATCCTGGATCGGGAAGAGATCGGTCCGCATGCCCCGTCGAACCACTGACAGCGCCGAGGCGCGGGGCCGGCCGGTCCGTGCACGCCCCGCACGGGTCCTTCCGCGCGTCCCTCGGACCTGCCGGACCCGCCCCCCCCCGGCGGACGGCGCCACCTTCGCGGCGAACCCACCGACAGGGCCGGCGCCACCGATGCCGCGGCCGGCCGCTCCCTCCACCTCGCAGGACATTCTCGGCCCGGCGCGCCAACTTCCCAGTATGAAGCGGGTGTTGCAAGTTCCTGGCGGCAACCGCACAAGGCTTACGCCCGGCGCCCCGCGAGGGCTAGCGTGCGCACGCACCGGGCTCCCGCCGGTGTTCCCCCTCGGAGCCGCTACGGCCCCGACACCCCAGATCGAGAGCCCTCCGTTGAATCCTGTCAAGCGCCTCCTGGGGCGCGCGCGCCGGGCCAGACCCCGTGCCGCCGTCGTCTCCCTCCTCGCCGCCGGAACGCTGCTCACCGGCGCCCTGGCCGCCGCCCCCACCGCGGCAGCGACCTCCGATCCGCTGCCCGCCGCCGGTGACCCCTGCCAGGGCCAGTGCCTGGACATCCTCACCGCAGGTGAGAACGGGCACGCCACCCTGGCCGGCATCCTGCTGCACCAGACGATCGGCACGCGCCCGGCGCACTCCGCCGACCAGATAGAGAAGTACGACAACCTGCTGCACGACTACTCCGGGCTCACCCCGGACCAGTTGGCGAACTACTTCAACGACGCCTCCTTCGGCGTACCGTCCGGACAGGCGGAGTCCACCCTCACCCCGCGCAGCGGCGTCACCATCACCCGGGACAAGGCCACCGGCACCCCCCACATCAAGGGCACCACCCGCTCCGACACCGAGTTCGGCGCCGGGTACGCGGCGGGCCAGGACCGGCTGTGGCTGATGGACATCCTGCGCCACGTCGGGCGCGGGCAGCTGTCCTCGTTCGCGGGCGGCGCGGCGGGCAACCGGGCGCTGGAGGAGAGCCTCTGGGCCGTCGCCCCGTACACCGAGGCCGACCTCCGCGCCCAGCTCGACCGGGTCGCGGCCTCCGGTGCGCGCGGCACCCAGGCCGTGCAGGACATCAACGACTACGTGGCGGGCGTCAACGCCTTCATCGACGCCGACCTGGACGCCAACAACTACCCGGGCGAGTACGAACTCACCGGCCACGGCAAGAACATCGCCGACTTCACCGCCACCGACACGGTCGCCATCGCCTCGGTGGTCGGCGCCATCTTCGGCAGCGGGGGCGGCGGCGAGGTCGAGAACGCGCTCGCCGAACTCGCCCTCCAGCAGCAGTACGGCACCACCGCCGGCTCCGCCGCGTACCGGGCCTGGCGCGCGCAGAACGACACCGAGGCCACCACCACCCTGCACACCGGCAGCTTCCCGTACGCCACCACGCCCGCCGCCCCGGTCGGTACGGCGACGCCCGACAGCGGCACCGTGACCGCCTACCCGCACGCGGTCAACGGCACCGGCACCGGCGCCACGACCACCACGGCCACCACGGCCACCACGGCCACGACCGCGAAGACGGCGGCCACCACCGGCGAGGGCGTCCTGCCCGCCGATCTGATCACCGGCGAACACGGCATGTCCAACGCCCTGGTGGTCTCCGGCGACCACACCGCCTCCGGCCACCCGATCGCCGTCTTCGGCCCGCAGACCGGGTACTACGCGCCCCAGCTCCTCATGGTCCAGGAGCTGGACGGCCCGGGCCTCCGTTCGCGCGGCGCCTCCTTCCCGGGCATCAGCTTCTACGTGGAGATCGGCCGGGGCCTCGACTACTCCTGGAGCGCCACCTCGGCCAACCAGGACATCACCGACACCTTCGCCGTCGAGCTCTGCGAGCCCTCGGGCGCGACGCCCACCACCGCCTCCCGCTCCTACCTGCTGCGCGGGGTCTGCACCCCGTTCGAGAAGCTGACGGCCCACAACTCCTGGGCGCCCACCACCGCCGACTCCACCGCGGCCGGCTCCTACGACCTGGAGACGCTCCGGTCCGCGTACGGGCTGGTCACCCATGTCGGGAAGAGCGGCGGCAAGCCGGTGGCGTACACCGCGCTGCGCTCCACCTACCAGCACGAGCTGGACTCCGTGGTCGGCTTCCAGCAGTTCAACGACCCCTCCGTCATCACCTCGGCCACCGCCTTCCAGACGGCCGCCCAGGACGTCGGATACACCTTCAACTGGTTCTACGCGGACGCCCACCACACCGCGTACTACAACTCCGGCGTCAACCCGGTACGCGCCGCCGGCACCGACCCCGACAAGCCGATCTGGGCCAAGCCCGCCTACGAATGGCAGGGCTGGAACCCGACGGTCAACACCTCGGCGGTCACCCCGCCCGCCCAGCACCCCCACTCCGTCGACCAGGACTACTACGTCAGCTGGAACAACAAGCAGGCGGCCGGGTTCACCTCCGGCTGGGGCAACGGCGCCGTGCACCGGGCCGACCTGCTGGACAGCCGGGTCTCCGCCCTCGTCACCGCGGGCGGCGTGACCCGCGCCCAGCTGGTGAAGGCGATGGAGGACGCCGCCGCCACCGACCTGCGGGCCGAGGAAGTGCTGCCCGAGCTCCTCCGGGTCATCGACAGCGCCGCCGTGACCGACCCCGCCCTCTCCGCCACCGTCGAGCAGCTGCGCGCCTGGGCCGCCTCCGGCTCCGAGCGGCGCGAGCCGTCCAAGGGCGCGGGGACGTACGACCAGGCCACCGCGATCCGGGTGCTGGACGCCTGGTGGCCACTGCTGGTGGAAGGGGTGTTCCAGCCGAAGCTGGGCAGCGCCGCCTACCAGGCCCTCACCGCCGTCGCGCCCATCAACGAGTCGCCGTCCGGCGGGCAGAACGGCTCCGGCGCGGTCGGCACCGGCATCGCCGCGGCCCAGGCCCACAAGGGCTCCTCCTTCCAGCACGGCTGGTGGAGCTACCTCGACAAGGACCTGCGCGCGGTGCTCGGCGCCGCGGTCGCCTCGCCCCTGGACCGTACGTACTGCGGTAGCGGCACCGTCGCGTCCTGCCGGAACGTCCTGCTGACCACCCTGACGGCCGCCGCGGCCGTCCCGGCGGCCACCGTCTACCCGGCGGACGCGTCCTGCTCCGCCGGTGACCAGGTCTGCGCCGACTCCATCGTGCACCGGGCCATGGGCGGCATCACCGTGCCCCGGATCGCCTGGCAGAACCGTCCCACCTACCAGCAGGTGGTGGAGTTCCCGGCCACCCGGTCGGACAGCCTCACCAACCTCGCCACCGGGGCCAAGGCCACCGCGTCCGACTACCAGAACGCCGTGGTGGTCGCCTACCCGCCCAAGCAGGCGGTCGACGGTGACCGGTCCACCCGCTGGGCCAGCAAGACCGTCGACACCGCGTGGATCACCGTCGACCTCGGAGCGGTACGACGGGTCGGCCGGACCTCGCTGGACTGGTCCGACCAGTACGCGGTGAAGTACACCGTCGAGGTCTCCTCGGACAACGCCACCTGGACGACGGTGCACACCACCACCGCAGGCTCCGGCGGCACCGAGAACCGTTCCTTCACCCCGGTGGACGCCCGGTACGTGCGCATCACCGGGCTGGTCAGGGGCACCGACAACCGGTACTCCCTCAACGAGATCGGGATCTACGCCCAGTGACCGGGGCCGCCTTCACACGATGATCCCCGCCGAGGCCCGGGGCGCACCCCACCACGGGGACGCCCCGGGCCTCCGACGCCGGTCGCCGCCGACAGCCGCTGTCAGCGCCCTTCTGTCAGCGCCCGGCGCTACGGTGCCCCGATGACGAACTACGTATTGGTGGCGGGAGCTTGGCTCGGCGGCTGGGCGTGGCACGAGGTGGCCGAGGAGCTGCGCCGGGACGGGCACACCGTCCTCCCGCTCACCCTCTCCGGGCTCGCGGAGAAGCGCGACGTACCGGCGGGGCAGCAGACACACGTGCGGGACATCGTGGACGCGGTCGAACACGCCGCCCTGACCGACGTGGTGCTCGTCGGGCACAGCTACTCCGGCATCCCGGTGGGCCAGGCAGCCGGACGCATCGGCGACCGGCTCGCACACGTGGTGTTCGTGGACTCCGACGTCCCCGCCGAAGGGAAGGCGTTCGCCTCCGCTCCGTGGGCCTGGCAGCTGGAAGCCACGATCGCCGGGCACGGCGGCTTCTGGCCCCCGCTGACCGCCCCGGACTTCGAGGGCCAGGGACTCGACCCCGCGCAGATCCGGCGGATCGTCGACGGCTCCACGCCCCACCCCGGGGCGACCCTCACCGAGCCCGCCGAGCTCACCCGCCCGCTCGGCGAACTGCCGGCCACCTACGTCAAGTGCCTGCTCGACGGCGCGGAGCCCAACGGCGACGTGGCCGAGCTGCTCAAGAGCGACCGTTGGCGGCTGGTCGAGATGGAGACCGGCCACTGGCCGATGTTCTCGCAGCCGCGCGAACTGGCGCGCGTCCTGGCGGAGGCCCCCGTCCCCTCCTGACCGCCTCCTTGCCTTGACGCCCGCGTCAAGGAATACGGTCGGGTCATGCGAATCGGTGAGCTGGCCGAACGGGCCGGGACGACGACGCGGGCGCTGCGCTACTACGAGACGCGCGGGCTGCTGCGGGCGCGACGGTCCGAGAACGGCTACCGCACGTACGACGAGAACGACCTCAGGCAACTCCGCCAGATCCGGACCCTCCAGGACTTCGGGTTCG
Organism: Streptomyces sp. NPDC001770; assembly: GCF_053596135.1. Taxonomy (NCBI): domain Bacteria; kingdom Bacillati; phylum Actinomycetota; class Actinomycetes; order Kitasatosporales; family Streptomycetaceae; genus Streptomyces; species Streptomyces sp. NPDC001770. Next base: position 2,928 of record NZ_JBSFFN010000016.1, on the reverse strand, counting down.
ACCTGGAGGAGACCCGGCCGTTCGTGGAGTGCCTGCGGGCAGGACACCCGGCGGGCGACGCCTGCCCCGCGTCGCTCGCCGTCTACCGGCGGAAGCTCGATGAGCTGGACGCGCTGATCGCACAACTGCAGACCGTACGGGCCGAGGTCGGCGTACAGCTCGCCCGCGCCGAGGTCGAGGCGGCCGCCGGACTTCCCGGCGGACCGGAGCCCCGATGTGAACTGGGAGGATGACAGATGATCCATGCGGAAGGCGTCACCGAGGTGACCGATGGGACCTTCGACGACGAGGTGCTCGGCGCCGGACTGCCGGTCCTGGTGGAATTCACCGCCGACTGGTGCGGCCCGTGCCGCCAGCTCGCCCCGGTGCTGAGCGAGATCGCCCGTGAAGAGGCCGACCGCCTCAAGATCGTGCAGATCGACGTCGACCACAACCCCGGTACCGCCGCCCGCTACGGCGTGCTGTCGATGCCCACCCTGATCGTCTTCCGCGACGGCGAACCGGTGAAGTCGATGGTGGGAGCCCGCCCCAAGCGCCGCCTCCTCCAGGAGCTGGAGGACGTGCACGCGACGGTGTGAGCCGTCGCGGACGGGCGGTGTCAGGGCCGGCGCGGGCCGCGAGCGGGCAGGGTCCGGCTGTAGACCACGCTCGTGGTCGTGCTCCCGAAACCGGCCAGCTCATCGACGAGCGACTCCAGATGCTCCATCGAGGTCGCGGCCACCTTCGGCGTGTAGCAGTCCTCGCCCGTCGTCCGCAGACACTCCAGGATCTCGTGCCGCTCGGCGAGCAGCCCGTGCAGTGGCTGATGCCGGTTGCCCGGGTACTTCAGCCGGACGACCGCCAGCACCGGATAGCCCACCTCGGCCGGATCGACCGTCGCTGTGTATCCGGTGATGACACCCAGCGCCTCCAGCCGACGCACGCGCTCCGTGGTGGCGGAGGAGCTGAGGCTCACCCGCCGCCCCAGCTCGCTCAGGGATATCCGGGCTTCCTGCTGCAACTGGGTGATGATCGCCCAGTCGACGTCGTCGAGATTCGCGGCCATGGCGGGAATCTACCGGGAAATCAGCGGAGACCGACCGCCTGTCCGGGGAAGAGCCCATTCCCGTCGCCATGATCGCGGGGATAGCCTCTGAGCATGCAACTGGGCGTCAACGTACCGAACTTCGGGCCGGGAACCGACCCCGGCACCCTGCGCGACTGGGCGCGGACCGTGGAAGGCCTGGGGTACGACCTCCTCATGGTGTCGGACCACGTCGCCGTCACCCCGGACGTGGCCGCGCAGTATCCGGAACCCTTCCACGAACCGTTCACCACACTCTCCTGGCTGGCGGGCGTCACCACCCGGATCCGGCTGGGCACGACCGTGCTGGTGATGCCCTACCGGCGTCCCCTGCTGGTCGCCCGCATGGCGGGAAACCTGGACCGGCTCAGCGGCGGGCGGTTCGTACTCGGGGTGGGCGTGGGCTGGGCCCGGCAGGAGTTCGCCGCACTGGGCGTGCCGTTCACCGAGCGCGGCAAGCTCACCGACCAGTACCTGGACGCCGTACGCGCGGCCTGGCGGGAGGACGGTCCCGGCCCCACCGCATCCGTACCGATCTGGGTCGGCGGCAACAGCGACGCCGCCATCCGTCGTGCCATCAGACTCGACGCCCCCTGGCACCCGCTGAACAACACCGTCCCCTGGCTGCGCTCGGCCGTCGAGCGGCACAGCCTGCCGGGCTTCGCTCCCCGGATCTCGCTGCGGCTGACCACCACACCCGTCGACGGCCCCGACCGGCCCGCCGGCGTCGGAACCCTCGAACAGGTCCTCGACGACCTCGCCCAGCTGGAGCGCCTCGGGGCGGATACCGTCGTTCTCGACCCCTACGACGGAGACCCGGAGGAGACCCGCCGGCCCCAAGCGGCCTGGCGGGCGCTCGCCACCGTGGCCGACCACTGGAGGACACCCGCGTGATCACCCCCGCCGACGAGACCCTGCTGCGCCGCGCGATCGGCCTGGCAGCCCGCGCCGTCACCCTGGGCGACGCCCCGTACGGTTCCCTGCTGGCCGACGAGGACGGCACCGTCCTCGTCGAGGCCCACAACACCGTGCGCCGCGACGACGACATCAGCGCCCACCCGGAACTGAAGCTCGCCCGCTGGGCTGCCCGCGAACTCGCTCCCGAGGCGGCGGCCCGCACCACGATGTACACCAGCTGCCAGCCGTGCCAGATGTGCGCCGGCGGCATCGTCCGCTCCGGCCTCGGCCGGGTCGTGTACGCGCTCTCCACCGAGCAGCTCGTCGAGCTCAACCCCGAATCCGGGGCGTGGCCCGAGGTGCCGCAGGACGGCCCGGCCCTCTTCGCGGAGGCCCGTACCCCCATCGAGGACCACCGGCACGGTTGATCCGCGACCGGCCGAGAACAGCCCGACCCGTACCCAGGCTGCCCGCTCACCGCTTGAGCGGGCAGCGCACCGTTGCCCGTACATACGGGGCGCGAACGCGGGGTTGACAGGCTGCCCGTCCCTGAGTAATGTCCTGCGAGCTGTCCGACGTGAGCGCCGACTCCGGTCGGTCCCCGGACAGCCATTCCGCACCACCATTCAACAAGGCCCGGCTTTCTGTCGTGTGCCTTTGCGTGTGCTTGTGTGAAATGAGGATTGCCTGTTCGAGAGAACGGCCCCGATTAGCGTCGGAGCCCGGGAATCCGCTAATGTCTCACTCGTCGGAAGGGCCCGAAACGGCCCGGAGGACAAGCCCGCTGACTGGGAATCAGGCCCGAAAGGATCTGATAGAGTCGGAATCGCCGGAAAGGGAAACGCGAAAGCGAAGAACTGGAAAGCGAAAACTGCTCGACCCGCTTCGACCGGGAATCGGACACGAAAGAGTCTGATAGAGTCGGAAACGCAAGAACGAAGGGAAGCGCCCGGAGGGCCCCGGTGAAA